>NZ_JAHLPO010000012.1:0-94724 GCF_018917925.1 Intestinimonas sp. MSJ-38 | reverse complement strand
CAGTATGGGAGCGGCGGCTCGCCGCCAGCGCGGGAGCGCAGTATGGGAGCGGAGGCACTCCGCCAGCCCCTTGCAAAAACTCGAAAAAGTGGCCTAAGCCACTTTTTCGACACGCTCAAAAAAGGAGCCAAATGGCTCCTTTTTTGCATATAGGGATTTTTTTATGCTCCGCCCAGAGGGAACTCATAGATCAGAGGATCGCCGGAGGCATAGCGCAGGTCAAAGGTAATTCTGGCGGTGGTGAGTCCCAGTGTGTCCAGAGCGGCACTTTCGCCCATCCACTCATCGGCCAGTTCCTGAGCCAGGGCCTCCAGCTTTTGGGCGAAGGCCTGGGCGTCTTCTCCATTGGATTCCTGGATGCGGACTTCACATTCCAGCACCGGGGATTCCTGGGTCACGCCGAAGCGGCTGAGGGTCATGTTGGCATATGGTAAGCCCTGAAATTGTTCCCCGGAAAATTCCTGGTCATTGAAGGCGACGATCTTTTCATAGGCCAGGGTTTGCAGGGTCTGCTCTTCCGGAGAGATGGGAGATGCGGGATCATCCTCACCGGTCAGCCCCACGCTCACATTGTCCACGGTGTAGTTGGGATAATCGGTGTCTTGGTCGGTAAAGGCCAACCAAGCGGAATTCAGCTTGAGGGAATAGGGGCTTTGACGGATGATCTGCTGGGCCTCTTCCAAAAGCGGCTCCATTACTTGCTTTTCTTCCCCATCTACTGAGGTGGGGTCATAGAAAAGCTGGATATTCGCTGTGATGTTCCGATATTGCCGCTTGTTTCCATTGCTCCACATCAAGAGCGGGTCCTGATAGACTTCGATGGACACATTGGTAAAGGTGACGCCTTCCACCTGGGCGCTCCAGGTTTCCAGCTCTTTTTTCAGACCGTCCTGAATGTCCTGGGAGGAACATTCATTGAGCAAAGTGCAGACCTGATCGTTATAGGCCTTACGCCCTTCTTCCGAAAGGCTTTGCAGCGCTTTCATCCGCTCCGTTGCAGTAGGAAGAGCGGTGAGGGTGGGGACTTCATTTTCCTGGTTGTTTTTTCCGTCTGTCTGTTCTTGCTGCACTTCTTCTTTTTGTTTATTGGGAGTCTTTTCTTCTTTCTCCTGGCGGCAGCCTGGGGTCAAAAGGAGCAGAAGGCAAAGAAGGCAAAGAAGCCCTGTGCGTTTTTTCATCATCAAACCCTCCTTTGTTCACATTGCTGCAAATTGACAGAGAATAGAGCTTTGTATTATCATAATATCACAACAAAAAGGAGGGGTCAAGAAAAGTAACCAATGTAAAATAACATTCAGTCACTTATAATATTGGAAGGATGGACTTGAATGTTATCCAGCAGAATGATGCGCTCCCGACGGTTTTTTCCCGGCAGTTTGGTTTTTGTGCTTTTGTGGGGAGCAGGTTCCTTGTTTTTGTGGGAAGTGACCCGTTCTTTCAGTATGATTCAGCCGGTTCACGGTCCCTTCGTCGCTTTGCTGCTGTTTTTGTCGGTGGTCTCTGCCGTATACTTCCTCCTGAGCCTGGGATTCTATTTCCAGGATAGGGAAGTAATGGAGGTGCCCGGACGGTGGATCGTCTTCGCGTTGCTCTGTCTGGTGATCCTGGCCTATCTGGCCGTATCGTTGCTGGTGATTTGGGTAGGGCTGCGGGAAGCTCGATGGGATGAAAGCTGGAGCGTGATTCCCCATTGCTATTTTGGTTTTGAACAAAGGGCGGAAGAGGCCGAAGCCTGGAACTGGGGACCGCTGCTTCTGGTTGGAGGGGTTCTCCTTGTTTCATTGGTGTGCAATATGCTCTATCTCCCTGTCCGGCTGCGGCTGGCCCAGGAAAAAGGCTATGACATGAGCAGTGTATGGAATATGGCAGCCGGTGCGGCAGAGCTGCTTTTGATCCTTTTGGGCCTGGCGCGCCCCATGCTTTATGGTTTGCTGGGGGCCATGCTTCTATTGCTGTTCTGTTTCCGCATTTCCAAGCTGGGAGTGTTGCACGCCTTCCTGTTCACCCTGTTTCAGCCATTTATGCTGCTGGACAGCAGCCTGGGCCGGATGAAATGGGTGGCCACCGCCATGCCTACCACGGACCTCACCCCAGTGGAGTTCCGTTCCCGGGTTTCCGGTCTGCGGCAAACCGTGCAGCAGGAAACAAAAGAAGAATTCCAGCAGGAGATCGATGGGCAAAACAGCCTGAAAAATAGGAAAGAGGAAAAATAAGAAATGCCCTCAAGGGATTTTCCTTGAGGGCATCTTTTTTATTGATTGAGAATGGCCATGAACTCTTCTCCGGTGATGGTCTCCTTTTCCAGAAGATAGGCCGCCAGAGCATGGAGTTTTTCCACATTCTGTGCCAGGATCTCCGAGGCCTTGGCATGGCAGCTTTTGATCACCTGAAGCACCTCTTCGTCCACCTTGGCGGCGGTGGAGGGAGAGCAGGTGAGAGAAGTGTCCCCGCCCAGGTACTGGTTGGTCACCGTTTCCAGAGCCATCATGTCAAAGTGGGGGCTCATACCATAGCGGGTGATCATGGTGCGGGCCAGCTTGGTGGCCTGCTCGATGTCGTTGGAAGCGCCGGAGGAACCGGTGCCGAAGATCAGCTCCTCGGCGGCCCGGCCGCCGGTGAGGGTTGCGATCTTGGCCAGGGCCTCTTCCCGGCTGAGCAGCTTCCGCTCCTGTTCATCCACCTGCATGGTGTAGCCCAGAGCGCCGGAAGTCCGGGGAACAATGGTGATCTTGTGCACCGGGGCACTGTCCTTTTGCTTGGCGGCCACCAAAGCATGACCGATTTCGTGGTAGGCCACGATCTGTTTTTCTTTTTCGTTGATGGCGGAGTTTTTCCGCTGGTAACCGGCGATGACCGTTTCCACAGCCTCTTCAAAGTCCTGCTGTTCCACTTGCTCCCGGCCGCAGCGCACAGCCCGCAAGGCACCTTCATTGATGATGTTGGCCAGCTCTGCGCCGGAAGCGCCGGCGGTGGCCCGGGCGATCACACCGAAATCCACGCCAGGGGCCACATGCACATCTTTGGCATGGACCTTCAGAATGGCAATGCGTCCTTCCAGATCGGGCAGCTCCACCGGGATGCGCCGGTCGAAGCGGCCGGGACGCAGCAGAGCCGGGTCCAGAGACTCCGGCCGGTTGGTGGCCGCCAGGATGATCACGCCCCGGCTGCCGTCAAAGCCGTCCATCTCACTGAGCAGCTGGTTGAGGGTTTGCTCCCGTTCATCGTTGCCGCCCATGGTGGAGTCCCGGCGTTTGCCGATGGTGTCGATCTCGTCGATAAAGACAATACAGGGGGCTTTTTCCTGGGCCTGCTTGAACAGATCCCGCACCCGGGCGGCGCCCATGCCCACGAACATCTCCACAAATTCCGATCCGGAAATGGAGAAGAAGGGAACGCCTGCTTCGCCGGCCACTGCTTTGGCCAGCAGGGTTTTACCGGTGCCCGGAGGGCCGACCAGAAGGGCACCTTTGGGCAGCTGAGCGCCGATTTTGCTGTATTTTTCCGGGGCGTGGAGGAAGTCCACCAGCTCCTGAAGGGCTTCTTTGGCTTCATCCTGCCCGGCCACATCGGCAAAAGTCTTGCCGGTCTGGGCTTCCACATAGACCTTGGCGTTGCTCTTGCCAAAGGACATGGCGTTGCCCGGACCCATTTTTTTTGCGATCATGCGGAACATGAATGTGCCCAGCAGCGCCATCAGGGCAAAAGGCACCACAAAGCTGAGCATCATGGATACCGCAGCGGGCAGCTCTTTTTGAATGACGCCGCCAAACTGGACGCCGCTGCTGAGCAGCCGGTCTGTCAGCTGGGGATCGCCCACATCGGCGGTGACATAAATGTTGGGGTCATTTTTGTCGCTGGGCTTGATGGCGATTTCATCCTGGGTCAGCTGTACCACGGCCACTTTGCCTTCGTCCAGCATTTTCACAAAATCGCTGTAGTCGATCTGAATGGGATCGCGGCTGAACAAAAGGTTCATCACGATCACAACCAGCAAAAGCCCCACATAGTAAAAAATCAGGGAACGCCGCAGGCGCTTAGGGCCTTCCGGCTTTTTTCCGTTCTGGGAAGTGGGATTCATCGTTTCACTCTCCTTGGTCAGGTTCGGGCCTGAAAGTTTGAAGTTCAATGTTTTCTTTGATTATAATCAAGGAGAAAGCCGATGTCGAGAGGAAAAAAGAAATGTTTACGGAAAAGATACACATTTTGGGAAAAAGCAACGGGGGGATTGACAATGGGGAAAAAACTGATATAATGCAGAAAGAAAAAACTTCATAGCCTTATCAAGAGTGGCGGAGGGAACGGCCCGATGAAGCCCGGCAACCTGCATTTTTGCAAGGTGCCAAATCCGGCGGTAGTGTATCGAGAGATGAGGGACCTTCGACTGATTGCGCTCCGCCTGGCGGGGCGCTTTTTTGCCTGTCAGGCATCGGCTCTACCTGGACGCTATGAAAACAAAGAAAGGAAGCATATCCATGGAAAAAAGATTCTTTACCTCGGAATCGGTGACCGAGGGACATCCCGACAAAATCTGCGACCAGATTTCCGATGCGGTGCTGGACGCCATTCTGGAAAAAGATCCCCAGGCCCGGGTGGCCTGTGAGACCACCTGCACCACCGGCATGGTCAATGTGATGGGCGAGATCACCACCAGCTGCTATGCGGACATTCCCCACATCGCTCGGGAAGTGGTGCGCCAGATCGGTTATGACCGGGCCAAGTACGGTTTTGACTGCGACACCTGTGCCGTCATCACCTCCATTGACGAACAGTCCAGCGATATCGCCATGGGCGTGGACCGTTCGCTGGAAGCCAAAAGCCAGGCGGAGCAGGACGAGGACAACGGCGCCGGGGATCAGGGCATGATGTTCGGCTTTGCCTGCGATGAGACCCCCGAGCTGATGCCCATGCCCATTATGCTGGCCCATAAGTTGTGCCGCCAGCTGACCAAGGTGCGCAAAGAGAAGGTTCTGCCCTATCTCCGCCCCGATGGAAAGGCCCAGGTGACAGTGGAATACCAGGACGGTGTTCCGGCCCGGGTGGACGCTGTGGTGGTTTCCTCCCAGCATGGCCCGGAAGTGGAGATGGAAAAGCTGCGCCAGGACATCATGGAGCATGTCATCAAAGAAGCCATTCCCCAGAATCTGCTGGATGAGAACACCAAGTACTATATCAACCCCACCGGCCGTTTTGTCACTGGCGGCCCGGCTGGTGACAGCGGACTCACCGGCCGGAAGATCATTGTGGATACCTACGGCGGCTATGCCCGTCACGGCGGCGGCGCATTCTCCGGCAAAGACCCCACCAAGGTGGACCGCTCCGGCGCTTATATGGCCCGGTATGTGGCAAAGAACATCGTGGCTGCAGGTCTCGCCAAAAAGTGCGAGCTGCAGCTGAGCTATGCCATTGGCGTGGCCCATCCGGTGTCGGTGGCCGTGGAGACCTTCGGCACCGAGACTGTGCCGGTGGAAAAGATCGAGCAGGCCGTGTGTCAGTGCTTTGATCTGCGCCCCACCGCCATCATCCGCCATCTGAACCTGCGCCGTCCCATCTTCCAGAAGACCGCCGCTTACGGTCACTTCGGCCGCAACGAGCCGGAGTTCACCTGGGAGAAGTGCGACAAGGTGGATGAGCTGAAAAAAGCCTGTGGCGTCTAAGCTTTTTAAAAGTACAAAAATAAAAATCCCGCGCCTTTTCAATGAAGTGACCCCAAAAAGTTAGACAATATTCTGAAGTAAAAATTGTTCAAGCAGCCGAAAGGACTTGCTGTCTGTGAATTGCAGGCGGCAAGCCCTTTCGCTTTGCCTTGATGCGGCGGTTGTTGTAGTAATCTAGATATTCGATCAGTTCCAGTTTGAAGTGTTCCATGGAGCGGAACTCCTGCAAATACAGCAGCTCACTTTTGAGCAGCCCGAAGAAATTTTCTATCACAACAGATGCATATTTGTCTTCTTTCTGCATCTGCTTCAAATGATAGTAGAAAGTTGCACGGGGCAGTTGAGCGATTGAGAGCAGAATACTGAGTGCGTGTTTTTGCCTTAGCTTCTGAACTACCAGCGTTTTTTGTGCTGGCGTCGCTCGTCTTCCAAAACCACAAATTTTTTAGGTAGTCATTCTCCGCACGCAATCGCTGGACTTCTGCCAGCAGATCTTCTTCTACCTGCTTCGGCAACTGCTTTGGCGGACGACCCTTACTGCTGCGGCCACGCCGTTCGATGGCTAACCCTTCCGGCCCTTCTTCCAAATAAATGCGTTCCCAGCGCTCTATAATTTTATGGTCGTTAATTCCAAATTCCTGCATCGCTGCATAGATACTCAGATGTCCTTTTTTCATGGTTTCTACAACCATTCTCTTGAACTCCGGCGTATATCGTTTGTTTGGTACTCCTTTTGGCATAGCAAAACACCCCACTTGTTAGATAGTATATCATACTGTCTAACAAATGGGGTGCTGTTCATTTTTGCGTATAGGGATTTTTTTATGCTGTATGGAAGGATTACTTTTCCAGGTAGAAGCGGATGCACTGGAAGGTCTGCTCCAGAGCGGAGATGTGAGTGCGCTCGTAGCCGTGGGAAGCATAGACGCCAGGGCCCATGGTCATATGCCGGGCGTCATAGCCGGCCACCAGGCTGCCTTCTACATCGGAGCCATAGCGGTAATAGGTGTCCACTGCATAGTCCACGCCGTTTTCCTTGCAGGCCAGGGCCAGCTCTTTCAGCAGCTCATAGCTGTAGGGGCCTTTGGAGTCCTTGGCACACAGGGAGACTTTCCGCTCGGTGCCCGCCTGTAGCTCGCCTACGCAGCCCATGTCCACGGCGATGATGTCGTGGGCATCCCGGGGGATGAGGGTGGCGCCGCCGGTGCCGATTTCTTCATAGACGCTGAACTGCACCCACACCTGACGGGGCAGCTGCACCTTTTCGTCTTTTACATACTTGGCATAGGCCAGCAGAATGGCGCAGCAGGCCTTGTCGTCCAGGAAGCGGCTTTTGATGTAGCCCGATTTGGTGACAACGGTGCGAGGATCCAGGCAGACAAAGTCGCCGGTTTCGATGCCCAGAGCCAGCACATCTTCTACCGAGTGTACATCTTCGTCGATGACCACTTCGATGTTCTCGTCAAAGCTGCGGGGATCGTTCACATGAGGATTCACATGGGTGGAGGCGTTTTCCACCTGGATGGTGCCGGAATAGGAGCCGTTGAACTTGGTGATGATCTCCACATTGCTGGTTTCCGCATTGTTGGGGTTCAGACCGCCGATGGGGGTGATCATCAGAGTGCCGTTGTCCTTGATGGCCCGGACCATGGCGCCCAGGGTGTCGGCATGAGCGGTCAGGGTGATGGGGTCGCCTTCACCGCCCAGGCAGCAGGCCACGCCGCCGCGGCGGGGACCGGTGGTCTCCGGATAGCCGATGCGTCCCAGCTCTTCCCGCAGATACTGCTGTACTTCCTGATTGTAGCCAGTGGGACTGTGGATGGCCAGCAGCTTCTGGGCCTGCTCCACCATGTAGTCTACATACTTCTTGTCCATACTAAAATCGCTCCTTTTTGTATATAAATTTGAGAAAACAACAAATTGTATCAAAATTCGTTCTCGATGGACTCCCACACATTCAAATGGAGCCCATCTTCATCGGGCACCAGGCCCAGCCGCCACAGGGAGACGCCGCCAATGCCGAAGGCCCGGGCCAGAGTGCATTTCATCTGCACACTGTCGGCATTTTCATACCAGACCACATTGTAGGTGCCGTCGCTGTCATCGTAATAATAGAGGTAGGGGCTTTGAGAGCTTTCATCAAAGTAATATTCCGAGGAACCGGACTGGAGCCGGTTGCGGATGGCCTCATAGCTGGAGGTCTTGGCCGTAGAGGAGAAGGTGGTGTTGGTATATTCCCACCGGGTGGTACCGAAGGAGATGGCCAGCAGCACCTTGCTTTTGTCCCGCACGCCGGTCTGCTCGTCAGTGATCTGAAGCAGGGCCTGGTAGACCTTGTTGAAGGGGGCCAGGGGCGTTTGGGGGATGTCGGTCTGAAGATAGTCCGGCAGTGTATTGGGGTCGTAATCGTGGGCCATGAGGATCACTTTGTCCACAATGTCGCCAATGGCCCGCCAGTCATAGCCCTGGTAGTTTTCCATGGGAGGCAGGGCACAATACAACAGGTATGAGCCGTTTTCATTCAATTCCTGGCGCAAAAGGGTGAGAAAAGCAGTGAAGGGGGCTTTATAGCTTTCCGAGATAAAGCCTTCAAAGTCGATGGTCACTCCTTGATAGGAGGGATTTTCCCGGAGAAAATCCACGATGGCCTGCACGGCAGCTTCCCGGTTTTCCTCTGAGAGGATCAGGGAAGCCTGGGTGTTCCCTTCATAAGTTTGGCTCAGATCCAGATAGACTCCCAGCAGCAGGGACACCTGGGACTCTTTGGCCAGATCGACGATCTCCTGGCTGCCGGCGGGCACGGCCCAGTCATTGTTGCCAGCAGAAGTGGTATTGAGCCAAGGGCCGGTTTCTCCATATTCCATCCGGCTCCAGCCGGTGGTCATGGAAGTGAGGGAAGAGATTTTGTCCTTTTGGGAATAGGAAGAGATGGCATAAAAGCCGTGGAGTTCCGAAAGATCGGTTTGGGACACGCGGTAAAACCGCATCATCATGGCGGCAGTCTGTTCTCGGGTGGCTGTGCCTTTGGGATCAAAGGTGGTGGGAGTTTCTGTTGTCTGTCCCTGGATGATGCCCAGGTCATAGGCGATGCGCACCCCGTAGAAAGTATCCGGGTTTTGGGTGGGGGACAGATCCCGGAAGGGATTGTCCAGGGAGAGGGCGGCAAGGCTGCTTTCGGCCTGGGAAGAAATGCCCAAGGCACGCACCAGCATCACGGCCATTTCTTCCCGGGTGATGGCATCATCGGGGCGGAAAGAATAGGAGTCGGTGCTTTCCGTCAGTCCGTGGGCTTCGGCCGCGGCCACCGCTCCGGCGGCATAGTGATCCTGGGGCACATCGGAGGCCTTGGGAGTCTGGGACAGATCCCAGCCCATCAGCCGCCCCAGCATGAGCACAAAGTCGCAGCGTTTGAAGGTGAGATAGGTTCCGTATTCATTGTTCCCGATGCCCTGAGTGATCCCTTGCTCCCGGAGGAAGAGGATGTCCTCATAGGCAAAGCTGTCCGCCGGCACATCGGAAAAGGGCTGAGCCGCGGCCTGAAGGGCGGGAGCAAGGGAAAGGACAAGGCAAAAACAAAGAGCCAGAGCCAGCAGACGGCCTGGCAAAGATGTAAGTGAAAATTTCATGGGCACCTCCTTGCGTCCGTGGGGTTGGAACTGTACAATACAATCATGCCACAAAACGGGGGCGGACGCAATCATCCGGCGAAAATTTTTCCTTTTTCCCGGAAAAACCGGCCCTGGATCCATGGAGGATATCAAATTGAAACTGCGAAGAATCATTGGTGTATTGTTGTGCCTGGCCCTTTGCCTGGGGATGCTGTCCGGCTGCGGCGGGGAGAAGCGATACAGCGGAGAATTTTATGGAGCCTTTGACACGGTGGTAATTGTGACGGCCTACTGTGCCTCCCAAGAGGAATTTGACGGGCTTTTTTCCCAGACGGAAGAAGAGCTTCTGCGACTGTCCCGGCTCTATGACATCTATGTGCCCTACGAGGGAGTCACCGGTTTGTATCAGCTGAACCAAAAGGCTGGTCAGGGGCCGGTGGAGGTGGAGCCGGAAGTGATGGAGCTGCTGCTGTTTGCCCGGGAGTGCTATGACAGGACCGGAGGCGTGGTGAATGTGGCCATGGGCAGTGTGCTGTCTATCTGGCATGAGGCGCGGGAGCAGGCGGCGGAGGAGCCGGAAAAGGCCCAGCTGCCTTCCCAGGAGGCGCTGTCCCAGGCAGCGGAACACTGCCGTATCGAAGATCTGGTGCTGGATGAGGAAGCGGGCACCGCAGAGCTGCGGGACAGCCAGATGTCCCTGGATGTGGGGGCGGTGGCCAAGGGCTTTGCGGTCCAGCGGGTCACAGAGAGTTTGATGGAAAGCGGGTATGAAAATTTCGTCATTTCCGCCGGAGGAAATGTACAGGCCCAGGGAGCGCCGCCGGAGAAAGAGGGCTGGAGCGTTGGCATTGAAGATCCTCAGCAGGCCGGAGAGCTCATTGATACGGTGACGATCACATCCCAGGCCGTGGTCACTTCCGGCGGTTACGAGCGGTTTTACACCGTGGATGGGGAGCGGTATCACCATATCATCGACCCGGAAACCCTCTATCCCGCCCAGCGGATGCTGTCGGCCACGGTGATCTGCGACGATGGAGCACTGGCCGACTGTCTTTCCACCGCATTGTTCCTGATGGAACCGGAGGAGGCGCTGGAATTTGCCCGGTCCCAAGGGGCCCTGGCCATCCTGGTGACGCTGGATGGCCAGGTGCTGGACACCCAGGAAAAATGAAAGGGATTTTACACAGACTTTACCGTATAAATTTTGACATAGGGGCATAATTATGGTAAAATTTCAAGAGCGCCGCTCCTATTTATAGACAGGGCGGAAAGAACACAAAGGAATGGAGAAGAGGTATGGATTTTTTAACAGAAGGGATCCTCTCCATCACTTGGCAGCAAGTGGTGATGTATGTCATCGGCGGCCTGCTCATCTGGCTGGCGGTGAAGAAGGAAATGGAGCCGGCGCTGCTTTTGCCCATGGGCTTTGGCGCCATCTTGGTCAATATCCCCATGTCCGGGGTGCTCACCCAGACCATGGAAGGGGCCGGTCAGGTAGAAGGAATCATCGATTGGCTCTTTGAAGTGGGCATTCACGCCTCGGAAGCCATGCCTCTGCTGCTTTTTATCGGCATCGGCGCTATGATCGACTTCGGACCGGTGCTTTCCAACCCCAAGCTGCTGCTCTTTGGCGCGGCGGCTCAGTTCGGCGTGTTCCTCACCATCACCGTGGCCTCTCTGCTGGGCTTTGACCTGGTGGATGCTGCGGCTACCGGTATCATCGGTGCGGCCGATGGCCCCACCGCCATTCTGGTCAGCCTGGTGCTGGGCAGTAAGTACATCGGCGCTATCGCTGTGGCGGCCTATTCCTATATGGCTTTGGTGCCCATTATCCAGCCCTTTGCCATCAAGCTGTGCACCACCCGGAAGGAACGGCTCATCCGCATGCCCTATGAGCCCAAGAGTGTCAGCCGTATGACCCGGCTGCTCTTCCCCATCGGCGTCACATTGGTGGCCGGTCTGGTGGCTCCCGCCTCAGTGAGCCTGGTGGGCTTCCTCATGTTCGGCAATCTGATCCGCGAGTGCGGCGTACTGGAGAACCTGTCCCAGACCGCGCAGAAGGAGCTGGCCAACCTGATCACTCTGCTGCTGGGCATCACCATTTCCGCCAGCATGAAGGCCGAAAGCTTCATCAATGTGCAGACGGTAATGATCATGGCCCTGGGTGTTGTGGCCTTTGTGTTTGACACCGTGGCCGGCTGTATGTTTGCCAAGATCATCAATCTGTTTTCCAAGAACAAGATCAATCCCATGGTGGGCGCTGCCGGTATCTCGGCCTTCCCCATGTCCTCTCGCGTAATCCAGAAGATGGGCCTGAAAGAAGACCCCACCAACCACCTGCTGATGCACGCGGTAGGGGCCAATGTGGCCGGTCAGATCGGTTCGGTTATCGTGGGCGGTGTGATTCTGGGCCTGGTGCCTGGCATGCTGCTGTAAGAAAGGGGCGCTTAGGATGAATGTGGATTTTCATGTTGTGAGCCAGACCCTCCAGCTGATGTGGCAGGGCATGGCCGCGGTGTTCGTTGTGATGATGATCATTTATATCATGGTCCTGGCCCTTTACATCGGCACCCATAAAAAAGGTTAAAATTGTTTTCAAATCCCCGAAGCACGCTGTGCTTCGGGGATTTGTCCATATACTGTACAAAAATGGAAAAGATGGCCCGGCTCTTGTGCTGGGGTGTGTATTCTGATACAATAGAGTTCAGCAGATAAACCGCCGCGGGGGTTTGCGGCGGCAGCGCAACAGAAAAGAGGAGAGGAACAAGCAATGAAACTCAAACGCGAGTCCTACGGCATCGTTATGATGCTGGGCCATTTGTGCGCCGACATCAGCGGCGGCGCCCTGCCGGCCATCCTACCCTTTTTGGTGACTCAAAAAGGGATCAGCCTGGCTTCGGCAGCCGGATTGACCTTTGCCCTCAGCAGCATCGGTTCGGTGATCCAGCCGGTGTTCGGCTCCATGGCCGACAAACATTCCCGGCCCTGGATGATGTGCCTGGGCATCTTTATGTCGGGCTGCGGCATTTCCATGCTGGGATTTCTGGACAGCTATTGGGCCATGTTTGCAGCGGTGGCCTTCACCGGTATCGGCTCGGCCCTGTTCCATCCCGACGGCGGACGCATGGCCAATTATGTGGCTGGCGAGCGCAAAGGCCGGGGCATCAGCAACTTTTCCGTGGGCGGCAACCTGGGCGGCGCCGTGGGTCCCATGCTGGCGGTGTTCGGCATCTCCCGCTTTGGCCTGAAGGGCACGGCGATTCTGGCCGTTCCCGCTTTTCTTATGGCTGCTTTCCTGCTGAGCCAGACCAAGACGCTGGCCGGTTTTGCCAATGAGGGGGCCCAGGCCACCAAAGCGGCTATGGCGGCCGGGCAGAAGGACGACTGGAAAGGCTTTGGAAAGCTCACCGCCGTCACCTTCCTTCGTTCCACTTTGTCCATCGGCATGACCACCTTCATCCCCCTGTTCTGGATGAGCGTGCTTCTCCAGTCCGATGCCCGCTCTGGTACCACTACTACGATCATCGCTTTCGCCGGTGCTCTGTCCACTCTCATCGGTGGCCGTCTGGCCGACCGGATGGGCTTCAACCGGGTCATCCGCTCCGGCTTGGTGATGTACATCCCCTGCCTGCTGGTGATTATCTTCTCCCGGTGGATGGGCCTGTCCACTATCATGCTCATTCCCTTGGCCATGAGCTTGAACCTGGCCTTCAGCCCCTCCGTGGCTCTGGGACAGAAGCTGCTGCCCAACCATGTGGGTCTGGCTTCCGGTATCACCATGGGTCTGGCCTCCAGCTTTGGCGGCGTGATTTCTCCTATCCTGGGTAAGGTGGGCGACGCCCAGGGACTGCCCACTGTGCTGTGGATCCTGGTGGGCGTGGCCGTGGTGGCCTGCGTGGGCTCCTTCTTCGTGCCCGACGCACCCGAGGCTGTCAAAGTTCCGGCTTCTTCCCAGGCAGCTTCTCAAAAGACAAACTAAATCATAAGCAATCAAAAAGGCCTGTCTCTCACTGGAGAGACAGGCCTTTTCATTGTGGAAAATCAGTGTTCCTCCCCGTAGGGATTCACATGGACCAAGCAGTGCTTGGTTTCGGGAAAATGGTGCTCGATTTCGTCGTGGACCCGGGAGGCGATGGCATGGGCCTCACGAAGAGACAGGTCTCCGTCGCAGGCGATCTCCACATCCACAAAATACCGGGAGCCGAACTGACGGGTTTTGATATCGTCCAGGGCCAGGACTCCTTCTTGCTTCAGCACCAGCTCCTGCAGCTGGGTGAGGGTCTCTTTGTCAATGGAGCTGTCCAGCATCTTGCTCAGAGCATCCAGCAGAATCTCAATGGCCGAGCGGAGAATGAGTGCGCAGATGACCAAAGAGGCGATGGCATCCAGGGCGGGGAAGCCCAGCCGGGCACCGGCCACGCCGATGAAAACACCGCAGGAGGAAAAGACATCGGAGCGGTAGTTGAGGGCGTTGGCCATGAGGGAATCGGAGCGGATGCGCCGGGCGGCCCGGCGGGTGAAGCGGAACATCCATTCTTTGGCGACGATAGAGACAGCAGCCACGGCCAAAGCCAGCAGGCCGGGAGCTTCCATGGCGCCGGAGAAGATATTCACCAAAGCGGCATAGCCTACGCCGATACCGGAAGCGGCGATGATCAGGGCCAACACGATGGAGCTGATGCATTCAAAGCGTTCGTGGCCATAGGGATGGTCTTCGTCCGGGGATTTGCTGGCGACTTTCACCCCGATCATCACGATGAACGAGCTGAACACATCGCAGGCGGAATCCACGCCGTCGGACAGAAGGGCAGAAGAGGAGCTGACAAAACCCACGGCCAGCTTGAAGACGGCCAAGAGGGCGTTGACAGCGCTGGTGCACAAAGACACCCGATAAGCTTGTTTTTGATAGTGTTCGGACATATGGCTGCGCGCCTCCTTAGAAAGAAATAAAGAAGTGTGAGCCCACGGCGCAGACAGAAAAAAAGCAATGGCCTCATGGGTCATTGCCTGCATTGCATTCTGCGCCGCTGTTCCGGAGAACCCGGACCTTTGGAAAAGGCCCTGCTTTTTTGATGTATCATACAATATAACATAAATGGCGGGCCGGTGTCAATTTTTTTGAGAAAGAACAAGGACAAAGGGAATATTTTATGGTATGATATCAACAGTTGCCGCACATGTGCGGCAGGATACTGTGTATTCAGTCGTTTTGCTCACAAAACGACTGCTGTTGATGTTACACCATAGCCAAAATCGGCAAAGCCGATTTTACGCCGCATTGGCGGCGTGCAAATCTGCATGGACTTGCCGCTATGGTATAATAACCGCAAAATGCAGCACAGATGCCTTTTCGCTATTACTTTATGGTGTATGAGCTGCAAAGCCGGTAGCGTTGCCGGGTGGCCGGCAATGGTTGTTGTGGGTTTTATGGAAAAGGAGAATGGAATGTCTAAAAAAAGACAGGAAAAACGGCAGGAAAAAAGGGAGTCTATCCGGGAGTTTGCCCGGCAGAACAAAGGCTTGGTGGCCGTCTATGTGGTGCTGCGGCTTTTGGTGCTGCTGGTGATGGTGGCTCAGATCTTTAACAGGGACTATTTCAATGTGTTTTTGTGCCTGCTCACATTGGTTTTGTTTACCATACCTTCTATTGTGGAGCATCGGCTGCACATTGAGGTGCCCGACACCCTGGAAGTCATCATTCTGCTGTTTATTTTTTCGGCGGAGATCCTGGGAGAGATCCGGGCCTATTATCTCCAGTTCCCCTACTGGGATACCATGCTTCACACCATCAGCGGCTTTCTGATGGCGGCCATCGGCTTTTCCCTCATCGATATTCTCAACCGCAGTGAACGGGTGGCTTTGAAACTGGCCCCTGTCTTTGTGGGCCTTTTCGCCTTCTGCTTTTCCATGACAGTGGGCGTTATGTGGGAGTTTTTTGAATTTGGCATGGACCGGTATTTCGGCATGGACATGCAGAAGGACACCGTGGTCTCCCATGTAACCTCGGTGGAGCTCAACCCGGAAGGGAAAAATGTACCGGTGACCGTGCCGGTGGAAAGTCTTGTGGTCAACGGTGAAGATTGGGATCTGGGAGGATACCTGGATATCGGCATTATCGACACCATGAAGGATCTGTTCGTCAACTTTATCGGCGCCGTGGTCTTTTCCATCATCGGCGTGTTTTACATCAAAGGGAGGGGAAAAGGCAGCTTTGCCAGGCGATTTATCCCCACTATGAAAAAACATCAGGAACCACTCAGCGGAAGAAAGGAAAACTAGCATGCGCATCCAGCAAATCCCTTTGGAAAAGGGCGGCTGCCTGACCGCCTATCTCCATGAACCAGAAAAACAATTTGCCAACGCATCGCCCCGGCAGGCGGTGCTCATTTGCCCCGGCGGGGCCTATCAGCGGCTGTCCAAACGGGAAGGGGAGCCGGTGGCCCTGGCCTATCTGGCCGAGGGATTCAGTGCCTTTGTGCTTCAGTACAGCGTGGGAAAGGGCGTACAGTGGCCGCTGCCTTTGGAGCAGGCCCGCGAGGCTCTTTGCCTCATCCGGCAAAATGCCCGGGAGTGGGATATCGATCCCCAACGCATCGCCGCGGTGGGCTTTTCCGCCGGCGGCCATCTGGCCGCAGCCCTTTGCCTGGAGGGAGAAGAGCGGCCCCAGGCCATGGTGTTGGGGTATCCCTGCCTGGGCCAGCCCCAGTGCGGCCTGATGCAGCCCATGAATCCTCCCGCCCTTTTGGGCAAAGAGGATAAAAACACCCCGCCGGCCTTCTTGTTCTCCACTTGGGAGGATGAGATTGTGCCGGTGCAGCAGACGCTGGATTTTGCCGGAGAACTGGCCCGGCTGGAAGTGCCGGTGGAGTGCCATGTGTTCCAGCATGGCATCCATGGCCTGTCTCTGTCGAAGCCCTTCACCTCTTCCGGGCGGTCGGCCAAAGTGGATGAAGATGTGCGGCTGTGGCATCCAATGAGCGTTCGCTGGCTGCGGCGGCTGTGGGGAGATTATCCGGCCGATGCACTGGACCCCTGTCCCACGGCCCAGAGCATGGGCGGCTACAGCGTGGATGTGCTGGGGCGCAGTTTGATGGAAGATCCCCGGTGTATGGCCATTTTGCAGCGGTATTATCCCCTGCTGCAAAAGCCGGAATATGCCTGGGGAGCCCGGCCTCTTACCATCCGGGCCCTGAACAGTATGCTCCCTTCGGCCATTGCATTGCCGGAAGACCGGCTGGATGCGCTGGACAAAGAGCTGCGCCAGGTGGTTTTTTCCGAAAATGGGAAAAAAGAATGAGAAAACTCTCCCATAACAGGGGATAATATGATATACTGACAGCAAAGGAACAGTGGGTATGAATTTTTGCCTTTCTTTGGCATATGGGGGGATTCTGTGGAGCTGAATCGAGACAACATGAAAAAGATCCTGGGGATCATCGCCTTTACTGTCTTGCTCTATGCCGCCTTCCAGCGATGGGAAATGATTGCCGCCGGATTGCAGAAGCTCTTTGGCTATGTGTTCCCCTTTGTGCTGGGGGCCTGCATGGCCTTTGTGCTCAATGTTCCCATGCGTTTTATCGAGATTCGGGTCATTGAGAGATGGATCAAAGATCCCAAAAATTATATTTACAAAAACCGCCGGGCCATCAGTTTGGTTGTTACGCTGATTTTGGTGGTAGGCGTGCTGTTTTTCGTCTTTTTCCAGGTGGTGCCCGCCTTGGTGGATACCATCGGCGCGGTGATCGAGCAGAGCCAGGTGGCCTTCCAGGCTTTGCAGCGCTGGGCCTATAAGCTGGGGGACCGATATCCTGACATCGCCCAGCGATTGGCGGAGATCCAGCTGGATTGGGATGAAATCATTCAGAAAGCCGGTACATGGCTGCGCTCGGCCGGTTCCCAGGTGGTCACCTCCACCATCGGTGTGGCCACCAGTGTGGCCGGAAAAGTGGTCAATTTCTTCCTGGCGCTGATTTTTTCCTTCTATGTGCTGATGCAGAAGGAAAAGCTGGGCCGCCAGTGTAAGCAGCTGCTTTATGCTTTCCTGCCGGAAAAAGTGGTGCAGCGATTTTTGCACATTGCCTCTTTGTCCAGCTTGACCTTTGCCCGGTTTTTGTCCGGACAGTGTCTGGAGGCCTGTATTTTGGGCGCAATGTTCTTTGTGGCTCTGACTCTTCTGGGCTTCCCCTATGCACTGCTCATCGGCGTGCTCGTTGCCTTCACCGCCCTGATCCCCATTTTCGGGGCTATGATCGGGCTGATGGTGGGGGATTTCCTCCTTTTGATGGTGGACCCCATGAAGGCCCTGTGGTTTATCGTGCTGTTTTTTGTGCTCCAGCAGCTGGAGGGTAATTTGATTTATCCCCATGTGGTGGGCAATTCCGTAGGTCTACCTTCCATTTGGGTGCTGGTGGCCGTGACTGTGGGCGGCAACGCCATGGGTATTCCAGGGATGCTGCTCTTTATCCCCATCAGCTCAGTGATCTATGCCCTGCTGCGGGAAGATGTGTACGGCAGACTCAAGCGCCGTTATGGCGATAAGGCCAAGGCTCTGACGGCAGTCAATCCGCCGGTGATGCCCAGAAGAAAGAAGAAACCCAAAGATCCACCGGGGAAGGGAGTGTGAGGACGCTGGGAAAAAACAATAGGCTGTATCGGATTTTGTGGCTGTGCGGCGGCTTTCTGTTGGTGCTGGCCGGGGTGCTGGTGGCCTTCAATCCCGGCGGAGCCCTGCGGGTGGTGTCGGTGTTTCTGGCGCTGATGCTCATCGGCAACAGTCTGGCAGAGCTGGCGGTTTACAGCCGGCTGCGGGGGATGTTCTGCGGTTTGGGCGGTACTCTGCTCAATGCCATCATCACCCTGCTTCTGGGACTGTTGGTGCTTTTTAACCGGTGGATCACCGTGGTGACAGTGCCGGTGCTCTTTAGTGTATGGATTTTGTTTATCGGTGTGACCACCTTCCTGCGCGGTCTGGAGCTGCATCAGTTTCAGATCAGTGGCTGGCTGGCGTTTATGGCCTTGGGGATCCTTCAGGTTCTGCTGGGGCTGGCAGCTATCTTCCAGCCCATCACGGCCATGACCCTGGTGGGGCTGCTGGTGGGAGGTCAGTTGGTTTTGCGGGGAGTGGATGCCATTCTCAGCGCTTTGTTTTTTAATTCCTTTTATTTGTGATAGGTACATCCATCTGAGAAAGAACGATCAATTAGGGAGGAAAAAACCATGAAAACAAAGATCAAAACTTGCCCTTACAAAAATGTGATTATCGGTGTGCTCTGTGGTGTGGCCGCAGTGATGGCGATGTGCGCCGTTGTGGCCGGCCGGCTGATTCATAGAAAGAAGAAGGCTGGGGAGCTTTCAGAGGCCCAGGAGCTGGATGAGCAGCTGGATGAAATGCTGGAGCAGGATGAGGAGAAAGAGATCGCTCAGTAATGCCACAGGCTGAGTGGAAAAGGGGAGAGAGTAAGATGTCCCGGGAGCGAACGGTGTGGACCCGGCAGCATCCTGCTGTATTGGAAGAGCCAGAGCGCTGTGGCCGGTATATGGTCAAAGAAGAGGCCATAATGCTGAGTTGGAGCGTTATGGTATTGCCAGCGAAAGTGCTCTCATCGATTCGGATAAGGGCAATTTTTATCCCCTTCTTCGCCGAAAGATCGTCGACAGTTGGATGCGGTTGTTCACTTGTCCTCCCCGCCCGGGGGATATGGCCCAAGCCGCTTTATGGGAACTGCGGCGGGAGTGGATAGAAGTCTGTGATGGTTGACATGGCCGGAGAAAATTGGTATCATCGAAAAGAAGCAGGCCGCTGAAGCGGTCAAAAGGCAAATCTGCCAAAATCAGAAAACACGGCAACCCATCCGTTGATTTTAGAAAACAGGTGTGTCTGAAGGCACGCGGCACTTTTTAAAGCCGTGTGCCTTTTTGTGTTTTGAGAAGAGGGAAAATATGGTAAAACAAACTGAGCGGAGCGATTGGCAGCGGTGCGTGGATTTTCACGGCCATGAATGCGGCGGGCTGACCATTGGATACAAAGCGGCCCAATATGCCATAAAGCTGCTGGAATTGACCTTTTCCGACGATGAGCAGGTGGTGTGTATTGCAGAAAATGACTCCTGCAGTGTGGACGCCATTCAGGTGCTGCTGGGATGCAGCATGGGGAAGGGAAATCTGTTGTTTCACATCACGGGGAAACAGGCCTTTTCCTTTTATAACCGGACAAGTGGCCGGTCGGTGCGCCTTTCGCTCCGGCCCCGTCCTGATTCCATGAGCCGGGAGGAATCCTTTGCCTACTACCAGAGCAAAGAGCCGGAAGAGCTGTTTCTGGTGGGGGAGACCCGTATCCCCCTGCCCTTACGGGCCCAGGTGACAGGCAGCCGTTTGTGCGATGGCTGCGGGGAAGAGACCGGCGAAGGCTGGTTGATCTTGCAGAACGGAAAATGGCTTTGCCCCGATTGCCGCAGCCAGTATGATCGATTCCGGGTATAGGGGGAAAGAAAGCATGATATTGCAGGAATTTTTCCAGAAAAATCCTGGGGGAGCATTGGCTTTTTCCGGAGGAGTGGATTCGGCCTATCTGCTGTATGCCGCCGGAGTATGGGGGAAGGATTGGCGGGCCTATTATGTGAAAAGTCCCTTTCAGCCCGATTTTGAATGGCAGGATGCCCTTCGTCTGGCCAAAGAACAGGGCGTGCCCATGACTACGCTGCCGGTGGATGTGCTGCAAGATCCTCTGGTGGCGGAAAACTCTCCGGAGCGGTGTTATCACTGCAAAAAGGCCATCTTCCAAAGGATCATAGAAGAGGCCAAGAAAGATGGCTACACCCTTCTCATTGATGGCACCAATGCCTCGGACGATGCAGGAGACCGGCCGGGGATGCGGGCCTTGCGGGAACTTTCGGTGCGCTCGCCTTTGCGGGAGTGCGGCCTGACCAAGGATGCCATACGCCGCCTTTCCAAAGAGGCCGGGCTTTTCACCTGGGATAAGCCAGCATACGCTTGCCTGGCCACCCGGATCCCCACCGGCACTTCCATCACAAAGGAGATGCTGCGGCGCACCGAAGAAGGGGAGGATTTTCTCTTTTCCCTGGGCTTTTCCGATTTCCGGGTGCGTATGACGCCGGAGGGCGGGGCCAAATTGCAGCTGCCGGCCAGTCAGCTTCCCAAGCTGCTACAGGAGCGGCAGAAGGTGCTTTGCAAGCTGAAAGAATACTATCCCAGCGTGGTGCTGGATCTGGAGGTGCGCCATGAATAAAGAAATCAGACAGGTGCTGGAGGGAGTGCGCCAAGGGGAGATTTCGGTGGAGCAGGCCATGCTCCAGATGAAAACCGCTCCCTTTGAAGATATTGGCTTTGCCAAGGTGGATCTTCACCGGAAAGCCCGGCAGGGCACCGCAGAAGTGATCTATGGTGCGGGAAAGACCCCCCAGCAGATGGCGGGAATCCTGGATGTGATGAAGAAAAACGGCCAGGAGACCGTGCTCATCACCCGCCTTTCCCCGGAAAGTGCCCAGGAGCTGGCCAAAAGCCATGAGCTTTCCTATCATGCCGATGCTCGGGTGGCCATTGTGGGCCCCATGCCGGAGCCTTATGGATTGGGCACCATTTTGGTGGCCACCGGCGGCACCAGTGATATTCCCGTGGCGGAGGAGGCGGCCCTCACCGCTCAGGTGCTGGGAAATAAAGTGATGCGGCTGTATGATGTGGGCGTGGCGGGAATTCACCGCACCCTGGCCCATCTGGAGGATATCATGGAGGCCAGCGTCATCATTGCCATCGCTGGTATGGAGGGGGCGCTGGCCAGCGTCATCGGCGGTCTGGCCGATTGTCCGGTGATCGCCGTACCCACCAGCGTGGGGTACGGGGCATCGTTCCACGGCCTGACGGCCCTGTTGTCCATGCTCAATTCCTGCGCCAGCGGGGTGTCGGTGGTCAATATCGACAATGGCTTCGGCGCAGGATATCTGGCTAGTATGATCAATCATATGGAGAAAAAAGGAGAATAGATCTATGAAAACCCTGTATTTGGACTGCGGAATGGGCGCGGCCGGGGATATGCTGGCCGCCGCTTTGTTGGAACTGGTACCTCAGAAGGAAGATTTTCTTCGCCGTTTTGCCGCTCTGGGCATTCCCGGTGTGGAAGCCAAGGTGGAGCCTTCGGTGAAATGCGGCATCACCGGTACTCATTTTTCGGTGAGTGTTCATGGCCAGGAGGAAACAAGCCAGGATGTGCACGATCATGAGCACGGCCACGATCATGAGCACGGCCACGATCATGAGCACAGCCACGATCATGAACACGGCCACGATCATGAACACGGCCACGATCATGAGCACAGCCACGATCATGAGCACGGCCACGATCACGAGCATAGCCATGATCACGAGCATAGCCACGATCATGAGCACGGCCATAGCCATGAGCATGGCCATGGACACCATCATCACAGCGGCATGGCAGACATTGCCCATATCGTGGGGCATCTGGATGTGCCGGAAAAGGTGAAAGAGGATGTGCTGGCGGTTTACGGGCTGATTGCCCAGGCGGAAAGCCGGGCTCATGGGGTGCCGGTGGAACAGATCCATTTCCATGAGGTAGGTTCCCTGGATGCCGTGGCCGATATCACAGCGGTGTGTATGCTCATGGCCGAGCTGGCCCCTGAGCAGGTGGTGGCATCTCCGGTCCATGTGGGCAGCGGAAAGGTGCGCTGTGCCCATGGTGTTCTGCCGGTGCCCGCTCCGGCCACAGCCTATATCCTGGAGGATGTGCCCATTTACGGGGGAAAGATCCAAGGGGAACTGTGCACTCCCACCGGCGCCGCGTTGCTGAAGCATTTCGCCACCCGTTTTGGAGATATGCCGGTGATGCGCATCCGAAAGGTGGGTTATGGCATGGGCAAAAAGGATTTTGAAGCGGCCAACTGTGTCCGGGTCCTTTGGGGAGAGACCCAGGAAGAGGCCGGACAGATTGTGGAGCTTTCCTGCAACATGGACGACATGACAGGGGAAGAAATGGGCTTTGCCATGGACCGGCTTTTTGAAGCGGGAGCTTTGGATGTATACACCCTGCCCATCAGCATGAAAAAGTCCCGGCCGGGCATTTTGCTGCGGGTGATGTGCCGCCCGGAGGATCGGGAGAAGATGGTGGAGCAGATTTTCCGCCATACCACTACCCTGGGGGTGCGGGAAAGCCACATGGGCCGCTACACCTTGAAGCGTCAGATGGAGCAGGTGGAGACCCCTTGGGGAACCATCGGGGAGAAAACGGCGCAGGGTTATGGCACTGAGCGGAGCAAATACGAATATGAAGATCTGGCCGCTTTGGCCATTCGGGAGGGCGTCAGCTTGCGTCAGGCCCGGGCCATGGTGGAGAAAAAGAAATAAAGCAAAAAATCCCCGCAGCGCAAGCTGCGGGGATTCAGACTGTCGAAAAACCTATATAACGAAAAGGGTCGCCCGCCCTACCTCTATAAATCCGCAAAAAGCCGCGACCTGTGCGTGGCTTTTTGCACTTCTCAAGGGCGGGGCGCCCCGCTGGTCCGGTGGCCGGACGGCCATACTTTCTTTGCCTTTCTGCATCGGACCTGCCCAGCGCGGGAGCGCAGTATGGGAGCGGAGGCACTCCGCCAGCCCCTTGCAAAAACTCGAAAAAGTGGCCTAAGCCACTTTTTCGACACGCTCAATCCCCGCAGCGCAAGCTGCGGGGATTTTGAAGTTCTGCCTGTTTTCAGGGGCGCAGATAGCCTTTTTCCACCGATTCCTGGATGGATTTTTCCACAAAAGGCCACAGGGCCGGGGCAGCCGTGCGGATGGGGTCCATTCGCTCATAGACCTGGGCTGCAGCCACATTCCCCAGTTTCCAGGTGTGCCCTTCTGTCAACAGGTTGTTGATCAGAGGCTGGAGACGGTCAATGGCCGCGGCATAGCGGGCGTCGGAGGTCTCCATGGCGTCGAATTCCTCCCACAGCTTCCGGTATTCCACGCCCTGATCTTCCGGCAGGAGGGCGAAAAGACGGTCGGCGGATTCCTTTTCCCGCAGAGCTTTGTCCTGGTTGGCGGCCTGGTCATAGCAGAAGGTGTCTCCGGCATAGATTTCTACCAGATCGTGGACCAGGGCCATTTTCAGCACTCGGTTCAGATCCACATGGGGAAGGGCGCAGTATTCATAAAGCACCATGGCCATCAGGGCAAAGTGCCAGGAATGTTCGGCGTCGGTCTCCCGGCGGGAACCATCGGCCAGAAGGGTCTGGCGCAGTATATTTTTCATCTTGTCCACTTGGGTGAGAAAGGTCAGCTGCTGGGAAAAGCGTTGGCTTTCCAAAAAATCATCTCCATTTTTGAGTATTTTGTCCACTATACCCCATGGGGCGGGGAAAGTCAATGCGGAGAAAGGCCGGTAGAGCGGGCATAGTGGAAGATGTATTGCTGGGCCACCCCGGCATAAGGGCCGAATTCCTCCGGCTGGGGATAAAAGGAGCCGGCCTTTTTCATCCAGGTATCCACCGGAAAGGCTTCCAGACGCCCCAGACCGAAGAGCAGGATGCAGTCGGCCACCTTTCGTCCCACACCGGGAAGCTCCATCAAAGCAATCCGGGCCTGGGGCGTAGGGAGAAGAGAGACCTGTTCCAAAGAGAAGCGGCCTTCTGTGATGGCCTGGACCGCGGAGAGCAGATAGGGGGCTCGGTATCCGGCCCGCAGAAAGGCCAGCTCTTCCAGGGTAAGACCGGCCAAAGTCTGGGGAGAGGGAAAGGTGTACAAAGTCTCCCCTTCCAGCTCCACCGGGTCGCCGAAGGCCCGGCACAGCCGATCCAGAATGGCCTGGATGCGGGGGATGCGGTTACACTGGGAAATCAGAAAGGAGATCAGGGTCTCCCAGGAATCCTGACGGAGGATGCGCAGTCCTTCCCCATAGGCCACCGCCTTTTCCATAAAGGGATTGACGAGAAAATCCTGGGTCATGGCCTGATAGTCCCGGTCCAGATCGAAATAGTTCCGCCACACTTCCTCAAAATCCTGGGCTGAACTCCGGAGAAAAAGGGAGCCCTGATGGGTCCATATCCGGGTGGGGCGTCCCAAGGCCACGCCCACATAACCGCCCCGAGGGGACTCCTGCCAGCGGAAGCATTGGCCGCAGGTAAAGATATGCTCCAGGGAGAAGGGAAAATCCAAAAGGATCTGGACGGTGTTGTCGTGATAAATTGGCTGTATCATAGGGCTGTGGTTCCTCTCTTTGGGCTGTATGGGAGGGCAAATCTGAACAGAATTGTAGCATATCCGGCTCTTTTGGGCAACAGGACTCTCCATTGACGAAGGCGGGGGTTTGTGATATGCTGTATAAGCTTTGTATGCGGGTATGGCGGAATTGGCAGACGCGCAGGATTTAGGTTCCTGTGGGCAACCGTGTGGGTTCGACCCCCACTACCCGTACCAAAAAGAACCTGCTTTTGACCAAAGTCAAAAGCAGGTTCTTTTTTTATGTTCCGAGGCTATTTCAGGCATGGTGAGAGGCTGCATCGGTTAGCCGGGCAGAGGCCCCGCGGATCTGATCGTTCAAAATGGTGTCGGCAAAGTGGATCAGCTCTTCCGGTGTCCGGTCGATTTCCCCCAGCAGCCAGCTTTCCATCATGACGGTCAGAGCGACCACATAAAAATGAGTCAGTGTTTCCACATCCACAAAGGAATCCAGATGGCGGCCCTGGCCGATTTCGTCGGCAAGCTGTTCAATGGTGAGATGGATAATGGCATAGATGTCCGATTCAAAAAAGCGTTTCATGTGATCGCGGCCCATGGAGCGCAGCGCACACAGGCATACGGCCCGATTTTCTTCCAGATAGTGAAACAGCTGAAGCAGCCCTTCTTTCCACAGCAGAGATCCTTCCTGGTGACGAAGCAGGGAGATGGCTTCCTTTTCGAACATCCAACGCAGCAGGTCATAGATGTCCTCAAAATGATAATAGAAGCTCTGACGCCGGATGCTGCAGGCGCTTGTCAGTTCGGAGATCGTAATTTTATCCAATGGCTTTTGTGCCATCGCTTCTTTCAGGGCGGCGGCCAGCTCCCGTTTGGTCTGTTCGGAAACAGAAACATTTTTTTGATTCATGATAAATGCGCCACCTCCTCAATTTACAGTATAGCATATTCTCCCGGCTTCTTCTATCGGTCAGATGGCCCCAGATGTCAGAATTTTGACACCTGGGGTGTTTTTGCCCTTTGCATCCATCGCAAAAGGCGGATAGTATGAAAGCAAACGCCTGCAGAACAAAGGAGGAAGATGGGATGGAAGAGTACAGAATCGTCTTGGAAAGTCAGCTTGGCCCCCGGGAAGGCACTCTTCAACTGGAAGGCGGAAAAGAAGGAGCGGTATCTGGGTGGATCACCCTGGTGGGTGAGAAAAACACCGTGCAGGGCCGATGGACCGGAGCACATTTGCTGCAGCTGTTCCATCATCTGCGCACCCGGGTCAGCGATCTGGAATGTGTTTCGGTGTTGAAACTGGAGGGGGATACGCTCTCCGGCACCTTGCAGAATGGGAAAAATACCATGCTGTGGCATGGAGAAAAAATAACCGCCGGGAAGGGAGGAGAGCAAACCAATGCCGGAAAATGAGAACAAGGTGGGAAACAGCTTTATGACCAAGCTTTCCACCTTCATTGTGGATAAAAGGAACCTATTTTTCCTGCTTACCATCATTATGTTGATTTTCTCGGCTTTTTCCCGCAACTGGGTGGAGGTGGAGAGCGAACTGGCGGCCTATCTGCCGGAGGATTCGGAGACCCGGCAGGCCCTGGACATCATGGAGGATCAGTTCATCACTTACGGCAGTGCCCAGATTATGGTGGCGAATATTTCGCAGGACAAGGCCGAGAAACTGAAAGATCAGATCGCCGGGATCAACGGAGTACAGGGGGTGGAGTACGACAACACCCAGGACCATTATAACAATGCGTCTGCACTGTATGCCGTTACCTTCGACTACGATGAGTCGGATGCGGAATGCCTTACAAGTCTGGAGGCCATCAAGTCCGCTCTTTCGCCTTATGATGTTTATGTCTCCACGGAGCTTGGCAACGCTCAGCAGGAGGCCATTGACAGCGAGGTTCGTGTGATCATGGTTTATGTGGCGGTGATCATCGTGCTGGTGCTGCTGTTCACATCCCAGACCTATGCCGAGGTGCCGGTGCTGATACTCACTTTTGTGGTGGCCATGATCATGAATCTGGGCACCAATTTCCTGTTGGGTAAGATTTCCTTTGTGTCCGATTCGGTGACCAGCATTTTGCAGTTGGCGCTGTCGCTGGATTATGCGGTGATTTTCTGCAACCGCTATAAGGAGGAGCATCAGACCCTTCCCATTCGGGAGGCCGCCATCGTTTCCCTGAGCAAAGCCATTCCGGAAATTGGAGCCAGCAGCTTGACAACGGTGGGCGGCTTGGTGGCTATGATGTTCATGCAGTTCCGCATTGGCTCGGATATGGCCATTTGCCTGGTCAAATCTATTCTGTTTGCGCTGTTGTCCGTGTTTGTTGTCATGCCGGGCCTTCTGATGTTGTTCGGGCCGCTGATGGACCGGACCGAACACCGCAATTTCGTGCCAAAGATCCCTTTTGTGGGCAAGTTTGCTTATAAGACCCGCTTTATTGTGCCGGTTCTGTTTGCGATCGCCGTTGTGATCGCTTTTCCTCTCAGCCAGAAGTGTCCTTATGCCTACGGGGAAAGCTCGCTGGAAACGCCGGTGCAGAACGAGACGCAGATCGCCAAAAACATGATCCGCGACAATTTCTCTTCCACCAATATGCTGGCTCTCATGGTGCCCGCAGGGGATTATGAAAAGGAGGCCGCCATTCTCTCCGATCTGGGGCAGTACGATGAGGTGGACCATGCCATGGGCATCGCCAATGTGGAAGCCATGGGCGGCTATACCCTGGCCGATCAACTGACGCCCCGGGAATTTGCCGAACTGGCCGGACTGGATTATGAGGTGGCCCAGTTGGTTTATGGAGCCTATGCCGCAGAGCAGGAAGAATACGGCCAAATTTTGGGCAATTTGGACGGCTATAAAGTGCCTTTGATCGATATGTTCCTCTTTGTCTGCGATCAGGTGGATTCCGGCATTGTGACGCTGGATGAAGAACAGACCGAAATGCTGAACCAGGCCTACACCCAGATGACAGCGGCTAAAGACCAGCTGCAGGGCACCGATTACAGCCGGATGCTGGTATATCTGACGCTGCCGGAGAGCGGTGAGAAAACCTATCAGTTTCTCGATACCATTGAGGAAGTGGCCCAGAAATATTACCCCGGCGAAGAGGTGTATGTGGCCGGCAATTCCACCACGGAATACGATTTCCAGAAGGCATTTGCACGGGACAATCTGGTGGTCAGCGTGGTATCCATTCTGATTGTGCTGGTGGTACTGCTGTTCACCTTCAAGTCTGCGGGAATGCCAGTGCTGCTCATTTTGGTGATTCAGGGCAGCATCTGGATCAACTTCTCTATGCCGTATATTCTGGATCAGCCCTTGTTCTTCATGAGTTATCTGGTGGTGAGTTCCATTCAAATGGGCGCCAATATCGACTATGCCATTGTGGTGGCCAACCGCTACCAGGAGCTGAAAGGGCAGATGCATCATCGGGATGCCATCATCGAGACCATGAATTTTGCTTTCCCCACCATCATTACATCGGGCACCATTTTGGCGGTGGCCGGTACTTTGATCGGTCTGATGACCTCCACTCCCTCCATCACCGGCATTGGCCAGAATCTGGGACGCGGCACCATCATTTCCATTTTGCTGGTTATGTTTGTGTTGCCCCAGATCCTGCTGGTGGGCGGCAAAATCGTGGATATGACCGCCTTTGAAATGCCCAATGTGGCCAAGAAGCACAGCGGCCGTGGGCGCGTTCGGGTGGATGGTATGGTGCAGGGCGAGATCCGCGGCACGGTCATCGGAATTGTGCACGCTGCTGTGGACGGCGAGGTGGACCTCAACCTGATCTCAGGCGCTGTATCGGAGGAGGACAAAGATGAAGCGGAATAACAAGAACAAGGGAAAGATGCGGAGGATGGCCGCCGTTCTGGCCGCAGCTCTGTGGGTGAGCCTTTTGTTCCCTGCGCTGACCTTTGCCGGTGGAGCCGGGGGCGGCGCCATTCACATTCAATCGCAGGACGATCTGCGCGATCTGGCAGAGAATTGCCGTTTGGACACCTGGTCCCAGGGGAAAACCGTGGTTCTGGATCAGAATATCGCTTTGGATGAGCAAGCGGAGGGCTTTCTGCCCATTCCCACCTTCGGCGGCACTTTTGAGGGCAACGACTACACCATCAGCGGATTTTCCCTTACGGGGGAGGACTCCAACGCCGGGCTTTTCGGCACATTGCAGAAAACTGCCGTGGTGAATCGCCTGAAGGTGGTGGGACTGGTGACGCCCAGCGGCACCAGCGATACCATCGGCGGTATCGCTGGCACCAACTACGGCAAGGTGGCGGACTGTTCCTTTGAAGGCGCCGTGAAGGGGGACGATCTGGTAGGCGGCCTTGTGGGGCTCAATGAGACCACCGGCCAGCTGATCGACTGCCGGTTCCAGGGCACAGTGACCGGCAAGCACTATGTGGGCGGCCTGGCCGGGCAGAATACCGGAAGCCTGATCCAGTGCCGCAACGATGGGGAAATCAACACCACGGCTGTGGAAGTGTCGGCGGATTTGTCGGACCTTTCTTTGCTGGGCACCACAGAGAGCGTGCCCGCTGGTACTGATATCGGCGGTATTGCCGGTTTTTCCAGCGGTGTGATCCAAAGCTGTACCAATGGAGGCAATGTGGGATACGAGCACATGGGTTACAATGTGGGCGGTATCGTAGGGCGGCAGTCCGGCTATCAGGACAGTTGCCGCAACGATGGCATTGTCAAGGGCCGCAAAGATGTGGGCGGCATCGCCGGACAGCTGGAGCCTCAGATGACCTTACGCTATACAGAGGATCTGCTGGATAAATTGTGGGCAGAACTGGATACGCTGCAAGGGCTGACCGATCAGGTGACGGCCCATACCCAAAGCAGCTCCCACACCATCTCCAGCAGCTTTGACAGTTTGTCAGACAATGTGAGCGCCGCAAAGGATGCGGTGAGCAGTTTGAGCGGGGCCCTTACCCAGTGGGGCAATGAGAACATCGGGCAGATCAACGATCTTTCTGCGCGGGTCTCTTGGGTGATCAGCCAGACCGAACCGGTTTTGAACAATGTTTCGCAGTCTATTTCCTATCTGCAAAAAGCGTCGGACCTGTTGCAGCAGGCCATCGGTAAAGTGGATGTTGCCGATGCCCAGGGTGCTGCGGCCGTGGCAGAACTGGAACAGGCCTCCCAGAATTTGCAGCAGGCCGCCGATTATGGGAAAAGCTGCATCAGACATTTGCAGTCGGCCTGGGAGATGGCGCAGAAGATACTGGGCAGCGATACAGATATAACCGAGGAGACCATCAACAGCTTGCTGAACGAACTGAAGGCCGCTGGGGAGGATGGGCAAAAGGCAAACGATGCCCTGAGCAGTGCTCTCAGCCACGGCGACAGGGCCAGAAGTTACCTGACCCAGATGGGAGCGACAGGTGTTGCGGCTTTGAAAGACCTGGGGGATGCAAACGCACAGCTGAATGATGCGTTAAGTTCATTGAGAACCAGCATAGATCAGTTGAATGAAATCATAACAACATTGGCGGATGAACCGGCCATTGCCTTTACTCCGGTGGACAGCAGCATCACCAGCCATGGGGATGCTTTGGATACAGCGCTTTCCCAGATGATCGGAAATGCCGACAGCTTGAACAGCAGCCTGACTTCTGCATCCGACACATTGCTGGGGGACATGCAGGCCATCAACAATCAAATTGGCATCATTACCGATCTGATGCAGCAGGAAATCACTAGTACCAAGGAGAAAGAGGCCGGGGATTCCTTTGAGGATGTGTCCGATGAAGACACAGGAGAACCGTTTGCAGGCAAGATTCACAATGGGATCAACTGCGGTGAAGTGCAGGGCGATGTGAATGTAGCCGGCATCGTGGGGTCCATGTCGGTGGAATATGATTTTGACCCGGAAGATGATCTGACCAAGGAGGGCAATCGTTCGCTGAATTTCCAGTACAAAACACTGGCTGTGGTGACGGGGTGCACCAATGAGGGAACCGTTTCGGCCAAAAAGGATGATGCCGGCGGCATTGTGGGCCGGATGGACCTGGGGGCGGTGAAAGCTTGTGGGAGCTATGGCCAGGTAGAGAGCGCCGGTGGGGATTATGTGGGCGGTATCGCCGGTCTCTGCCGCTCCACCATTCGCAACTGCTTTGTGAAATGCACCTTGTCCGGCGGAGACTATATCGGTGGCGTCACCGGTTCCAGCGAGGATAACACCGTGGTTTCCGGGTGCTATGCACTGGTGGAAATCGCAGATGGCGGCCGCTGTACCGGCGCCATCTGCGGAACAGAAACTGGTTCGTTTTCCGGGAATTATTATGTGTCCGATACACTGGCCGGGCTGGGACGCATCGGTTACACGGGCAAAGCCGAGCCAATGACTTTTGAGGAATTGAGCCAGGTGAGTGGGCTGCCCGAGCAAATGACCCAGTTCACCCTCCGGTTTTTGGTGGAGGATGAGGAAATCAAGTCTTATGACTTTTCCTATGGGGATTCCTTTGGCTCGGAAGTCTTTCCGGAGATCCCGGTGAAAGATGGATATTATGCTTCCTGGGATACACAGGATCTGTCGGATCTGCACTTTGATAAAACGGTGACGGCCGAATATGTCCGCTATGTCCTGGCGCTTCCCTCCCAGGCTTCTCGTTCCAGTGGCCGCTCGGTATTTTTGATGGAGGGGGATTTTGACGACGAAGCCACTCTCACGGCCACCCAGGAGAAAAAGCCGGAACGGATTGGCGGTAAAACAGCGGTGGAACAGTGGCATCTTTCCTGTTCCGATTCTTCTCAGGAAAGCTATACCGTACGCTATTTGTCGCCGGAGGCGACCACCGAAGGGTATTCGGTGTTTGTGCAGGAAAATGGCAAATGGAAGAAGGCGGATTGCTCTACTTTCGGAAGTTATCTGGTTTTTTCGGTGCCTGAGGCCGAGACCGATGTAGCCGTGGTGATAGCCGCCAATGTATGGCTGTGGTGCATCATCGGATGCGCAGCCCTGCTGCTGGTGATTCTGCTGATCGTGACCATCAAAAAGCGCAGAGCGAAAAAGGTACCGGCGATGGTGCAGAACGCCAATGAAGCAAAGAAGCATGACAAGGCGGAAAGAAAGCCCGGAAAAAAGAAGAAATGGCTGATTGCGCTGCTGCTCGTCCTTTTGCTGGTGATAATTGCCTTGTGGGTGCTGGTGGGTGGAAAACTGGCCGCCGGGAAGAAGGCCTGCCAGCTGCTGCAGGAATTGGCCGGGCAGAGCGAAGGCGCCATGACCATGGATGTGAGCCTTCAGCTGGATGACGAGCTGATCAACACAGAAATGGATATCCTTCGGACGAAGGTGGATGGGCAGGAAATTACCTGCATCCAGAACAACGGCATTTCTCTTTATTACGCCGATGACGCCATTATCCTGGAAAACGGCAAGGCCTACAAGGTCAGCGATCTCCATCCGGATTATTCACAGCTGCCAGCGCAGGCCGCAGAGCTTTTTGAGACCGTTTCTTTCTCCACAAGCCGCAGCGGTGGAAAGGTGACCTGCCAGATGACAGCCGAGGGGGAAAATGCCGGAAAGCTGCTGAAAGTGCTGCTTCCAAACCAGGCAGAAGATCTGTCCGATACCCAGAAGCTGACCATTGAACTGACAACTTCGGGGGACCAGATTCGGTCCTTGCGTTTTGTTTCCAAGGGAACACTGGCGGATGATGAGAAAACGGTATACTCTCTGGAGGCCCAGCTCAAGCCTGAGACCATGGATGAAGCATTGGTCATACCGGATCCGGTGCGGGAGGCGATTTCTTCTGGAGAGATACAAGGCCAAGCGCCCATTTCGGAAGACTTGTTCCGTCTGTTCAGTGCGTGGAAAGAACTGGGACAGGAAGAGTCTTTTACGGCGGATGTGGATTTGGGCGTGGAATGTGGCCCTGTTTCCCTCAATGGGAAAATGAAGTACGGCCAGGCCCAGGTGGATGGCAGCAAGATCGGTTGTGTGCGCAAGGACGATCTTTCCGTCTATTTCACGGAGGGAAGGTTCTGTGATCAGAACGGCGTGCTGCTGACTGCGGAAAACAACGAGCTGACCCATTACACCCGATTGCTGGAAGTGTTGAAGCAGATTTGCCTGAACGGGGAATTTGACTGCACCGATACCGGGAACAACACCTGGCTCTATACACTGACACTGGACGAAAGCGGTATGAAGGCGGTGGCCTATGCGGCGGCGCCGGAGCTGGAATCGCTGCCGGTAACCCTTTCCGCTGGAAGCGTGCAGGTCAGGGTCAGCGGAAATAGGATCCAGGAGATCAGCTGTACTTGCAGCGGCGGAGTGGACGGCCTGGAGGATGCAGCACCGGGCACAGTGTCTGTGAAACTGGACTTTGCCCATAATGGCTCATTTGATGTCCCCCATGCAGTGAAAGAGCAGTTGGTTCCGAAAGAGGTGGAGGAAAGTGGAAAATAAAATCATCTGTATCGCTCGGGAGTTTGGAAGCGGCGGCCATGAAATCGCCCTGCGCACAGGCTCCAGGCTGGGAATCCGGGTATATGAAAAGGATTTGTTCCATCTGGCTTGCCGGTATGGGGAGCTCTCGGAAAAGATGATGGAGTCTGCGGATGAAAGGGCGACCAATCCGTTTTTATACCGGACGGTCCATGAGGGAAACTACCATGTCACCCGGGGACTGCCCACTTCCGAAGTGCTGTTTGAGCTGCAAAGCCATGAAATCCGGCAGATTGCCAAGGGGGAAAGCTGTATTTTCGTGGGCCGCTGTGCCGACTATGTTCTGCGGGAAGAAAAGGTGAAGCTGCTGCGGGCCTTTGTCCGGGCCCCTTTGGAAAAGCGGATCGAACGGAAAATGCAGCAGGAGAACCTGACCAGGGAAAAAGCGGTGCGTCTTGTGCGGAAAATGGATAAGCGGCGGAAAAAATACTATGAATCCTATACCGGGCTGGCTTGGGGATCGCCGGATGGGTATGATCTCTGTATCGATACCGGTACCACAGAATTTGAGGCCGCAGTGAACCAGATCTGTCTGGCTTACCAGAGTTTATAAAAGTGCTGTATGAGTTTGATGTAAAAAAGAGGGCATCCGGGGAGATGCCCTCTTTTTCAAAAGCCGGGCCAATGAGAAGGGAGAGGGCAAGATTTTTTTGGAAAACCCCAGGAATAGCTCTTGCATTTTTGAGGGTGGTGTGATAGAATAAACAAGCTAATTTAATCCATGCGGTCATGGCGGAACAGGCAGACGCGCACGTTTGAGGGGCGTGTGGGCAACCATACGGGTTCAAGTCCCGTTGACCGCACCAGAAAAAGAGACACGACAATCGGTCGTGTCTCTTTTTTCGTTTCTGCATCTTTGGAAGTAAAACGGTAATATTGAAGAATGTGAATTTCTTCTTGACAAGGGCCAGGGGAAGAGATAAAATAGGCATATCGAAATATTTAAAATGATTGATGAAAGGCGGGAGCAGGATGAGTTTGTGGAATTTTGTGCAGGATCAGCTTCTGGGAATGGCCTGGCTCAATGATCTGATTGGCCGGGGGTTGAGCAAAGTGGGAGTGGATACAACCAGCCCTATAGGGGGAAGCCTGCACTTTTTTCTCTATGATGTGATCAAAATCACAGTGCTGCTTTGTTTGCTGATCTTTTTGGTCTCCTATCTGCAAAGCTATTTTCCGCCGGAGAGAAGCCGGAAGATCCTGGGCCGGTTCCGGGGAATGGGGGCCAATCTGGTGGCGGCCCTTTTAGGGACGGTGACGCCCTTTTGTTCCTGTTCTTCCATTCCGCTCTTTATGGGATTTATCGGAGCGGGACTGCCGATTGGGGTGACCTTCTCCTTTCTCATTTCCTCTCCCATGGTGGACCTGGGCAGTCTGGTGCTGCTGATGGGGATTTTTGGAACCAAAGTGGCGGTCATTTATGTGATTCTGGGGCTTGTGGTGGCTATGGTGGGGGGCGCTCTCATCCAGCGGCTGCATCTGGAAGATCAGGTGGAGGAATTTATCCGCCAGGGAGTGGCTGTTCAGGCCGAGGGGCCGGTGCTGACTCAAAAGGATCGGGTGGTTTATGCCAAAGAGCAGATGCTTTCCACCTTCCGGAAGGTCTTTCCCTATATCCTCATCGGTGTGGGCATTGGAGCGCTGATCCACAACTGGATTCCCCAGAGCTGGGTGGAAACGGTGCTGGGCGGAAAAAATCCGCTGGGTGTGGTGTTGGCCACCATCATTGGCGTGCCGGTGTATGCTGATATCTTCGGCACCATCCCTGTGGCCCAGGCTCTGCTGGGCAAAGGGGCTATGCTGGGCACCGTGCTCTCCTTTATGATGGCGGTGACCACCTTGTCTCTGCCCTCCCTGATTATGCTGCGCCGCGCGGTAAAGCCCCGGCTGCTGGGAGTGTTTGTGGCCATCTGCACTGTGGGAATCATTCTGGTGGGATATCTGTTCAATGCCCTCCAGCCCTGGCTGGGAATGTAAGGACAAAATCCTTGCAATTTTTTGCACCCGGTTTTATAATAAAAAACAACATCATATCGTGACCAGGGAGCTCGCAAACGGGCTGAGAGGAAGCTGTGCGCTTCGACCTGCTACCTGATTTGGGTAATGCCAACGGAGGGAGTCCATTCGTTTGCGGTTTTCGCCGCGGGAGGCCTTCTCCGGAGGGCAAGCCCGCGGCGTTTTTTTATTGAAAAAGGAGGAAGGAAAATGCTGGGTAATTGTTTGGACAATGTGCGGGAAAAATCCCCCCTGATCCACAACATCACAAATTATGTCACCGTCAACGATGTGGCCAATGTGCTGTTGGCCTGCGGGGGAAGCCCCATTATGGCCGATGACCTGGGAGAGGTGGAGGAGATCACTTCCATCTGCGGCGGCCTGAATATCAACATCGGTACACTGAACAGCCGTACCATTCCGGGGATGTTTGCCGCCGGGAAAAAGGCCAATGCTCTTTCCCATCCGGTGGTGCTGGACCCGGTAGGGGCTGGCGCCAGCACGCTGCGCACCAAGACGGCGCTGGATCTGCTGGAGCAGGTGCATTTTACCGTCATTCGGGGCAATATCTCCGAAATCAAGACCCTGGCTCAGGGCAGCGGCAAGACCCGGGGTGTGGACGCCGATCTGTCCGATGCCGTCACAGAGGACAACCTGGAGGCCGCCGTTGCATTTGCCAAGGAAGTGGCCGCTCGTTTTGACAGCGTGGCGGCCATCACCGGCGCCATCGATCTGGTGGCGGACAGGGAGCGGTGCTTTGTCATTCGCAACGGCCGGCCGGAGATGGGGAAGATCACCGGCACCGGCTGCCAGCTGTCCGGACTGACGGCGGCCTTTGTCACCGCCAACCCGGAGCATACTCTGGAAGCGGCCGCCGCAGCTGTGGTTACGATGGGCCTGGCCGGTGAGCTGGCATTCCAGTGTCTGGAAGAGGGCGAGGGCAACAGCTCTTACCGCAACCGGATCATCGATGCCATCTATCACATGGATGGCAAGCAGCTGATGGAGGGCGCCCGGTATGAAGTGCGATAAAAAAGATCTGCTGCTTTATGGCGTCACCGACCGGAGCTGGCTGGGGGAGCGTACCCTTTATTCTGCGGTGGAGCAGTCCATCCTGGGGGGCGTGACCATGGTGCAGCTGCGGGAAAAGGATCTGGCCCAGGAGGAATTCCAGAAGGAGGCCCGGCAGATCCAGGAGCTTTGCAAAAAGCACCAGGTGCCTTTCCTTATCAATGACAATGTGGAGCTGGCGGTGGAGATCGAAGCTGACGGCGTTCATGTAGGCCAGCACGATATGGAAGCGGGACAGGTACGCCAGAAGATCGGCCCGGACAAGATCCTGGGGGTCTCGGCCCAGACGGTGGAGCAGGCTCTCAAGGCCCAGGCAGCGGGCGCCGATTACCTGGGGGTGGGGGCGGTGTTCCCCACCGGCACCAAAGACGATGCCGACGCCGTCAGCCTGGATATGCTGAAAGCCATTTGCCAGGCGGTGGATATCCCGGTGGTGGCCATTGGCGGCATCAAGGAAAGTAATATTCTGTCCCTCAAAGGCAGCGGCATCTGCGGCGTGGCGGTGGTTTCGGCCATTTATGCCAAGGAGGACCCCCAGGCCGCGGCAGCCGGACTGCGGAAGCTGACCGAGGAGGCCATTCAGTGAAGATCCAGGGGGCTTTGTTTGATCTGGACGGCACATTGCTTCAGTCCATGGAGATGTGGCAGCAGCTTCCCCTTCAGCTGGTACGGCGTCTGGGGGGAGAACCCCCGGAAGATCTGGCTCGCACCATCGAGGCCATGGATCAGCGCCAGGCGGCGGAGTACATCATCCGGACCTTTGGCTTTGCGGTTTCGGTGGAGCAGGTGCTGAAGCTGGTGGAGGAACTGGCGGCAGAAGAATACCGCCAGCATCTGCCAGCCAAGCCTGGAGCCGAAGTACTGCTGGAGCAGCTGCGGCAGCAAAAAATCCCCTGTGGCATCGTCAGCGCCACCCAGAAGGAGCTGTCCCAGGCGGCCATGGAGCGGTTGGGGCTGTGGAAGTATTTTTCCTTTGCCTTAGACTGCGGGGAGTATGGACCCAAGACAAATCCCCATATCTATCTGGCCGGGGCGGAAAAGCTGGGGAGTGCACCCTGCTGCACCCTGGTTTTTGAGGATGCTCTTCATGCGGCCCGCACCGCCAAAGAAGCGGGTTTTGTGACGGTGGGGGTGTGGGACCCTGCGGGAGAAGAGCACCGAGGGGAGATGGAAGCATTTTGCGATCATTATATAGAGCGTCTGGACGCACTGGAAGTGCCGAAATCTTTTCAATGACAGAACGCGGCGGGTCGGGGGCACCACTTCCCGTCGCTTAATAAAACTTCAATGCAAAAAGGAGAAAGAACATGAAAACAGCATTGACGATCGCTGGAAGCGATTCCAGCGGAGGCGCCGGGATCCAGGCCGATATCAAGACCATGACGGCCAATGGCGTTTACGCCATGAGCGCCATCACCGCCCTGACGGCCCAGAATACTACCGGCGTTTACGGCATTATGGAAGCAACCCCGGAATTTTTGGAAGAGCAGCTGGAGCGGGTGTTTACCGACATCTTCCCCGACGCTGTCAAAACCGGCATGGTTTCCTCTTCTGCTCTGATCGCCGTTATCGGCAAGGTTCTGCGGCGGCATCAGGCAAAAAACATTGTGGTGGACCCGGTGATGGTCTCCACCAGCGGCTCCCGGCTGCTTGCAGAGGATGCGGTGGCCGCTCTGAAAGAAGAACTGCTGCCTTTGTGCACCGTGTGCACCCCCAACATTCCGGAAGCCCAGGTGCTGGCCGATATGGCCGTCACCTGCCCGGAGGAAATGGAGCAGGCCGCCCAGCGCATCGGGGAAAAATATGGATGCGCTGTTTTGTGCAAAGGCGGCCATCAGGTGAGCACCGCCGACGATTACCTCTGGCAGAATGGAAAGGGCACCTGGATGCGGGGCCAGCGGATTGAAAACCCCAACACCCACGGTACTGGCTGCACTTTGTCCAGCGCCATTGCCGCAAACCTGGCCAAAGGCTATGACCTGCCTGCTGCGGTGGAGCGGGCCAAGGCCTATATTTCCGGGGCGCTGGCTGCCATGTTGGATCTGGGAGCGGGAAGCGGCCCGCTGGACCATCTCTTCGAACTGAAAGGGGAGTTTGTGAAATGAAGCGGGATCTGCTGAAAGTCTGTTTGGAAGAAAACACGCCCCTGTGGGATCAATGCCTGGATACCCCCTTCCTTCGGGGAATTGCCCAGGGCACTTTGCCGGAGGATTGCTTCAAGGGGTATATTGTGGACGACAGTCTGTATTTGCGGGAATATTCCAAGGCCTTTGCCTGGGGGATGCTCCACGCCCAGGATATGGCGGAGATCCGGGCCTATTACTCTCTTCTGTCCTTTGTCAACGAAGGGGAAGGGGCCACCCGCCGCCAGTATCTGAAGAAATACGGCCTCACCGATGAAAGTATCCAGCATCTGCCCCTGCGGCCGGAAAACCGGGCCTATGTGGACCGGATGATCGAAGGGGCCCGGGATGGAGAAGGGGCGGCGGAATGTCTGATGGCCAGTCTGCCCTGCATGCTCAGCTATGGCTATATTTTCCGTAAAATGGTGGAGCGCAATCCCGGGGTGCTGGACACCGTCTATGGCCCATTTGTGCGGGATTACGCTGGGGAAAAATACGAGGAAAGCTGTCGTCAGTGGATGGAGTTTGCAGAGAAGGTCTGCAAAGAGCTGCCGGAGGAGCGGTGGGAAACCTGCCGCAAGCTGTTCTGGGATTGCTCGGTGCATGAGCAGAAGTTCTGGGAAATGAGCCAGAATCCAAGAGAAGATGTGTAATGATAGCGGGCCCGGCGGCGAGCTGCCGCTCCCGTTCTATATCCGTTTTCGAGTTTTTGCAAGGGGCTGGCGGAGTGCCTCCGCTCCCATACTGCGCTCCCGCGCTGGGCAGGTCCGATGCAGAAAGGCAAAGAAAGTATGGCCGTCCGGCCACCGGACCAGCGGGGCGCCCCGCCCTTGAGAAGTGCAAAAAGCCACGCACAGGTCGCGGCTTTTTGCGGATTTATAGGGGTAGGGCGGACGACCCTTTTCGTTATATAGGTTTTTCGACAGTCTGGGCGGGCCTGCTTTTGCAGGCCCGTTTTTCTTTTGCGCTCTTGTGAAAAAGGCGAGGCTATGGTATGATAAAATCAGTACAATAGAAGGAGGATATGCCATGACCAGAGAGGAAAAACTGGCCTCCATTTACCGGGGCGGTACAGTCTATCGTCCGCTGCAGGAGGAAAAAAGCATCCTGCTGGAAGTGCAGCTGGGATGCAGCTGGCACAAATGCGCCTTCTGCGATTTCACACGGGATCATTTTGAGCTTCTGCCCCTGGAAGAAGTGCGCCGGGCGGCGGAGATTCTGGGAGAACTGAAGGTGGAAGGGAACCGGGTGTTTCTGCTGGGACAGAATCCCTTCTGCCGCTCCACCTCCGATCTGCTGCATATCTTCGGTTATATCCACCACTATCTCCCCTGGGTCAGCGAGATCAGTATGTATGCCCGGGCCGACGATATCCTGCGCAAATCCCCGGAGGATCTGCGCACGCTGCGCCAGATGGGGCTGCGGGATCTCCATGTGGGCGTGGAATCGGGCAGCGATACCGTGCTGCTCATGGCGAACAAGGGGGAGACGGCAGCTGATCTGCTGCGGGCCTTCCGCAAACTGGACGAGGCCGGTATCCAGTATCTGGTCACCTCCATTCTGGGGCTGGGTGGCAAACAGATGTGGAAGAGCCACGCCATCGAAACCGCCCGGCTGTATAATCAGATCCATCCCCGGAACATCTGGGTGCTGGCGCTGAAACTGTTCCCGGGAACACAGCTGTACCGGCAGGCCAGCCAGGGCCTTTTTGAAGCCATGACCCCTTGGCAGATGCTGCGGGAGGAGCGGCTGCTGGTTCAGTGCCTGGAAGTGAAGGACTGTTTTTATATGGATACCACCGCCCTCAATCAATACACCCTGGCGGCCCATCTTCCCGATGGGAAAGAAGGACTGTTGCAGGCCATCCACCAGCTGTTGGTGGACGAAGAGCTGCCGGTGGGGCCTGGAAGCGGAGAAGGAGGAGTGCTGTCGTGAACGGGGAAACACAGGAAAAGCTGCCCTTGGGGCGCTGGCGCCATTTCAAAGGTGGAGAATATCAAGTGTATGGGGTGGCCATCCATTCGGAAACAGAGGAAGAATATGTGGTGTACCGCCCCTTGTAAGGGGAAGGGAAACTGTGGATTCGTCCTCTTTCCATGTGGCTGGAAGAAGTGGAGCGGGATGGAAAAAAGCAGAAACGATTCACCTATATCGGGGAATAAAAACTCCTGTTTCTGGAAAAAATAAAAAATATGACGAAAATCCTTGCAATGGGGAAGCAGATCCGATATAATATAAGAAATTTTAGGCATCTGTCGCGGTGCGGCGCGGAAGCCGGAATAAAAAGAATTTCGTCTGCACGCAAAGCCTTCAGTTGACTGGGGGCTTTTCTTTCGGTCAGCCGCCGCAGAATAGGAGGTTTTTATGGGAAAGAATTTGCTGGAACTGAAAAGCCTGGATGTGTCCGAAATCGTTTCCATCCTGGATCAGGCCCAGGCCTTTCACGATGGAGAAGTCTTTCGCGGCCTGGAAGGACGCATTGCCGCCAATTTGTTTTTTGAACCCTCGACCCGTACCCAGTACAGCTTCAATGTAGCTGAAGTGAAACTGGGTCTACGGGTCGTTTCTTTTAATCCGGCTGGCTCCTCTTTGCAGAAGAACGAGAGCTTCTATGACACCGTCAAAACATTCGACAGCTTCGGCCCCGATCTGCTGGTCATCCGCCATGTGGAAAATGAGTACTATAACCAGCTGCTGGGCCATGTGAATGCCAAGATTTTGAACGGCGGCGACGGCACCGGCAACCATCCTACCCAGTCTTTGCTGGATCTGCTCACCATCCGCCAGGAATTCGGCCATTTTGAAGGGCTGAAAGTGGCCATCATCGGGGATGTGTCCCACAGCCGGGTGGCCCACACCAACTTCGAGGTGATGGGACGGCTGGGCATGGAAGTGTGCACCAGCGGCCCGGAGGAATATATGGAGACCGCCCTCAATTATAAGCCTTTTGAAGAGGCGGTGCGGGAAAGCGATGTAGTGATGCTCCTTCGGGTGCAGCACGAACGCCACAAAGAGAAGATGCACCTTTCGGTGGAAGAATACCACCGGCGCTACGGCATGGACAAGCAAAAGCTCAGCTGGATGAAGGATGGGGCCATCATCATGCACCCTGCTCCCTTCAACCGGGGCGTGGAGATCGCCGATGAAGTGGTGGAATGCAGCCGCTCCCGCATCTTCAAGCAGGTGAACAACGGCGTGTTTGTCCGCATGGCCGCCATCAAGCGGGCCCTGTGGGATTAAACGCCGGGCAGAACAGAGAAGAAATAACTCACCATTGTGGGAAGACAGATACAGGGAGGAAACACAGATGGAAAAACCCCAACGCTTTGACCGCAAGTTGGTTTTTGAAAACGGGCGTGAGTTTCTGGGCGCAGGCTTCGGCAGCCCGCGGGAAGCTCTGTACCATTGCAGCTTTGACACCGCCATGATCGGCTATCAGGAGATTCTCAGCGATCCGGCCTGCGCCGGGGAAGCTCTGGTGATGACCTATCCGGTGATCGGCAGCTACGGCATGGCCGACGAGGACTATGAGTCCCGGGCCTGCTACGCCGGATGCCTGATTGTCCGCCGCTATAACGACCGCCCCTCCAACTTCCGCTATACCAAAACGCTGGAAGAAGTGATGGTGGAAAACGACATCCCCGGCATCCAGGGTGTGGACACCCGGGCCATCGGCCGGATGCTCCGGGACGAGGGCAGCATGAAGGTGCTGCTCACCGACAAGGATACCAGCCTGGAGAAGGCCATGGAGCTCATTCGTCAGTCCGCTCCCGAAGAGGGCCTGGCCAAAAAGGTGGGCGGCAAGAAGATCCGTTACAGCCGTACGGCCAATTTCCGCTACAATGTGGCGGCGGTGGACTGCGGCATCCGCCAGAGCAGCATCCGCTGCCTGAACAAGCGGGGCTGCAATGTGACCATCGTGCCCCAGGATATTACAGCGGAAGAGCTGAAGGCTCTCAAGCCCGACGGCCTGTTCCTCTCCAGCGGCCCGGGCGATCCCAAGGAATGTGAGGGAGTTATTGCTCTGGTGAAGGAGATGTGGGGCCAGATGCCCATCTTCGGCGTGGGACTGGGCTGCCAGATCATCGCCCTGGCCACCGGCGGCGATACCTATAAGATGAAGCATGGTCACAACGGCGGCAATGTGCCTGTCAAGACCATCTATGGAGACAAGCGGGAGATCACTTCCCAGAGCCACAGCTTTGCCATCTGCGAAAAGAGCCTGGAGAACACCGGTTTGAAGGTGACCCACCGCCATCTGCTGGATGACACTGTGGAAGGCATCATGGAGGAAAAGAGCCGGGTGATTGGTGTGCAGCATTATCCGGAAAACGACCCCGGTGCCGATGACTGCGCTTATGTATACGACACCTTTATCACCATGATGGACAACGCCAAAGAGGGAGGAAGCAACAATGCCTAAACGCACCGATATCAATAAGATCTTGGTGATTGGTTCCGGCCCCATCGTCATCGGACAGGCGGCGGAATTCGATTACTCGGGCACCCAGGCTTGCCTGGCCCTGAAGGAAGAGGGCTACAAGGTCATTCTGGTCAACTCCAACCCGGCCACCATCATGACCGATACCAACATCGCCGACAAGGTGTATATGGAACCCCTGAATCTGGAATATGTGGCCCGGATCATCCGTATGGAGCGGCCCGATGCCATTATCCCCACCCTGGGCGGCCAGACCGGCCTGAACCTGGCCATGCAGCTGGCTCAGAAGGGCGTGCTGGATGAGTGCGGCGTGGAGATCCTGGGCACTCCCTTTGATTCCATCGATCAGGCGGAGGACCGGGAGAAGTTCAAAGACCTGTGCGTGCGCATCGGCGAGCCTGTGCTGGAAAGCTACATCGCCCATTCGGTGGAGCAGGCCAAGGAAGAGGCGGAAAAGATCGGCTATCCCATCGTGCTCCGTCCGGCTTTTACCCTGGGCGGCACCGGCGGCGGTTTTTGCGACAACGAGGAAGAACTGCTGAACCTGGCCGAAAGCGCCCTGCATCTGTCCCCGGTGGGCCAGGTACTGGTGGAAAAGTCCATCAAGGGCTATAAAGAAATCGAGTTTGAGGTGATGCGGGACAAGAACGACACCGCCATTGCCATCTGCTCCATGGAGAACATCGACCCCGTGGGCGTCCACACCGGCGACAGCATGGTGGTGGCCCCCGCTCAGACCCTGACCGGAAAGGAATACCATATGCTCCGGGATGCCGCGCTGCGGATCATCCGGGAGCTGGGCATCGAAGGCGGCTGCAATGTGCAGTTTGCTCTGGATCCCTATTCCTTCCGCTATTATGTTATCGAAGTCAATCCTCGTGTGTCCCGTTCTTCCGCTCTGGCTTCCAAGGCCAGCGGCTTCCCCATCGCCAAGGTGTCTGCCAAGATCGCCGTGGGCATGGCCCTGGACGAGATCAACCTGGGCAGCGTTCCCGCCAGCTTTGAGCCCTCTCTGGACTACATCGTCTGCAAAGTGGCCCGCTTCCCCTTCGATAAGTTCGACAAGGCTTCCAAGCTGCTGACCACTCAGATGAAGGCCACCGGCGAAGTCATGGCCATCGGCCGCACCATGGAAGAAAGCCTGCTGAAAGCGGTGCGCTCTCTGGAAGCCGGCGTCAACCATGTGTGGAAGGAAAAATTCGACCACTTCACCGTGGACGAGCTGCTGCAGGAGATTGCCACCCCCACCGACGAGCGCCTCTATGCCATTGCCGAGTTGGTGCGCCGGAATGTGGATCTGATGATGATCTGCCAGCAGACCAAGATCGACTACTTCTTCATCGACGCCATCCGCAACATCGTGGAATATGAGACGGTGTGCAAGGAAAATCCGGGAGATGCCGAGGTGCTGAAAGAGGCCAAGCGTCTGGGCTTCTCCGATGCCTTCCTGGGCAAGCTGTGGGGCATGGACGAGCTGGAAGTGCTCAAGCTGCGCCAGGAGCACAACATCTGGCCGGTATACAAGACCATCGACACCTGCGCCGGTGAGTTTGCCGCCTATGTGCCCTATTTCTACTCCACCTACGAGGAGGAGAACGAGTCCATCGTCACCGACAAGCCCTCGGTGCTGGTGCTGGGCAGCGGCCCCATCCGTATCGGCCAGGGCGTGGAATTCGACTATTCCACTGTGCACGCCATCTGGGCCATCCGGGAAGCCGGATATGAGGCCATTATCATCAACAACAACCCGGAGACCGTGTCCACCGACTACACCGTCAGCGATAAGCTGTATTTTGAGCCCTTGTGCGTGGAAGATGTGATGAACCTGATCCATCTGGAAAACCCCATGGGCGTTGTGGTATCCCTGGGCGGCCAGACCGCCATCAACCTGGCCGAGCGGCTCCACAAGCTGGGCGTCAAGATCATCGGCACCGGTGTGGAAGCCATCGACAAGGCGGAAAACCGTGACAGCTTTGAAAAGCTGATGCACGAGCTGAACATTCCCCAGCCGGCCGGTGAGGCGGTGACCCGCATTGAGGACGGCATCCGGGTGGCCAACGAGATCGGTTATCCTGTGCTGGTGCGTCCTTCCTATGTGCTGGGCGGCCGGGCCATGCAGATCGTCCGGGACGACGAGCAGCTGCGCCGGTATCTGGCCGAAGCCGTGGTGGCCAGCGAAGAGCATCCCGTGCTGGTGGACAAATACATTTCCGGCAAGGAGCTGGAAGTGGACGCCATCTGCGACGGTGAGACCGTACTCATCCCCGGCATCATGGAGCATGTGGAGCACACCGGCGTTCATTCCGGCGACTCCTTCAGCGTCTATCCCACCTTCTCTGTGGGTGAAAAGGCCCGCAAGGCCATTCTGGACTATACCATCCGCCTGGGCCGGGGCATCGGCATCCAGGGTCTGTTCAACATCCAGTTTATCGTCAGCGAGGACGAGACCGTCCATGTCATTGAGGTCAACCCCCGCTCCTCCCGTACCGTGCCCTTCCTCTCCAAGGCCACCGGTATTCCTCTGCCAAAGATCGCTACAAAGGTCATGCTGGGCCAGAGCCTGAAAGAGCAGGGCTATGAGACCGGTGAAGCTCCCCGGAAGAACCGGTGGTATGTCAAGGCACCGGTGTTCAGCTTCAGCAAGCTGCGCGGCGCCGATGTGTACCTGTCTCCCGAGATGAAGTCCACCGGCGAAGCCATCGGCTATGACAACAGCCTGAACCGGGCACTGTACAAGGCTCTGAAAGCCGCCAATATGCGGGTGGCCAACTACGGCACGGTGTTCTTCACCATCGCCGACCACGACAAAGAGCGTGCGCTGCCCCTGGTGCGCCGGTTCTACAACCTGGGCTTTAATATCGAAGCCACCCGGGGCACAGCTCAGTTCCTCAAGGAGCACGGCATCCGCACCCGCAGCCGGAAAAAGATCAGCGAAGGCAGCGAGGAGATTCTGGATTCCCTGCGGGCCGGTCATGTGACCTATGTGATCAACACCCTGGGACCCAATGAAATGGCCAACACCGATGGCTTTGCCATCCGCCGCAGCGCTGTGGAGAACAATGTGACCATGTTCACCTCTCTGGACACCGTCAGCGTGCTGCTGGATGTGCTGGAAGAGATCACCGTGGGCGTCTCCACCATCGACAGCGAAGGGGAAAGCAAATGACAAACGGTATGTATGAGATCGTCAGCAACCGGCGCATCGCTCAGGACACCTATGAAATGGTGCTCCAGGGAGATCTGAGCTTTGCGGAAAATCCCGGGCAGTTCGTCAACATCAAGCTGGAGGGGCTGTATCTGCGCCGCCCCATCAGCATCTGCGATTGGGACGACGCCACCCTCACTCTGATCTACAAAGTGGTGGGCAAGGGCACACAGCAGCTGGCCGGGATGAAGCCGAGGAAAGGGCTGGATCTTCTCTGCGGCCTGGGCAATGGCTTTGATATGAAAAAAGCCGGGGAGCACAGTCTGCTCATCGGCGGAGGGGTGGGGGTTCCCCCCCTCTACGGCCTGGCCCGGCGCATGGTATATGAAGGGAAAAAAGTCACCGCCGTTCTGGGCTTCGGCAACAAGAACCAGGCCTTTTATGTGGAAAAGTTCAAGGCCCTTGGCTGCCCGGTAGAGGTGGCCACCGAGGACGGCAGCCTGGGGACAAAGGGATTTGTCACCCATGTGATGGAAAACCTGTCCTATGATTATTATTTCGCCTGCGGCCCCATGCCCATGCTTCGGGCGGTGCATGCCTGCGGAAGACCGGGCCAGCTCTCTTTTGAGGAGCGGATGGGCTGCGGCTTCGGCGCCTGCATGGGCTGCAGCTGCGAAACTCTGGCGGGCAACAAGCGCATTTGTGTGGACGGCCCGGTGATGGATAGCAGCGAGGTGAAATTTTAATGAGCAGACTGACTGTGAAACTGGGAGATTGGGAGCTGGATAACCCCATCATCCCCGCCAGCGGCACTTTTGGCTTCGGCTATGAGTTTGCCAAATATTATGATCTGGATCTTCTGGGCTCCATGAGCCTGAAGGGCACCACCAAAGATCCCCGTTTCGGCAACCCCACACCCCGTATCGCCGAGTGCGAAATGGGCCTGCTCAATGCCATCGGTTTGCAGAATCCCGGGGCGCATAAAGTGATCGAAGAAGAGCTGCCCAAGCTGCGGCAGGTCTATCACAAGAAGGCCATCGCCAACATTTCTGGCTTTTCGGTGGAGGACTATGCCTATACCGCCGCCCTTTTTGACAAGGAAGAGGATATGGGCATTCTGGAGATCAACATCAGCTGCCCCAATGTGAAGCACGGGGGCATGGCCTTTGGCACCGATCCCCAGGCGGCGGCCACCGTCTGCCGGGCAGTGAAAGAAGTGACCACAAAGCCGGTTTATATGAAGCTGTCTCCCAATGTCACCGACATTGTGGCCATCGCCAAAGCGGTGGTGGAAGCAGGGGCCGATGGACTGGTGCTCATCAACACCCTGTTTGGCATGCGAATCGATCCCCGCACAGGAAAGCCCATCGTCTCCACCAAGATGGCGGGCTTCTCCGGCCCGGCCATCAAGCCGGTGGCCCTGCGGATGGTCTATCAGGTGTGCCAGGCGGTGGATGTGCCGGTGATCGGCGTGGGCGGCATCCAGAATGCCGACGATGTGCTGGAATTCCTTTCCGCCGGTGCTTCGGCCGTGCAGGTGGGCGCCCAGAACCTGGTGGACCCCTGGGCCTGCCCCCGGATCATTGAGGAACTGCCCCGGAAGATGGACGAATACGGTATTGAAACTTTGGAAGAGATCATAGGGAGGGCTCAGAAATGAAAAAACATGATGTGATCATCGCCTGCGATTTCCCCACCGGACAGGATGCGCTTGATTTCCTCAGCCAGTTCAAGGAGGAAAAGCCCTTTGTGAAAATCGGCATGGAGCTGTTCTATGGCGAAGGGCCGGACATTGTCCGCAAGCTGAAAGCCATGGGCCACGATGTGTTCCTGGATCTGAAGCTCCATGATATCCCCAACACCGTCAATAAGGCCATGCGCAACCTGGCCAAGCTGGGAGTCAACATGACCAATGTGCACGCCGCCGGTACCATCGACATGATGCGGGCCGCCAAAGAGGGCCTGGCCGAGGGAGCACAGGGAGAAGTGCCCATGCTCATCGCTGTCACCCAGCTGACCAGCACCTCTCAGGAGCGGATGCAGAAAGAACTGCTCATCCCCAACACCATTGAAGAGACAGTGGCTCACTATGCCCGGAATACTCAGCAGGCCGGTCTGGACGGCGTGGTCTGCTCTCCCCTGGAAGCGGGCATTGTAAAGAAGGCCTGCGGCACATCCTTCCGCACCGTCACCCCGGGCATCCGGTATCCTGACGGCGATGTGGGAGACCAGTCCCGGATCACCACACCCCAGAAGGCCCGGGAGATCGGCACCGACTATATCGTGGTGGGCCGTCCCATCACTAAGGCACAGGACCCGGTGGAAGCCTATCGCCGGGTGCTGCGGGACTTTTTGGGAGAATAAGGAGGAAATATCATGGAAAACATGGAAAAGAAGATCGCGTCCTGCCTGCTGGAGATCAAGGCCGTGTTCCTGCGTCCTCAGGAGCCCTTTACCTGGGCCAGCGGCATCAAATCCCCCATTTACTGCGATAACCGGCTGACTCTGTCCTATCCCCATATCCGGAATCAGGTGGAGCAGGGTCTGGCAGAGAACATCCGCAAGTACTATCCCGACTGCGAAGTGGTGGCGGGCACCAGCACCGCCGGCATTGCCCACGCCGCTCTGGTGGCCGACATTCTGGGTCTGCCCATGTGCTATGTGCGCTCCAGCGCCAAGGACCATGGTCGGAACAACCAGATCGAAGGCAAGGTGGAAAAGGGCCAGAAAGTGGTTGTGGTGGAAGATCTGATCTCCACCGGCGGCTCTGTCATCGAAGTGGTCAATGTGCTGCGGGAAGTGGGCGCCGAAGTTCTGGGTATTGCCTCCATCTTCACCTATGGTCTGCAGAAGGGCATCGACCGGATGCAGGAGGCCCAGGTGAAAAATGTGTCCCTTTCCAATTACGATGCACTGGTGGAAGTGGCTGTGGAGCAGGACTACATCAAGGCAGAAGATGTGAAGAAGCTGCAAGCTTTCCAGAAAAATCCCTCTGACAGCGGTTGGATGGATCTGTAAAAACAAAATGCAGCCAGAATATCGAAAAAGCCCTGCGGAATCATTCCGCAGGGCTTTTTTACAAGGCATTTTTATGGCGTTGGGAGCGGATCAGGCCAGAGACTGGACTTCCTCCACCACTTCCTCCCAGTCCATACCGGAGAGAAAATCCTTTTTCTGTTCGTCACCGGATTGGACGGCGATATGGTAAACTGTGCTGTCGGTTTCGGCCTGGGCGGTGAGGGTGGGGAGGGTTCCCGGGTCTTCACTGAAGAAATGGGAGGAAAGGCAGGCTTCCTTTCCGTCCTTCCGCACTTCGCCTGGTTCGCTGCTGAGGGAGTAGGTTTTCTGACCTTCTTTCAGGAAAAGCAGATAGGTTTCTCCCATTTGCGGTTCTGTGAAGGTATAGACCGGCATCTGGTAGGGGATGTCCTGCCCTTCGGCCTGGTAGGTCATCCGGATGGAATACTCTTTGCTCACCGTGATGGTCTTGGGCACATCTTCTCCTTTCAGCACTTGCTTTACCTGGAAGGAGCAATCCCGTTTTTGGGAATCCGCATTGGGAGAATCGCCCTTTTCGGCGTCCAGCGCCTTTTTGTAACTACCCAAAACCACGACATCTGCTTTTTCCGTCATGGTGCGCAGAGAGGAAGACAGGGACACATCGGGATAGGCATATACTGTCACATCTTCTTCTTTTTTATTTGTTTTCTGCTCCTCCGGAGTGGCTGCGCAGGAGGCAGAAGCACAAGGGACAGAGTCAGGGCAGCAAGGCGTGAAAGCTGTTTCATTGAGATCGGCTCCTTTCTGAAAGATTGATTATCAATAGGATAACATAAAAAATACAAAGTCAATGATATCTCATATGGGGAGTAGCCGGAGGTGAAAAGGGAACGATAACCGATATTGGTCAATATGATTACACACCAAATTTGGTTAACATTCAAGCAGAAAGGAAGGCTTGAATGGGTATGATTTCCTATAATCGTTTGTGGGTAACGCTGAAGAAAAAAGAAATTTCTCAATATGCATTGATTAAGCGGTATCACAGCAGTCCGGGACAAATCACCAGACTGAAGCGAAATGAAAGCGTAAGCACCCATACCATTGAGATGTTTTGCCGGATTTTGGACTGTCGGGTGGAAGATGTTATGGAATACATCAAAGAAGAGGACTAAAAAAGCAGGAGCCTTTGGCTCCTGCTTTTTTGTTATACTGCTTCTCCGGTGGGTTCAAACTGGCTGTTATACAGGTTTGCATAGAAGCCGCCTTTTTCCAGCAGCTCTTCGTGGGTGCCCTGCTCCACAATGTCCCCTTCCCGCAGCACCAGAATGCGGTCGGCATCCCGGATGGTGGACAGGCGGTGGGCAATGATGAAGCTGGTGCGGCCCTGCATCAGCCGGTTCATGGCCTGCTGAATGAGTACCTCGGTGCGGGTATCCACCGAGGAGGTGGCTTCGTCCAGAATCAGCACCGCAGGGTCGGCCAGAATGGCCCGGGCAATGGTCAAAAGCTGTTTCTGGCCGTGGGACACATTGCTGGCTTCCTCATTGAGCACAAAGTCATAGCCTCTTGGCAGGGTGCGGATAAAGTGGTCGGCGCAAGCCATGCGGGCAGCCTTCTCCACCTCTTCATCGGTGGCATCCAGACGGCCATAGCGGATATTGTCCCGGATGGTGCCATTGAAGAGCCAGGTATCCTGGAGAACCATGCCGATCTGACTGCGCAGAACGCCGCGAGGCAGATCCTTGATGTCCACCCCGTCCAGCAGGATGCGGCCGGAGTTCAGTTCATAGAAGTGCATCAGCAGTTTGACGATGGTGGTCTTGCCGGCACCGGTGGGGCCGACGATGGCGATGCGCTGACCGTCTTTCACATGGGTGGAAAAATCGTGGATGATGGTCTTTTCCGGGGTGTAACCGAAATCCACATGGTCAAAGGTCACATCGCCCCGCACGCCTTCGGCCGGCAGCTTGGCTTTGCCGTCGTCGGCTTCTTCCGGCTGCTCCAGGAAGGTGAAGACCCGCTCGGCTGCGGCCACAGTGGACTGGAGGGTGTTCATGATCTGAGCCGACTGCATCACCGGTTGATTGAACCGGCGCACATATTGAATAAAGGACTGGATATCGCCGATGGTGATCCGGCCATGGATGGTGAGATAACCGCCCAGTACGCACACGGCCACATAGCCCAGATTGCTCACAAAGCTGAGCACCGGCTGCATCAGGCCGGACAGGAACTGGCTGCGCCAGCCGGCTGCATAGAGCTTTTTGTTCATCTGGTGGAAGGTTTCCCGGCTGCGTTCTTCCCCGTTGAACAGCCGCACCACATTGTGGCCGCTGTACATCTCTTCGATGTGGCCGTTCACATGGCCCAGGTATTCCTGCTGGGTCCGGAAGTGCCGCTGGCTGCGGCGAACCACCAGGGAGATGATGAGGAAGGACAGAGGCAGGGTGATCAGGCTGGTCAGGGTCATCCATCCGCTGATGGAGAACATCATCACAAGGACACCCAGAAGGGTGGTGATGGCGGTGATCATCTGGGTCAGGCTCTGGTTCAGGGTGGTGGAGACGGTGTCCACATCGTTGGAGATCAGACTGAGGGTTTCGCCGTGGGTGGTCTTGTCATAAAAGGACAAGGGCAGGCGGTTCATTTTTTTGTTGATCTGATCCCGCAGCTGGTAGGAGACCTTCTGGGCTACGCCGCTCATTAGAAAGTTTTGCAGATAGCCCAGAATGGCCCCCAGCAAAATCAGCACAATGAGCACCATGATGATGTGTCCCACAGCCTCCTGGTCGATGCCGGGGCGGCTTTGGAGACTGGTTTCCAGAAGTTCGTCCTGGTATTGAGGCGGGATGTTTTCGATGATGGACTGACCGTTTTCCATGGAGGAAAGGTAGTCACCGATGGTTTCAAAGGACTGGGCCTGCCCGCTTTGGCCCATTTGGCTCAGCTGGGAAAGGGGAAGGGCCGAGAGGGTCTGGCGCAGATTTTTGTCCAGGCCATCCAGAGCATCTTCGGGCAGGAGGCCCTGCTCCATCAGAGTGCCCAGGGTAGCGTTTTCGTCCTGAGCCAGGGCGGCCATTTGCTGGGGAGGAATGTCGGCCAGGGCTTTCCTCATTTTTTCCATGGCCTTTTGGGTGTCCATGATGGTGTCATAGACATTGCGCTTCATCAACCCCACCATGATTTCGTCGGTGGCATTGCCCAGTACCTTGGGGATGTTCAGCGTGAGGATGACGCTGCCGATGGCCAGCAAGAAGGCCAGCAGGATCACCGGCACACTGGAACGCATGAAGCGGATGGTTTTTTGCAAAGTGCCTTTGAAATCCCGGGCTTTGCCGCCGGGGATCATCATGCCCCGGGGACCGTGGCCCATAGGCCCGCCACCCATGGGCGGGCGGGATGTTTGGTTCTGGTTCATTGAGCGATCTCCTCCTCGGAAAGCTGGGAACGGGCGATTTCTTCATAGACCTTGCAGGTTTTGAGCAGCTCTTTGTGGGTGCCCTTGCCCACGATCTTCCCGTCTTCCAGCACGATGATCTGGTCGGCATTCATAATGGTGCTCACTCGTTGGGCCACGATGAGAGTAGTGCGTCCCTTGGTCTCCTGGGCCAGGGCCCGGCGCAAAGCGGCATCGGTCTTGAAATCCAGGGCGGAAAAGCTGTCGTCGAAAATCAGCACCGGGGCCTGTTTGGCCAGGGCCCGGGCGATGGACAGCCGCTGTTTCTGGCCGCCGGACACATTGGAGCCTCCCTGGGCCACCGGGTCTTCATAACCCTTGGGTTTTTCCTGGATGAATTCAGTGGCCTGGGCCACGGCGGCCGCCTTTTCCACCTGCTCCTGGGAAATGTCCGGGGCGCCATAGCGGATGTTGCTTTGGATGGTGCCGCTGAAGAGCACACCCGTCTGAGGAACGAAGGAGATCAGCTCGTGGAGGTGATGGAGGTTCAGATTCCGTACATCGGTGCCGCCGATGGTCACCTTGCCTTCGCTCACATCGTACAGCCGGGGAATCAGGCTGATGAGCGTGGTTTTGCCCGAGCCGGTGCTGCCGATGAAGGCGGTGATCTCACCGGGGTTTGCGGTAAAGGAGATGTCGGTCAGCACATCTCCCGGCGCGCCGGGATAACGGAAGGACACATGGTCGAATGTGACAGGGCAGGGTTTGTGAAGATCCAGCACCTGGGGTTTCTCCGGGTTTTTGATGTCCACCGGGCTTTCCAGGATCTCACAGATCCGGTTGGCCGACACCGAGGCCCGGGGCAGAATGACAAAGACCAGAGCGATCATCATAAAGCTCATGATGATCTGGATGGCATACTGCATAAAGGCCATCATATTGCCCACATCGGCGATGTTGGAGGCGGTGAGAGAGGCGATCCACACCACGGCCAGGGAGACGCCGTTCATCACCATGGTCATCACAGGCATCATCAGGGAGATGGTGCGGTTGACGAAGAGGTGGTTTTTTGTCAGGTCCTGGTTGGCGTTGTCAAAGCGCTCTTCTTCATAGCCCTCGGTGCCAAAGGCCCGGATGACCAGCAGGCCGCTGAGCCGCTCCCGGGATACCAGATTCAGCCGATCCAGCAGCTTCTGGGCCTTTTTGAATCGGGGGATGACGATGGCCATCAGGGTGCCGATCAAAAAGAGCATCACCAGGATACTCACAGCGATGGTGGCCGTCATGCCGGGCATATTGCTGCTTTTGGCCTGGGCCCGCAGAATGCCGCCCACGCCCATGATGGGAGCATAGAACACCAGACGGATCATCACGGTGCAGAACATCTGGATCTGGGTAATGTCGTTGGTGGAGCGGGTGATGAGGGAAGAAACCGAAAAACGGTCAAATTCCGGATTGGAAAAGGAAGTGACCTTGTCGAAGACCTGCCCTCGCAGGTCCCGGGCCACCCCCGAGCCGATGCGGGCGGCCAGCAGGCCCACCAGAATGGCGCATACGGCGCTGGCCAGGGCGATGAGCAGCATGACAGCGCCCTTTTGCAGCACATAGCCCATATCGCCCACGGCCACACCCTGGGAAACCAGAGAGGACATATAATCGGGCAGGGCCAGCTCGGCCATGGCCTGGCCGAAGAGCAGGGCGAAGGCCGGCAGCATCCAGCCGGCATAGCGTTTTAAATGTGTCAATAGTTTGAGCATGGTATTCCTCCAGAAGGCAGAGTTCAAAGATGAGTGGGGCAAAGAGGATGCCCCTGGGGACGGATGAGCTGGGCCATGATGGCAGGCATCTCATCGGGATGGGTGCGGGGTTTTTCCTCCAGCCAGCACACCAGCACCGCCGACAGTGTGGCGGCCCGGGTGGCGATAAAATAGGGAGCGGCTTTGTCGTCTATATGAATGTGGCGGCGGAAAAATTCCATGTTGCGGTGAAGGGCCCGGGCAAAGGCATCGGTGAGCAGATTGGTGGTGCCTGTGGCCATCAGCACTTCCGCGGCCTGGGAGTGAGCCGTCCAGAAGAGAAAAAAGGCGTGGAAAAAACCCATTTCCCCGGTGGCCTGCCGCAGAGCCCGCTGATCCATCATATAGGCGATCATCTGCTCCACGGCCTGGTCAGTTTCATAGCGGAGCACATCGTCGATGGTGTCAAAGCTGCGGTAAAAGGTGGCTTTGCTCACTCCGGCTTCTTTGGCCAGAGCGGTCACCGAGATCTGACGGTAAGGGGTAGCGGCGATCAGCTGGTGCAGAGCCTTCCCGATGGATTCCACCGATTGGTTCACCCGCTTGTCGCTGTGGATATGGTACATGGCATCAACTCCCTCCATGATATTTCGCTTCGATAGTATAGCCCTGCGGGAGAAACAAGTCAATCGTATCGTAAACCTTTTTACAAACTGGTCATATTTTTTTGCTGCATTCTGGGGAAAAAAGAAAAATCCCCGGGAGAAATCCCGGGGATTTGGTGTTGTTTTTATGCCTTTTTGTAGCGGCAGACGCCGGAGACCCAGGCTTCATCCACATGGGTGTGGAGAATTTCTTCCGGGTCGATCTGGAAGAGATCCTGGTCCAGCAAAATGAAGTCGGCCAGCTTGCCGGGGGTGATGGAGCCTTTCAGATGCTCTTCACCGGAGGCGTAGGCTCCTTCGATGGTGTAGCATTTCAGGGCCTGTTCCATGGTCATGGCCTCCTGGGGCAGGAAGGCCCGCTTTCCCTCTCCGGACACATTCTGCCGGGTGACGGCGGAATACAGGTTGGGCATGGTGTCGAACTTTTCCACCGGGCAGTCGGTGCCGAAGCTCACATGGACGCCGTTTTCATACAGATTGCGCCAGGCGTAGGAGGTGGAGGTGAGGGCTTCACCGATACGGCTTTGGCAGATATTCATGTCGTAATCGATGAAAATGGGCTGGACAAAGGCCAGCACATCCAGGGTGCGGAACCGGCGAAGCAGAGCCTGGTCGGTGATCTGGCAATGGACGATGCCGTGGCGGGGATGGTTTTCCGGGCAGAGCAGCTGGGCGTTTTCAATAGCGTCCAGGGCCATTTCCACTGCACGGTCTCCGATGGCATGAATGGCCACCGGCATATTGTGGCGGTGAGCACACAGCACCAGGCCGTTGAGCTGAGGCTGGGTGAACATCTCCAGACCCTTGGTGGAGGGATCGTCGGCATAGGGCTGGCGCATGGCGGCGGTGCGGGCGCCCAGGCTGCCGTCGGCCAGCAGCTTGATGCAGCTGGGCCGGAACCAGGCAGAACCCCACTGGTCATCATAGCCGGCGTCGAAGAATTCCTGGATCAGCTCTTCCTTTTGCAGCAGGCACTGTTCGCTCACCCGGATGTGGAGTGCGCCCTGGGCCTCCAGCTGAGCAAAGGCGCGGAAGAGCAGATGGTAGTCGGCCTTGGGGGTGTAGCCCACATCGTCGCTTTGCAGGGAAGTGATGCCCTGGCTCAGAGCCTGCTCCTGGGCGGAGAGGATGATCTTTTTCAGTGTCTCCAGGTTCAGGCTGGAGATCTGGGCCTTGGTGTCATCCAGCAGGCTTTCTTTGATGATGCCGTTGGGTTCACCATTTTCGTCCACTTCCACCAGATCGCCATAGGAGGGAGCGGTCTCCCGGGTGATGTTCAGTGCTTTCAGGGCGGCGGAGTTGAGCACGCCGATGTGGAAGCAGGCCCGCATGATCATCATGGGCACGGTGGAGGACACCTCATCCAGGTCGGCCCGCAGGGGGAAGCGGCGCTCGCCTTCGGTGAAATAGTCCTGGTTCCAGCCTTCCCCTTCCACAAAAGCATCGGGGCCGGCGGGACGCAGACGGACGCCTTCGGCCATCCGCTCCTGAATTTCCTTAATAGAATGGGTGCCGGTGAGGTTGACGCTCATCAGGCCTTTGGCAAAATGGATGAAATGCATATGGGAATCGTTGAGGCCGGGGAGCATCAGCCGGTTTTTGGCGTCCACTTCCTGGGCCTGCTGACCACGGCGGCACAGCTCCACCTGGGCTCCTTCCAGAGAACCCACAAAGACAAACCGGTCGTCTTCGATGAGAGCGGCCTGGGCCACAGGGCGCCGGTCATCCATGGTGTGGATGCGGGCATTTTTGATCAGGGTAAGCATGGGATATTCCTCCTGTTTTTTGTGAAAATAGGATAGCGATCGTATTTGAATCAAGGCGATCTCATTATATCACACCCATTTACATTCCGGGGAGAAAGCGGAAAAATAGGGAAAATGATACAAATTTGCACAAGAGTTTTTGGTCAAGATGCTGAATTGATGTGAAAAATTGACCTTGCCCCCCTTGCCAAGCATGTTATAATAAAAGCAAAAGGCCCCTGAAAGCAGTATTTCAGGGAGAATATGGAAGCGAGGAGGGAAGAGGAAAATGCGCCACAGCGACATGATCAACAGCATCGTGGAAGCCGAGCATCACGCCCGGGAGATCACCGATAAAGCCGAAGAAAAGCGGCGTCACTTGGACGAGGAAGTGGCCCAGGCGGTGTGCCAGATGGAAAAAGAATATGAAGAAAAAGCAAAGCTGCAGATCGAACAGGCCAAAAGGGAAGAGGAAGCCCTGCGGCAGCGGTCTCTGGCCGAGCTGGAAGGTCGTCTGCAATCGGCCATGGATGATCTGGAAAAGAAAAGCCAGATCCAACATGATGCTTGGGTAGACGCCTTGTTTTCTCATATTGTAGGTGAGGAAGCAGAACGGGGGGACGGCGGGTGCTGAGAGAGCTGTTCGACTATGCAGCCATAGGCGGCAAAGTCCATGCCATGCTGGGAAACCGGCTGCGGCAGGAGGATTTTGACAAGCTGATGCAGATGCACACCGTGCCGGAAACCGCAGCCTTTCTGCTGAATACCCCTGGCTGGGGGAACTGCCTGCAGGGGATGGATGTGGAGCATGTGCACCGGGGCGAGCTGGAAAAACGACTGCGCATGGGTCTTGCGGGGGAATATGACCGGCTGGCCACCTTTGCTTCCAAGGGGATGCGTCAGCTTCTGCGGGCCATGGCCGCAAAAGCCGAAGCGGTGGAACTGTTTCGCTTTCTCCGGTATTTTTCCGCAGGGCACCCGGCGGATTTTGCTGTCAATCTTCCGGCGGGGCTTCTGCGCCGCAGTCATATCCGGTTTGATAAACTGGCCGCCCGGCCCGATTACCAAGGTCTTTTGCAGGCCGTGGAGGGAACGGTGTTCTATTCTTCCCTGAAAAAGACCCAGCCGGGAGAAAATGGCTTTGATTACACCATGGCCGAAGCGGCCGTGCAAAACGCCTATTACCGGGGGGTGCTCACCAGCATCCAGCGGGCCTTCCATGGAGAGGACCGGCGGGAACTGGAGGAATATTTCCTGCGCCAGTGTGATTTTCAGAACATTGTGCGCATTCTGCGGATGAAGCGGTACTTCAAGGTGGAGAGCGAAGAAGTGCTTCGGGGATTGCTGCCTTTCTCCTTAAAACTGAAGGATGGTTACCTGAAGGAGCTGATCAAGGCCCCCACCTGGGATGAGGCCATGAGCATTCTGAAGGAAGGACCCTATGGACCGGTGTTCCGGGAAGAAGAGCACCGGCAAATCGAGGATTACGCCTTTTCCTTTTTCCAGAAAGGCCGCCAGATGATACGGCGTGGGCGTCCATCGGCCTTTGACGGCATCATTTACCTGGATATCAAGGAACACGAACTGAAAAGCATCATCAATATGGTGGAATGTGTCCGTTATCAGGTGCCGGAAAACCGCAGGGCCGCCTATCTGACCCCCATTTATTAAAGTTGCGGCCATAGATTATTTGAAGCAAAGGAGGCGAGGATCATGGCCATTGAAAAAATGAAGCTGGTCAATATTGTGGGCCCCTTGGGACTATTTGACCAGGTGGTGCGGGGAAGCCTGGTGGACAGCGGCTTTGCCCCAGAAAGCGTGCTGGATTTTGTGGGCAGCGGCGGCGGGCTTTTGCCTTTCACCTTGCGCAATCCCAACGGGGCCCTTCTTTCCCGGAGCGAAAATCTTCTGGATAAACTGAACATTGAGCCGGAATACCGGCCCTTCCCGGAAGAAGGATTCGGGGAAACGGAAATGACCGGTTATTTCGACGATCTGACCCGGCGCTATCAGGCCATTGTGGATCAAAAAGAAGGATGCCGCAGGCCGTTGGAGGAAGATGAGCAGATCCTGGGCCAGCTGGATCACATCATGGATGTGAAGGCCAATCTGGACGATCTGTTTGATCTCCACTATGCCAAACTGCGGGTGGGACGGATCCCTCGGGATATTTATGTGAACTATGTGCGGTATGTGGAGCAAAACCCGGATATCTTTTTCTTCACCACCGGTGAAAGCGGGGATTATGTCTACGGGATGTACATCACCCCTGCTGCAGCAGAGGGAAAGAGCGACGCTCTGTTTTCCTCTCTCCATTTTGAACGCATTCACATTTCCGACCAGGTTCACGGCAGCCCGGATGAGGCCAAAAAAAGGCTGGAAGAGGAGATGGAGGAATACAAAAAGAAGATGGAAGAGGCCGACCGGCAGATGCAGGCCTTGCGGGACAGCGAGCAGGACCGGTTGTTGACCTATTATTCCATGCTAAAATATGACAAGGATACCTACGACCTGCGCCGGTATGCCGCACACACCAACGACACCTTCTATCTGTGCGGCTGGATTCCTCAACAGGATCTGCCCGCTTTTGAGAAGCGGTTTTCTCCCTTCCAGGATTCGGTGTATGTGCTGGAAGAGCCGCCCACTGCGGCAGTGGCCCCTCCCACCAAGCTGAAAAACCGGGGTCCCATCCGCTTTTTCGAGCAGTTTGTGGAGATGTACGGTTTGCCGGCTTACAACGAAGCCGACCCCACCTCTCTGCTGGCCCTGTCCTACACCCTGTTTTTCGGAGTGATGTTCGGCGATGTGGGGCAAGGTGCGGTGCTCATTCTGGCCGGACTGCTGGCCTGGCGGTTTTTGAAGCTCTCCCTGGGCAAGATCATCGCTGTGGTGGGATGTTCCTCGGTGGTATTCGGTTTTGTCTATGGCAGTGTGTTCGGCAACGAAGATCTGCTTCCCGGTTTCAAAGTCTTTGAAAATGTAGATAACACCAACAAGATTCTGCTTTGTTCGGTGGCCATGGGTCTTTTGTTCATCTCCATTGCCATGATCTACAACATCTATAACGGCATCCGTCAGAAAGATCTGGGCAAAGCCCTGTTTTCCCAGAACGGTGTGGCCGGTTTCATCTTTTACTGGGCGGTGATTGTGGGGGTTCTGTGCACCCTGCTCACCAACATCAAGCTGCTCAGCCCGGTGTATATCGCCTTGCTCATCCTGCTGCCTTTGCTTCTGATCTTTGCCCAAAAGCCCTTGGGAGCTCTGGTGGCCCGGCGGAAAGACTGGATGCCCAAGGAAAAGGGCGGCTTTATTGTGGAGAATTTCTTCGAACTGTTTGAAATTCTGTTGTCCTTTGTGTCCAACACCGTGTCCTTTGTGCGTATCGGTGCTTTTGCCCTGAACCATGTGGGCATGATGATGGTGGTCTTTGCCTTGATGGACAGCGTAGGCACCATCGGCAGTCCTATTGTGTTTGTCATCGGCAATGTGTTCGTCATGTGTCTGGAAGGCCTGATCGTGGGCATTCAGGTGCTGCGGCTGGAGTTCTATGAGCTCTTCGGCCGGTTCTATTCGGGCACCGGTGTGCCTTATCAGCCCTTTACGGTGCATTTCCGGCGGGAGAAGAAAAGCTGATCCCCTGGAAGAACATACAGACAAAAAATACAATCAGCCCCGCCCGGCGGCGGGGAGGCCCTTATCATAAAAATTTCGCACCGCCGGAGACAAGGAGAAACTTATGGAAATCATGATCGTTACCATTTTGGCCGCTCTGGCCTTTTCCCCGCTGCTGGTCGCTTATCACCGTCATCAGAAAGGGAAAAATCCCAAGGGTGCTATGGCCCTCAACATCGTTTCGGTATTCGCTCTGTGCCTGCTGACCACCGGTATGGGCATCGGCGGCCATGTGCTGGCTGCTGGTGAGCAGGCCGCTTCGCCTGCCTCCTCTTCCGCCGGCTGGGGCTACCTGGCTATGGCTCTTTCCACCGGTCTGGCCTGCATCGGCGGCGGCGTGGCCGTGGCCTCTTCCGCCAGCGCAGCCATCGGCGCCATTTCGGAAAATGACAAGGTGTTCGGTAAGGCCCTGATCTTTGTGGCCCTGGCCGAAGGCATCGCCATCTACGGTATGCTGGTTTCCATCCTCATCATGCTGCGCCTGTAATCCGGCGAAGAAAAGGGTGAGACCATGCGCTATTTTCTCATAGCAGACAATATGGATACCCAGACAGGCTTCCGCCTGGCGGGGATCGAGGGCGTGGTGGTACACAAAGCCCAGGAGGTGGAAGAAGCTCTTTCTACCGCCATGAACACACCGGATATCGGCGTGATCCTTTTGTCCGAAGGGCTGGTGCCTTTGTGCCAGAGCCAGGTGGATGACATCAAATTGCGGATGCATACGCCCCTTTTGGTGGAGATTCCCGACCGGCACGGTACCCATCGGGCCCCCGACTCTATCACCCAATATGTGCGCCAAGCCATTGGCGTGAAGATCTGAAGGGAGGAGACTGGATGGAAAACGATACAAACAAGCTGGAACATTTTACAGAAACCATTCTGCGGGATGCGGATGAGCGAAGCCAGAAGATCCTGGAGAGTGTGGAAAAAGCCCGCAAGGCTCGGCTTAATTCGGCAGAAAAAGAGCTGAAAGCCCGTATGGAGCGGCAGGTGGAAGCGGGCATTGCCCAGGTGAAGAGCAAAACCGGCCAGGCTGTCTCCCAGAAGATGATGGAAGACAAGCGGAGGCTGTTTGAAAAAAGAGCCCAGGTGGCCCAGAAGATTTATGATGACCTGGCAGAAAAAGTGGAGAGCTGGACGGAAAGCGGCGATTATACCGCCTGGCTCAGCCGTCAGCTGGAAAAGGCCCTGAAGGCGCTGCCGGGGGAGCAGGAGAAGGTCTATCTTTTCTGCCGCACCCAGGATGAAGAATGTCTGAAAGGCTGCATGGAGCAGTGCCAGCGTCCCTGGGAGCTGGCGGTTTCTGAGAGCATCCACATGGGCGGTCTGCGTCTGGAGTGCCCGGAAAGCCATATGGCGGTGGACTGCACTTTGGACAGCGCGGCCCAGGAGACCCAGGAGCATATTGCCGAATATCTGGGCCTGCGTCTGGAATAGGCCCGGGAGGTGAAGCATATGAACGAGGAAAATTATTGTGTGTATTCGGTGAATGGCCCGGTGGTCACCGTCAAAGGCGGCCGGGGCCTTGCCATGCAGGACATGGTCTATGTGGGCAAAAGCCGCCTCATCGGCGAAGTGGTGGGCATTGAGCGGGACCATGCCACCGTGCAGGTTTATGAATCCACCACCGGCCTTGCTCCCGGAGAACCGGTGGAACAGACCGGCGCACCTCTGGCGCTGGAACTGGGCCCCGGTCTGCTGGGTGGTATTTTTGACGGCATTGCCCGTCCCCTCAAGGCCATCCAGGAAAAGGGCGGCGCCTTTATCCCCGCCGGTCTGGACATCCCCAGCCTGGACGAAAAGACCAAATGGGATGTGCAGGTGCTGGTAAAAAAAGGGGAGCAGGTGCAGCCGGGACAGATCATCGCCCAGTGCGATGAAAAGGGCAGCATTATGCACAAGATCATGGTGCCTCCCACCCTTTCGGGAGAGATTGTAGAAGTCAGCCTCGATGGGGCCTATACCGTGCGGGATCAGATTGCGCTTCTCAAAACTCCCGACGGCAAGGAACACAGCCTGACCCTTTCCCAGAAGTGGCCCATCCGCCAGAGCCGCCCGGTGAAACTGCGCCGTCCGGTGGATCAGCTGATGGTCACCGGTCAGCGGGTCATTGACACCATGTTCCCCATCGGCAAAGGGGGCTGCGCCTGCGTGCCCGGTCCCTTCGGCGCAGGCAAGACCATCATACAGCACCAGCTGGCCAAGTGGTGCGATGCCGACATTATTATCTATTTAGGCTGCGGCGAACGGGGCAACGAAATGACCCAGGTGCTGGAGGAGTTCGGCGAGCTGCAGGACCCCCGCACCGGAAAGCCTTTGCTCAACCGGACAGTGCTCATTGCCAACACCTCCAATATGCCGGTGGCCGCCCGTGAGGCATCCATTTACACCGGCATGACCATGGCGGAATACTACCGGGATATGGGTTACCATGTGGCTCTGATGGCCGATTCCACCTCCCGCTGGGCCGAGGCCCTGCGTGAGATCTCCGGCCGTCTGGAGGAGATGCCTGCAGAAGAGGGCTTCCCCGCCTATCTGCCCTCCCGTCTGGCGGAGTTTTACGAGCGGGCCGGGTATACCGACAACCTCAACGGCACCGAAGGCAGCGTCACGGCCATCGGCGCTGTATCCCCCCAGGGCGGCGACTTTTCCGAGCCGGTGACCCAGACCACCAAGCGGTTTATCCGCTGTTTCTGGGCTCTGGACCGGGAGCTGGCCTATGCCCGTCATTTCCCCTCCATGAACTGGAATACATCCTATTCGGAATATCTGGCCGATCTGGCTCCCTGGTTTGAAGAGCGCTTCGGGCCCAAGTTTGCCCAGTGCCGGGAGCGGATGGCCCGGCTGCTTCTGGAGGAGAACAAGCTGATGGAGATCGTCAAGCTCATCGGCTCCGATGTGCTCCCCGAGGACCAGAAACTGGTGATCGAATGCGCCAAGGTGGTGCGTCTGGGCTTTTTGCAGCAGGACGCCTACCAGCCCATCGACACCTATGTGCCTATTGAAAAGCAGTACCGCATGATGGATCTGGTGCTCTATCTCTATGACAGCGCCAAGAAGGTGGCCCAGCAGGGCATCCCCATTTCCCAGCTGGTGAGCACGGGGATCTTTGAGATGGTCACCCGTATGAAATACAACATCCCCAACGATGACTTCTCCCTGTTTGACGATTACAAAAAGAAGATCGATCAGGCGGTGGAGCAGGCCATCAGCAAGAATACCCGCCAGACAGAAGGGGAGGTGAAGCGGGCATGAGAATCGAATATACCGGGGTCTGCGATCTGAACGGCCCCCTTCTCACGGTGGAAGGCGTCCGGGGCGTGGCCTATGATGAAATGGCCGAGATCGTCACCAAAGACGGCCAGGTCCGTTCGGGTCGGGTCATTATGATCGATGGCGACCGGGCGGTGCTTCAGGTGTTTGAAGGCACCAAGGGCATCTCTTTGGAGAAAAACAGCGTCCACTTCCAGGGCAAGCCCATGGAGCTCTCCCTCAGCCGGGAGATGCTGGGCCGGGTCTTTTCCGGTGCAGGCCGTCCCATTGACGGCCTGGGAGAGATCTTCCCCGAGGAAAAGCGGGATATCAACGGTCTGGCCATGAATCCGGTGGCCCGTCAGTATCCCAGAAACTGCATTTACACCGGCATTTCGGCCATCGACTGCATGGCCACTCTGATCCGGGGACAGAAATTGCCCATTTTCTCCGGCGCCGGTATGAGCCACAACCAGCTGGCCGCCCAGATTGTCCGCCAGGCCAAGGTGGGCAGCCAGGATGAAAAGTTCGGCATTGTCTTTGCAGGTATGGGCCTGAAAAAGGACGCCGCCGACTTCTTCAAAAAGGACTTCGAGGACTCCAGCGCCCTGCAGCGGGTGGTGATGTTCCTCAACGAGGCCAGCGATCCTATCATCGAGCGTATTCTGACCCCTCGCTGCGCCCTTACTGCGGCGGAATACCTGGCCTTTACCCATGGGATGCACATCCTGGTCATCATGACCGATATGACCGCTTATTGCGAAGCGCTGCGGGAATTCTCCTCTTCCAAAAACGAGATCCCCAGCCGAAAGGGCTATCCTTCCTACCTCTATTCCGACCTGGCCTCTCTCTATGAGCGGGCCGGTATGCTGGAAGGCCAGCCGGGCAGCGTCACCCAGGTGCCCATCCTCACCATGCCCAACGACGACATCACCCATCCCATCCCCGACCTGACCGGTTACATCACCGAAGGCCAGATCGTGCTGGATCGGGATATGGACCAGAAGGGGATGTATCCCCCCATCGGCGTACTGCCCTCCCTGTCCCGTCTGATGAAGGACGGCATCGGCAAAGGCTACACCCGGGAGGATCATCCGCCGGTGTCCACCCAGCTGTTTGCCGCTTACTCCAAGGTGCAGGACGCCCGGAGCTTGGCCAGCGTCATCGGTGAAGAAGAGCTGAGCCCGGTGGACAAGATGTATATGCGCTTTGGACAGCGGTTTGAACAGGAATTTGTGCAGCAGGGTGTTTCGGAAAACCGCACCCTGGACCAGACCCTGGAATTGGGCTGGGATCTGTTGTGCGACCTGCCTCGCTCGGAGCTGAGCCGCATTGATCAGAAGCTGCTGGATCAGCATTATGTAGACCACTCGGCGGCAGGAGGGAGTGAGGACTGATGCCGGTCATCGCGCCCACCAAAGGAAATCTGTCCAAGATCAAGCGTTCCCTGGCCCTGGCGAAAATGGGCTATGAGCTGATGGATCGGAAACGGAACATCCTCATCCGGGAAATGATGCTGCTCATCGACAGCGCCAAGCAGATCCAGGCGGAGATCGATACCACCTTTACCCGGGCCTATTCCGCTTTGCAGGAGGCCAATATCAAGCTGGGCGCCTGCCAGGATATCGCCCTGGCCACCCCGGTGGATGACAGTTTGCAGCTGGGCTACCGGTCGGTGATGGGGGTGGAGATCCCCATTGTCACCGCTTCCGATTTTGAAGCCCGGCTGAGCTATGGGTTTTTCGGCACCGATTCTTCTTTGGATAAGACACTTTATGAGTTTTATCGGGTCAAGAAGCTGTGCGCCACTTTGGCCGAGGTGGAGACCAGTGTCTATCGTCTGGCCAACGCCATCAAAAAGGCCCAGAAGCGGGCCAATGCCCTGCAAAATATCATCATTCCCCAGTATACCGCCTCCATCGCCTATATCACCGGCGTGCTGGAAGAGCGGGAACGGGAGGAATTCAGCCGCTTGAAGGTCATCAAGGCCCAGAAGGCCAAAAAGACATAAAAACAGAATCCCCGGCAAAGAACGAAAATGAACAGCACCCCATTTGTTAGACAGTATGGTATACTATCTAACAAGTGGGGTGTTTTGCTATGCCAAAAGGAGTACCAAATAAACGATATACGCCGGAATTCAAAAAACTGGTGATTGAAACCATGCAGAAAGAGAAATTGAGTTACAGCGAAACCTGCCGTAGATTTGAGGTAAACAGCAGAGATCGAATCAAATCATGGGAGCGAATCTACCTGGAAGAAGGGCCGGAAGGGTTAGCCATCGAACGGCGTGGCCGCAGCAGTAAGGGTCGTCCGCCAAAGCAGCTGCCGAAGCAGGTGGAAGAAGATCTGCTGGCCGAAGTGCAGCGACTGCGTGCGGAGAACGATTACCTAAAAAACTTGCAAGCCTTGGTTTTGGAAGACGAGCGACGCCAGCACAAAAAACGCTGGTAGTTCAGAAGCTAAGGCAAAAACACGCACGATGCAGAGAGAAGACAAATATGCATCTGTTAAGGAAGAAATCGCAGCAATTTACCACGAAAACAGGGGCCGGTACGGCTATCGCCGGATCACGGCAGAACTTCGCAAGCGTAAATTCTCTGTGAACCACAAGACTGTCCAGCGGCTTATGAAAGAGTTGGGCTTAGTTTGCCGTGTCAGGATGAAGAAGTATCGCTCTTATAAGGGAGAAGTGGGCAAAATTGCGCCAAATCTGTTGAACCGGGACTTCCGCGCCGAAAAGCCGAACCAGAAGTGGGTCACCGATGTGACAGAGTTCAGTTTGTTTGGAGAGAAGCTCTATCTCTCTCCCGTCCTTGATCTGTGCAGCAGCGATCTGGTCAGTTACACCATATCGGATCGTCCTGTACTCAGCATGGTAACCACCATGCTGGACGAGGCGTTTGCAAAAATTCCGGACGGAACAAACCTCATTCTCCATTCTGATCAGGGCTGGCAGTACCAACATAAACAGTATCAACAGATGCTCCGGGAGAAAGGTGTTCGCCAGAGCATGAGCCGTAAGGGGAACTGTCTGGACAATGCTGTGATAGAAAATTTCTTTGGGCTGCTCAAAAGTGAGCTGCTATATCTGCAAGAATTTCAGTCCATGGAGCACTTCAAACAGGAACTCGTTGAATATCTGGATTACTACAACAACCGCAGGATCAAGGCAAAGCGAAAGGGCTTGCCGCCTGCAATTCACAGACAGCAAGCCCTTTCGGCTGCTTGAACAATTTTTACTCCAGAATATTGTCTAACTTTTTGGGGTCACTTCAAAAAGTTCTCTGCCGGGGATTTTTTAAATTTTGACAAAGAGGGAAACTTTTTGCCTCTTTTTTTCGTCTCAAGGATTAGAAGAACTTGGCGATGACTTCGGCCACGCCGTCGCCATAGGATTTGGTCGCCACATAGTCGGCGATCTCTTTGACGGCGGGGGAGGCGTTCTCCACGGCCACGCCCAGACCGGCCCATTTGATCATGGCGGCGTCGTTGGAATTGTCGCCGCAGCACACCACTTCATCCGGCGCCACACCATAGCGGCGGCAGATCAGCTCTAGAGCGCTGGCCTTGGACACATCCTTGGCCATGATCTCCACCAGGTAGTCCTTGGAGGCCGCCAGAGTCAGGCTGTCGCCGAATTCCTCCCGCAGCTGACGGTGGATGGTTTCTCGCTCTTCCGGAGATACCACCAGGATCATCTTGGGAGAGGGAGACAGAGGATAGGAAGAAAAATCCCCCACTTCCACCACCGGGTTGTGAATCAGGTCCGGGTCGATATCGGTTTCCTTGGTGCGCTTTTCCACCAGAATCCGGTCTTCGTTGTAAAGCTGTACATAATAGCCGTGTTTGCGGCAAAAGGCGGCGATACCCTTCATGGTTTCCAGAGACAGAGGACGGAGCAGTTCATAGCCCCCTGGCTGGGTGGAGCGGATGAGGGCGCCGTTGTAGGTGGCCAGGGGACAGGTGATGCCCACTTGCCGGGCATAGAATGCGGCAGAGGGGAACATCCGGCCGGTGGCCAGAGTGACCAGAATTCCGCGATCCAGCAGCCGGCGCAGTCCGGCCCGGGCCGCAGGAGCCATGGTCAGGTCTTTATAGAGCAGGGTGTTGTCCAGATCCAAAGCCAGCAATTTATAGGACATGGAAAAGCTCCTTTCCTCATAGAAATCAAGGTGAATGGACAGCAGTTGCCATACCAATTCCATTATAGCTTCTTTTCAAATAAAAACCAAGGGAACATTTGTCCGGTTTATGGGACAGGCAAAGAGATATGATAGGAGCAAAGGAGGTCATAGCATGATACAAAGTGGATTGATGACGGGATTCAGTTTGATTTTAGGGATGGTGTGTATGGCCTGTGCTCTGCGGGATATGCTGCGGCAGAGGAAGGAAGTTTTGAAGGAAGAGTGGGAAGAGAGCAATGTGATCTATGTCCCCAGGCAGTATTTTTTGTCTGAGGATTCTAGCGCCCTGTGCCGTTTTTGAGAAAGGAAAAGGCCGGGCATTCGCCCGGCCTTGAGCGTGTCGAAAAAGTGGCTTAGGCCACTTTTTCGAGTTTTTGCAAGGGGCTGGCGGAGTGCCTCCGCTCCCATACTGCGCTCCCGCGCTGGGCAGGTCCGATGCAGAAAGGCAAAGAAAGTATGGCCGTCCGGCCACCGGACCAGCGGGGCGCCCCGCCCTTGAGAAGTGCAAAAAGCCACGCACAGGTCGCGGCTTTTTGCGGATTTATAGGGGTAGGGCGGACGACCCTTTTCGTTATATAGGTTTTTCGACAGTCTGATGGCCGGGCATTCGCCCGGCCTTGAAAATTTAATAGTGTTCCAGCAGGTCCCAGATGACCCCAATGTATTTGTCAATGTAGCCGCTGGTGTAGAAAGCCAGGTAGGAACTCACATCCCGGGGAAACTCGAACAGGCAGGAGTCATATCCCAGACTGCGGGTGTAGGCGGTAAAATAGCCGTCCCCACCCAGGTAGTTCAGAGAATTGCAGGGGAAATACCGGTGGAAGGTCTGGGAAAGGACGCTGGAAGGGTTGGAAGTGAGAATCTGCTGGGTCCAGCTGTGGGTGTCGATGTGTATATTTTTCCCGGAGCCTTCATGCTGGATGACAAATTCTTTCAAACGCAGAGCCTCCAGGGCCTGCAAGGGAGCGGTGCCGTTGTAATTGCGGTTTGATGTATGGCGCCGGTAGCCGGTTTCAAAGCAGCGATTCAGGTCGATGCCCATGCCGTAGATCAGATTGCCTGCCGTGTCCAGCATGGTGGTGGTGCACCGGCCGGGGCCGTTGTTGGTCCAGCCGGCGGCGACTCCGTCGGGATTGGCACAGGGAATGACATATACCGTCCATCCCAGCCGGTCCACCCGTTCCGCTTCATTTTCCAGGGAGGCGCGGACCTTTTGTCCCAGATAGACCAGCTCGGCCCCATCGGCGGCCCAGTGGTCTTCAAATCCGTGAATGGCAAAATTCAGGATCATCACATTTTCACCGGTGCCGATGCGGTAGGCTGTCATATCCCGGCCTTCGCCGCTTTGGCCAAAGACGATGGTCTCCAGAAGTTCCGGTTCTTCCTCCAGCGTGAAGGTCAGCCGTGTTTCCGGCTCAGCCATACGGGTCAGGAGGGCGGCCGCTTCGCTGCGGCTTACTGTGTTGTTCGGAAGGAAGGTGCCGTATTTGTCGGTGCCGTTGAGGATACCGGCCTGGTACAGGGTGTAGATCTGCTGGCTGTATTCGTCTCCCGGCTCCACACCGGGAAGGGAAGTGACCTGGTTCAGCTGAGGGAAATTGTCCCCCAGGGCGTTGGCGAAAAGATAGGCCATCTCATCCCGGTGAATGGCGGTGTTCATCTCGCCGGCGAAATCCTCCGGGGACCATAAGCCATAGGCCTGCGCTTTTTCCAGCGTTTCGGCATACCAGGGGTCTTCTGATGCGGCAGCGTCTGTTTCCTCCTGTTCTTCCTCCTGTCCCTCTTCCGGCAGAGCATCGGCATCATCTTCCGTTTCATCTTGGGGAAGGGAGCCATCTGCATCGGAGCCCGTTTCCTCCGGCGGCGGGGCCTCCAGGGCCGGAAGCGGGGGATACAGTGTTTCGTAGCATCGGACGGCCGCGGCAATGCCTTCGGCCACCGTCAGAGAGTTGTCCGGATAGAACCGGTCGTTCAGCATCCCCTGCATCAGCCCCATTTGGGTGCATTCCGATACATAGATGGCATACCAACTGCTTTCCTGCACATCGGCATAGGCCCGGACCAGCAGCCGGGCATAAAAAAGCAAGGCACAAACGGCGACCAAAGCGCCGAAGTGCCGGAGCAACTTATTCACTTTACAACACCTCTTGGAATAATTCCTCTATTTTCAAGTATAACACTAAAAAATAAGGAGTAAAAGGGCTTTTTCCGCAAAAAAACCCTTGTTTTTTGTGTTTGGCCGGGAAGCGGCGCTTTTCACTTCCTGGTAAATCTGCTATAATAACCGCAAAACGGTGATTGAGATCTGAAAAGGAGGGGCCATGATGGGATGCGAACTTTGTCCCCGCCGGTGCGGCGCGCGGCGGAAGGAGGGACAGGCCGGGGCGTGCGGCGCTAAGGGGCTGCGTGCGGCCCGGGCGGGGCTGCATCAATGGGAAGAGCCCTGTATCAGCGGCAAAAGAGGAAGCGGCGCTGTTTTTTTCAGCGGCTGTCCCTTGGGCTGCGTGTTCTGCCAGAACTACCAGATTTCCCACGAAAAGGAAGGGAAGGACCTGACGGCTTCCCAGCTGGCCCGGGTGTTTGCCCGGTTGGAAGAGCAGGGAGCCCACAACATCAATCTGGTCAGTCCCACTCCCTATGTGGAGGAGATCATGGAGGCCCTGGAACTATACCGCCCTCATGTGCCGGTGGTTTATAACACCAGCGGCTACGAACGGGTGGAGACCCTTCGGCGCATCGATCCTTATGTGGATATCTATCTGCCCGATGTGAAATATGTCAGCCCGGAGATCAGCAAAAAATACAGTGGGGTCTCCGATTATTTTGAAATGGCATCCCAGGCCCTGCTGTTTATGCTGGAACAAAAGCCCCAGGCGGTTTTTGATGAAGATGGGATGATGCGCCGTGGAGTGATTCTCCGCCATCTGGTGCTGCCGGGAAATCTGCGCCAGACCTATTTGCTGCTGGATTGGATGGAGGAAAACATCCCCAAAGAGACCTATATCAGCCTGATGGGTCAGTATTTCCCTGCCGGGCGGGCGGCCGATTTCCCGGAGATCAACCGGAGGCTGAAGCCGGGAGAATACCAGCGGGCTTGCAGCCGGTTGCTGGGCAAGGGGTTTGAACATGGGTTTTTTCAGGATCTGGAATCGGCCAGCGGGGAATATGTGCCGGACTTTGACCTGAGCGGACTGGAGGCGGAGGAATGAGCAGCAGCGCCCCCATTCAGTGGGAGAGTTTGCCGCTTCCGGTGCGCTTGGTGATGGAGCGGCTGGAAAGCAAGGGGTTCCAGGTCTTTTTGGTGGGAGGCTGTCTGCGGGATCTGCTGCGGGGGGAAAATCCCCAGGATTATGATCTGGCCAGTACCGTTCCGCCGGAGGAGATGGAACAGCTGCTTTCTCCCTATCCGGTGATTGCCACCGGTCTGCGTTATGGCACGGTGACGGCGGTGGTGGAAGGGCAGGCCCTGGAGATCACCCGGCTGCGTCGGGAAGGGGGCTACAAAGACGGGCGGCGGCCCGATTGGGTACTTCCCACAGAGGATATCCGGGAGGACCTGGCCCGGCGGGATTTTACCATCAATGCCATGGCGTTTTCTCCATCCCATGGGTTGATCGATCCCTTTGGTGGAGCGCAGGACCTGGAAAAGCGGCTGATTCGGGCCGTGGGAGAGCCGGGCCGGCGGTTTCAGGAGGATGGCCTGCGGATTTTGCGGGGGCTTCGGTTTGCCTCGCGCCTGGATTTTGATTTGGAGCAGGAGACCGCCCGGGCTTTGGTGGAAAAGCGGCATCTGCTGGGGCAAGTGGCCCAGGAGCGCATCACCGGGGAATTTATCCGCCTGGTGGAAGGTATGGCTGCTCCACGGGTGCTGGAGGAATTCTTTCCTGTGGCTGTGCAGGTGGTGCCGGAATTGCAGACCCTGCAGGGGTTTGAACAGCACACCCCTTATCATATCTACGATGTGTGGCAGCACACCCTTCGGGTGCTGGACGGAGTGGGAGAAGGAAGGGAAGTCCGGCTGGCCGCCCTTTTCCACGACATCGCCAAGCCCCAGTGCTTTTTCCAAGGCCGCCGGGGCACAGGCCATTTCAAGGGCCATGCTGTGGCGGGCGGAGCGGTCACTGGGCAAATTCTCAAGCGGATGCGTTTTCCTACCCAGCTGCGGGAGGAAGTGTGCCAGCTGGTGCGCTGGCACGACGAGGACATTCCCCAAACCGATGAAGCGGTGCGCCGGTGGCTCAATTTGCTGGGGCCGGTGCAGCTGCGGCGTCTGCTCCTTCTCCAGCAGGCCGACAGCCGGGCCAAGTCCCCCCGTTCGGATACTCTGTTTGCCGGGCGGCTCCTCCAGCGGATGGAGAACATTTTGCAAAGAGGGGACTGCTTTACCTTGAAGGCGTTGGCTGTCCGTGGAAATGACCTGAAGGCCATGGGATTTTCCGGGCCTCAGGTGGGGCGTACATTGGAACGGCTTTTGGATCAGGTGATAAAGGACCCAGAGAAAAATCAGCGGGAGATTCTGTTGGCCCTGGCCGACAAATGGGAAATACAATAGAAAAACACATCCCTTTCTGAAAATCTGATACCATAAAATAATCTTATTTTGGATATTTTGAAGGTATCAAATGAAGCGTATACTGAGAAGCGTCTTCAAGGCAGAAAGGGGAAGAACGATGGAAAAGAAAAAGTATTTCACGGTGTATCGCATGGCCGTGGTGGGATTGATGAGTGCATTGGTCTTTGCCTGCACTTTTATCCACATCGATGTGCCGGTGCCCATGAGCAACAAGGTGATGATCCATTTTGGCAACATCATGTCCCTTTTGGCGGCGCTGCTCTTTGGGCCGGTGACCGGAGGACTCTCCGCCGGACTGGGGTCGGCCATTTACGATTTGACCGATCCGGTGTATGCGCCGGAGGCCTGGATCACCTTTTTGATGAAATTTGCCATGGCTTGGACGGCAGGAATGATCGCTCACAGCGGAAACGCCCACGGGGAACGAAAAGGGAAAAATATCCTGGCGGCGGTGTGCGGTGCAGGGACTTATGTGTTTCTCTATGGCTGTAAAACTGTGGTAATGCAGCGTTTTGTCATGGGTGCAGTATGGCAGGCGGTATGGCCGGTGGTCATCAGCAAATGCAGCATTTCTCTTTTTAATGCTGTGCTGGCTTCGGTGTGCTCGGTGGCCCTTATGGAGCTGCTGCGCCGCCCCCTGACCCGGGCCGGTGTATTTGATCGCCTGAACGGGCGGTAAAACGAAGAAAAACAATGGGAAAAAGGCCTCCTTCGGAGGCCTTTTTCTGTGTCTTTTTGTTGCGGCGAAAAATGGGATATGTTATAATCAAAAATGCATATTGTGGCGAATTTATCTAGATCTTTGGGGAAAGTGAATGGCGAAAAAGGGAGGTTGGCATGAAAAAAAGACCTTTTTTTCGGATGGTATCGGCATTGGCCGCCATATGGGTTTTGGCGCAAGGCGGAGGCGTTCTGGCCTATTCTGTGCGTCAGTCCACCATTGAAAGCGAGGACGACAGCCGTCTGACATCGCTGCACCAGTTAATGGAAAAACAGGCGTTTTCCACGGCGGCCGACCGGGAAAAGGCGATGGAGGGCGCGGAATATCTGCTGTTTGACAGTGCTTATGCAGCTGTGGAGGGCGGCACATTTCCCTATCCCAACAGCGGCGGTTATGTGATGAATGTGGATGACGGCATTTACCAGGTGGAGGTGAAGGCCGCCGGATGCTATGCCTATTCCAAGTATGCTTCCTATGTGAGCTATGGGGAATTCGGGGAAAAATGCTGGCTTCGGGATGGGGGTGGACGGGAGATCACCCATACCGATGAGCTGACAGGGGAGATCCTTCGGGATTTTCTGCTGCGCTATGGCCAGATGGGGGAGCATTTGCGGCTGGATGGAGTCCATTCGGTCACTTTCCTGGCCGGGGATGAAGAAGGGTTTTATTTTACGGAATATTCCAGCGATAACGACCCTTTTATCCGGCTGCGTTATGTGACTTATGAGAATTTTGCAGCCTCGGCCCAAAAGGAAAATACCGCGATTTGGTTCCTGGACAGCAATCCCATGGAAAACGATGAGAACTCCGGGAATATCCTGCCCCAGCCGGAAGAGGCACAGGATATACAGGTCTTGGTGCATCTGAACCCGTCTTATAGCCGTCAGGTGGAGCTCACCGTGAAGTCGGGGGAGGCCGTGGGAGCTTTGCCCGTGCCGGAGGGCGTGGAAGGGGCCGTGTTTGCAGGATGGTACACCCATGCGATTTCCGGAGAGCGGGTCACCGAGGCCACGGTGTTTCAGGGAATCTCTTCTGTGGTTCTCTATCCCCGGTATCAGCCAGTCGCAGCAGGGGAACGACACACCGTCACATTGCAAAACCAGCAGGATGGAAGCAATCTTGGTATTTGCCAGGCGGTGAATGGAGATGTGTGGAATCTGCCGGAGCCTGTGATGCAGGGGTATGTCTTTGCAGAGTGGTATGACGGAGAGGGCCGTCTCTATCGCAATGGAGACACCATTGCACTCAGCGGAGATATGGTCCTGTATGCCGCTTTTGAGAAAAGTGCAGCCCAGACCACCATCACTTTGCAGATCGGAAATCCGCTGATGACCATCAACGGCGTGGAGCAGATGATCGATCCCCAGGGAACTGTGCCGGTTTTGCGGCAGGATCGCACTTTGCTGCCTGTGCGGGCGGTGATGGAAGGCTTGGGCGGTACGGTGGAGTGGGATGGAGCGAACCAGACGGTTTCTCTGACCCGGGGGGAGCAAACGCTGTTTTTGCGCATTGGCAGCACGGTGGCCTGGGACAAAGACGGCGCCCGGTTTATTCTGGACAGTGAGCCCATCCTCCTCAATGACCGCACAATGCTGCCCATCCGCTTTGTGGTGGAGTATTTCGGCGGCACAGTGGAATGGGTGGGAGAAACCCAGACTGTGGAAATTGCGGGGTGAATTTTACCCGGAAGCGGGTGTTTTTCACACAGCGTGTGGCATCTGTGGAGAGAGACCGATACTAAAGTAAAACTCAAACATGAATCAGGGAAATCTCTTTTCGTGGGAGATAAGGAAGAGAGATTGCGAAAAAACAGGGAGAAAAAGGATTTAAAATATGTGGGAGTTTTTTGAAAAGTTAGATGAGATGGTGTATGTATCCGATGTGGATACCCATGAACTGATTTACATGAATGAGCATCTGCGGAATTCATTGGGCTATCAGAACCATGAAGAATATGTGGGAAAAATGTGTTATGAGGTGCTGCAAGGGGCCGCCAGCCCCTGCGAGTTCTGCACCAACAGCCAGCTGAAGGAAGGGGAATTCGTCACCTGGACTCATAAAAATCCAGTGCTGAACAAACGGGTGCTGCTGAAAGACAGTATGATCCATAAGAATGGCCGGAATTATCGGATTGAGCTGGCCATCAATGCCGACTCTGAGGCCGCGTGCCAGAGTACATATTATTATGCACGCAGCGAAACCATACTCAACGAATGCATCCAGCAGATCTTTTCCACCACCAATGCGGAAGAGTCCATCAGCAGGATGCTGGCCTATATCGGCAAAACCTTTGCCAGCGACCGGTCTTATATTTTTGAGATTACCGGAAATGGTATTGCCACAAATACCCATGAATGGTGTGAAGAGGGAGTGGAGCCTCAAAAGGATTTGCTGCAGAATATTCCCGTGTCGGCCATTGATTGGTGGTTCTCTTTGTTTGACAAAGATAAGGTGACCGTCATTTCCGATCTGGAAGATATCCGCAACGAATATCCGGAATCCTATGCCCTATTGAAGCCTCAGGGCATTCACTGTTTGGCTGTGGGCCCAATCAAAGAAGAGGGAAAAACCATCGGTTTCATCGGCGTGGACAATCCGGATAAACAGATGATGCCCATGATCGAATCCTTTATGAAGGTGATCGGCTATTTTACCGTCACCCTTTTGCGACAGCGTGATCTGCTGGAGCGGATGAATAACCTGAGCTATCACGACCAGCTGACAGGGGCCTACAACCGCCATGCCATGAACGAGCAATATGGGAAACTGCCCATGGACTCGGTGGGCGTTATTTATTGCGATATCAGCGGCTTGAAAGAGGTCAATGACAACCAGGGGCATGAAGCGGGCGACCGGCTGATCTGCCATTGCTGTGGCCTGATCTGCCAGGGGGACAAGGACTGCAAAGTCTATCGGGCCGGCGGAGATGAATTTGTGGCGGTGTATGCCGATTGCGGAAAAGAGGAGTTTCAGAATAAAGTCTCTCAGCTGCGGCAAAAGATCAAAGAAGATCAATGCCATATGGCGGTAGGGTATGCTTGGTCCGATCAAAAACCGCTGGAGCTGGAAAAACTCATCGCTCAGGCCGACCAGGTGATGTACCAGGACAAACGGAAATATTATAGGATCAACCGGCACCGGCCCGGCGTGGAGCGCCGCCATGTGGATGTGCAGCATTTCCCGGAGGAAAATGCAGAGCAAACGCCGTTTCAGCGCTTTTTGAACAATTCCGGCGGCGATATGGAGTCGCTGTTTCAATCGATATCCCAAAACAACAATTCCAGCTATTTCTATCTGGGAGATATGCAGAAGGATCTCTACTATATCTCGGATAATATGCGGCAGGATTTTGGATTTGAGAGCAATCTGGTTCCAGGGTTTTTGCAGCGGTGGTCCCAGCGGATCAGTACGCCGGAAGTCTGTGATTTGTTCTGGCAGGATATTTCCGGTATGATGCGGGAAAAACGCACCGTTCACGACATGAGCTATTGGGTACAGGATGCCAAAGGGAACAACCAGTGGATCCGCTGTTACGGCATTTTGAAATGGAACAAGGACAAAACAGAGCCTCTGTTCTTTTCCGGCCGGATCACCCATCAGGACACCGATTTTGTGGTGGACCCCATCACCGGCCTGCCCCGGGAACAGATGTCCTTCCAGCAGATGAAGGAACTGAAAAAGAACGGAGAAAAAACCATTGTCATCGGCTTCAGCCTCAATGGTCTGGCCGCCATCAACAGCACCAGAGGACGGGAATACGGCGACCGGCTGCTCAAGCGGGTGGCCGATGCTCTGATGGAGAAATTGTCCTGGAAAATGTCCTTTTACCGTCTGGAAGGGGCCCGGTGCATGGCCATCGTCAATCCTGTGTGCGTTGAGGAAGGCCAGGAAAGCCTGGTGCAGCAGATCCGGGATACCGTGCGGGCCTCCTACGATGGCATGGACATCTCTGTGCAGAATCCCTGTTCCTGTGGTGTGATTCAGTATCCCAGCGAGGATATGGCAGAAGAAGATCTGGTGGAAAACCTGGTTTCCCTGATTCGGGTGGCCAAACAGGAAAGCAAGAAGTCGTTTGTGGATTATTCTGCCCGCAGCATCCAAAAAATCAAGGAAATGTCCAATCTGGCGCTGGCATTGAGCCAGGATGTGGACAACAATATGGAGAATTTCCGCATCGTTGTTCAGCCGATGGTGTCCGGCGGAGACGGCCGGGCCATTGGGGGAGAAGTGCTGCTGCGGTGGTCCTTTGAAGGAAAGGATGTTTCACCGGGAATCTTTATCCCGCTTCTGGAGGAAAATAGACTGATCCAGCGGGTAGGCCGGTGGGTCTTTGAGCAGGCCGTGAGCACCTGTGTCCGTCTCCATACCTATGACCCTGCTTTTTACCTGACATTTAATGTGAGTTTGCATCAGCTGTCCGACAGCGCTTTGCTGCCCTTTATGAAAGAGACGCTGGAAAAATACAACCTGAAGGGCTCCAGCCTGGTGGCTGAGCTCACCGAAAGCGCGCTGGATGAGCATCCGGAGCAGTTGAATAATTTTACGCAGGAATGCGAAAAAATGGGGCTGTTTATCGCTCTGGACGATTTTGGAAGCGGCTATTCTTCTCTGCGGATGCTTTTGCAATATCCCTCCAGCATCATCAAGTTGGACCAGTCTTTGGTGCAGGAAACGACCGAGTCGGAAGCCAAGATGAACTTTATCCGAAGCATTGTGTTTGCCTGCCATCAGTTTGGAAAAACGGTGTGCATGGAAGGCGTGGAGCAGGCCGAACAGAATGAGATCATTCTCAATACAGGCTGCGATATGATCCAGGGGTATTATTATTTCCGCCCCATGGAGCTGCGGGACCTGTATCGCCTGGTCAGCCAGATGTGATGGGAAAGGAGAGAGCGGGATGCGGAAGGAAAAAGAGCATGAGAGCGTGGAAGAAGTCCTTCGCACTTTTTTGCATCGCTGTTTCACCCAGCGGGATATCCCGGGGACTCTGGAGCTGCTTTCTCCCGGCTTTTTTGGCGTAGGCGTCTGGGAAGGGGAGCGGGTTCTGAGCAAAGAGGCCTTTGCGCAGATGATGCACTCCAAAGTTTTTCAGAAGAAGAGCCCCATATCCTATACCATCGCTGATTTCGGGGCCCGGGAACGGGCGGCGGGATGTTGGGATTGCAGCTGTATGCTGTCCTCTGAACAGGAACAGGAGGAAAATTCTGCTCCTGTGCGGCTGACGGCAGGGTTTCATTGGGAAAATGACCGGTATTTACTGGATACTCTCCACCTGTCCCAGGGGAGAACGACCGTGCGGACGGGGGATTTTGCGGCCTTGCAGTTTGCCGCCCGGGAAGGCGGAAAAGAGCGCAGACAGGATCTGCGGGAACGGATGGAACTGCTGGGGCAGGTCATGCCCGGTGGAATACTGGGGGGATATCTGGAAGAAGGATTTCCCCTGTATGTGGCCAATCAGCGTTTTTTGGATATGGTCGGCTGCAAAAATCTCCGGGAGCTGGAGGATGAATTCCAGGGTTTGATCATCAATATGATCCATCCCCAGGACAGAAAACGGGTGCGGGAAGAGCTGGCCGGGCTGCGCTGGCCAGGAGATCAGTATGAGATCCAGCATCGTTTGAAGAGAAAAGATGGCAGCAGTCTGTGGGTACATAATATCGGCCGGCGCACTGTGGCGGTGGACGGCCAGGATACCGTCGTCAGCGTGCTGGTGGATATTTCACGGCAGGTGCACAGCAGGGCCTGCCTGGAACGGGCGGCTCTCACCGATCCTCTCACTGGCATACGCAACCGGAAAAGCGGGGAAGCGTGCATTCAGCAGCAGCTGCAGCAGGTCTCCCGGTATTTGTTCGTTATCATTGACTTGGACAGATTCAAGCATGTGAATGATATTTATGGTCACGATCAGGGCGATGCGGCGCTTTGTGCCGTGGCGGGAATGCTGCGCCGGTCTTTCCGAAAGACCGATGTGGTGTATCGGCTGGGCGGCGATGAATTTGCCATTTTTGTATCGGGCTGGGACGATGTGGCCCCGCTGAAAAGCAAGCTGCAGCGGCTCATCGACTCCTATCGAACGATGATGGAGGAGAAATGGCCCGAGGCCGGTTCCACTTTGTCTATGGGCGGGGTATACAGCAGCCGGCCCGTTCCCTTTCAGGAACTGTATCGCTTGGCAGACCAACTGCTCTATCAGGTGAAAAAGAGCCAGAAAGGGCGCTGCGTTTTGAAATCTTTGGAATGATACTATTTTGACCACATGGTCTTGGCGTATATAGGAGGAAGAAAAATGCCCAATCCCCTGAAAAAACAACAACAGGGCTTTACTGTGCAGGAAATGCTTGTTGTCATAGCGATCACAGTGATCCTGTTGGGGGTTTCCATTGTGGGTGTGGTGGCCTATGTGCGTCATTTGCAGCTGAAGGAGCTGGACAATGCTGCCCGGGAGATCTTCATGGCGGCCCAGAACAGAGCCATATTGATCGGCAGCGATAAGGTGAAAAAAGCGGCTGTAAAAGCGGATGACCAAAATCGGATCGACCATGTGGAGATCATACCCAGCGAGGGGGGCGAGGCCACCACCCAGATCACCGTCTACTATGTGCACAGCAGCGATGAAGAGGCCATGAAGGAGCTTTTGCCCCAGGAGGCCATCGACCCTGCTTTGTGGGATGGGGATTTTTACATCTCCTATGAGCCGGAAAGCGCCAGCGTGGTGGATGTGTTCTATTCCGATGATACTTTGCCGGTGGAAGGGGAGCTTGCCGACTTTGCCGATTTTTATATGCGGTGGCGAAAGGCGGACAAAGAAGAACGGATGAAGAGCCGCCCGATGATCGGCTATTATGGGGGCGAGTCGGCCGAAAGCGGCACGGCCCTGTCTTTGCGCACGCCGGTGATTCAGATCACAAATGACAATGATCTGCAGGTGCAGGTGACTCATTGGGTTCCCCGTGCCCTTCAGATGATCGGGCAGGCCGACCAGGTGAGTCTGGATGTGGAGCTGGAATACCAGGGACAGAAGATCCCGCTGACCCTGGATATGGGAAACCAGAAGGAAAAGCCGGACATCGCCTATTTGATTTATGAGAGCACCTGGACCCTGGAGTCTCTGGAGGAAGGCAAGCATTTTGCTGATCTGTTTTCTGCTCCCGGCACAACCTTGACCTATGGAGAAGATTTTACCATTGTGGCCGAGGTGTCCTATACAGGCACACTGAAGGTGAATGGCGCCCAGAAAATAGCCCAGGACAACAGCCTGTTTGCCAAAGACAGCGGCGGGGAGACGGCCTATATTACCTGCCTGCGCCATTTGCAGAATCTGGATAAAAACTTTTCCCAGGTGGAGGGCAAGACCCAGGCCCAGCAGCTGGGAGATGTGGAAAAGGTGGAAGATTACATTTTCCAGCCTGTTTTCAATGAAGAGCTGAAAAGCTGCGACGGCGGCAGCTTTGCCATCACCGGCCTGACAGCCAAGAGCCGGGAAGATCAGCCTGCTGGCGTGTTTGGCCAGATGGAGGGGACGGAGGACGCTTACCGGCAGCTGAAAAATATCCATTTGGTGGATGCCAGCGTGACAGGAGGCAGCACTCCCACCGGCGCTTTGCTGGGAGAAGGGAAGTTTGTGTCCATCACCGGCTGTCAGGTCTATTGGAACAACCGCCGGGAAGATGGAACTACCCTCCAGCAGCTGCTGGGCAACAGCCAGGATGGCCTGGATTATCAGATCACCGGCCAGGAAATGGTGGGCGGTCTGGTAGGCCGCTTGACAAACGGGACGGTCACAGAGTGCTCCGCCTCTACTTTGGTGAGCAGCAACCTAGCCGCCGGTGGCCTTTTGGGCCAAGGGGACAGCGTGGCGATCGCTCAGTCCTATGGGGCCTGCTATGTCCAAGCGCCGGAGGCCGCAGGGCTTGTGGGACGACTGAATGCGGGTGACACCGCAACAGTGGACAGCAGCTATGCCGTGGGCTTTGTGCAAAGTCCGGAAGGAGGCATGGCCGCCGGGCTGTGCCTGGGGGATGGTTATGGGAGAGTCACATCCTCTTACAGTGCCATGCTGTTTACCACAGGAAGTGTGATCAATTACCCCTTGTGTCAGCAGGGAGGTTATGAAAAGGCCCGCTATCTGGATTCCGACCAGTTCGGTTTTTCGTCAGCACATAAAGGCCTGGCTCTTTCCTATGAAGAACTGCTGGATGAGAGCCGGTGGGATTCTCTGTTTGGCCGTGAGACATTTGATTCACTCAGCGCCGCTCAATCGCACCCTTATAATTTGCAGACCACCCTGTCTCTCACCCGCTACCGGTATCCTGGCCTTCCCTCTCTGGAGCATTGGGGAGACTGGGGCGCCCAGTTCCAAAAGGGCAGCCTGGTCTATTATGAATGTTATGAAGATGGCAGCTATGGCTTCAGCGGCGGCGATGTCAGCCATCTGAAAGACGATCGGCTGGTGACAGAGGACGGCTATGCCGTGGCCTACCAGAGCACCGATTCCATTGCGACCCTGGGGGCCACGCTGGAAGTGACCTATCAGGGGGAAATGGGAGAAGAGACAGAAAAGTTTACCTATCAGAAGGAAACAGACTACTATGTGATGAAGGATGTGCAGGATCTGGGGAAGGAAAATGACTATTACCTTCTCCCCCTGCCCACACAGGTGGTGAATACCACCCATGCTTCTACGGATTTTTATCAGAAGATCGCCATCCAGCACATCACAGAGGATAGGGTCAAAGAGTACTATTACAATCCTCATTTTGCCCACGATCCCCGGTATGCCATTGCCATTCTGGACTATGAAGAGGGACTGGATCTGGATCAGATGGCCCGGCAGCTGCCGGTGCTCCTTCGGTCCCCCCGGCATTTCTGGGATCTGAGCAGTTTTGATGCCTATTTTGCCAGCCAGAACCGGTATCGGTTTTTGCAGCATCTGGACCTGGATTATACTGTTTACCAGGCCTATGATCTGTTTACTGGAAATTGGAAGCAGCATCCGGTGGGCACCAGCTACCAGAGTCCTTTCCGGGGCAATTACAATGGTGGCTTCCATGAGATCCGGGGTGTGCAGCTGGCCACTACCGATCTGAACGGAAAAGAATGCTCCTATGTAGGAATGTTTGGCTACAGCACAGGCGTGCTTCAGGATGTGGTCTATCGGATGGATGAGAATCAGGCCCTCCAGATCAACCGCAAAGGGAACCGCACCCAACCCCTCTATGTGGGCGGGTTGGTGGGCTATAACGGCGGCACGGTGGAAAACTGTGCTGTGTATGGCGGAGAGATCCGGGCCAGCTGTTATGAGCAAAGTATCGTCTATCTGGGCGGTTTGGCGGGGCTCAATGAGGGCTATATCCATTCCAGCATGGCTCAGACAAAGACCGTGACCGCACAGGCCAACCTGTCCGATGCCTATGCAGGCAGCTTTGCAGGCCGCAATGGGCCTGGAGGCACCATCGACCAATGCTATGGCGTGGGCAAGGTGGATGTCAGCCGGGCCCGGTATGGCACGGTGTATGCCTGCGGTTTTGCCGGACGGAATGAAGCGACCATCCGGCGCAGCTATGCCGCGGCGGCCCTTTCCGCCGAAGGCGGAGCCCTGCGGTTTGGTTTCTGTGCCGATCCCACCTATGACTGCGTTTATCTGGATCAGGGAAACTTTTCCTATCTGGGCGAAAATTACGGAGCGCAGTATGAGGATGATGGGGCCACTTCGGTGACCTGGGCTCAGCTGGCCGGGCAGCAGGCAAGCACGGCGGTGGACGCCATGGGCATGGGAAGACCGGTGTCTGCGGCGCAAGGGAATTATCCTTATCCCGGCACTCTGACGGGGGCTGGGGGGCAGTATATCCACTACGGAGCCTGGCCGGATCGGATGGATCTGGGAAGCATGGGCGTTTATTATTGGGAAAAGCTGGTTATTGATGGGGCTTCTTCCTATCATCTCAGCGCCATTTGCGATGGAGGAAATCAGGCCATTTACAGTTCTACTCTTTCGGAGGCCCACGGGGACAATGGCGTGGTCACCCAGTATGGCTATGGCTATTTCCACCAAAGCTCTTTGAGCCGGCCTACGCTTCAAAGCCAGGATATTTATTGGGACGATAGGCTTTTTTCTGTAAACTACGCCACAACAAATCAAGAAGCCGATGATGCGCTGCGCCACTTGATGGGTGAGCAATATCAATTTTATAGCTATAACACCTGGCAGAAAGACCAGGGCCAAGGTCTACACTTGGTAGTGAATGGAGAAAATCAGGCAAGCAACCAGCCGCCAGTGGGAACCTGGACATTGAACAACAGTTTTACAGTTCGTTTGAATCCTTTATTTGCTGCATCGATGAGCACGAGGGCGCAGGCATTGCCGGGAACAGAGAGCAGTCCCTATCAGGTGCGGTCCATCCAGCAACTTCAGTTTATCAACTGGTACGCATATCAGGGACAGAAAACTGTCAATCGAGTGGCTGCGCCAGGAGGTGGAGAGGGCTATCTATTCCTCAATAACCGGCTGACGGCTCAGCAAGGACGACAATATTCCTGGGTGCAGACCCATGATCTGGACGGCAGCCAGGTGAAAGATTACACCCCTATTGCAGCGCTTTATGATGAGATTGCTGAGGGAACCAAACCGTATACACCGGGGAAGATCATTGCTTGGTTCAGCGGAAGCTACAATGGAAACGATTACACGATTCAGGAACTGTCCATTTCCACGGAGAATGTGAACACCACTGGCCTGTTTGGCGTGACAGTCAATGCAAATCTGAGCAACATTGTTCTGTACTCTCCCAGCGGTAAGGCTACTATTTCTGCCACCAATCCGCAGAATAGTTCAGAATACAGAACCTGGTATGCCATTGGTGGATTGGTGGGACTTGCGGCGAATACGGGAGAGAGCAATCGCTCCATCCAGAACTGCGCTGTGGCCGGATACACCATTTATGACAATAACTCTGGCTGTGAATACGGCGGAGGCGGTGTAGGCGGGCTGGTAGGCATATGCAACATGGCTTTGAGCAAGTGTACAGCTGTCACCCGCATCGAATTGAATTTCAGACACAGCGACAATGCACGAAACATTCGTGTGGGTGGTATAGCCGGTTCCTGCCAAAAAACCATCACCAACTGTTATTCGGGAGGAAGCATTGTCCAAGGGGAGAATTTGCTGGAATCTTCTGCTTCCAATCTTCATATCGGCGGCATCACCGGCGGCTATTTCATGAAAACATTGAATTTTGCCACAGTTGCTGGTTATACGCCTCCTCCCATTCAGGCCGGTTTGGAAAAGAATAGAGTGCCGGAATTGCTGGTTACCACTTTTAACAATTGTTATACTTATGTGGATGTGGATCATCGGCTGAAAGAGATCACAAAGGCCGGTGGCAGTTATTATGCCATTGGCGGTCTGGGAGAAATTTTCCGCAAAGAGAATTTTTCCAGGTTGGCGAACTATAAAAAATGCTTCTATCTTGCCCAAACAGCAGATAATAGTGTATTGGACAGATCAGAAAATGTGCAAAACTGTTCCTATAAAAGCCTCTCTTCCGGAGATGCTTTCAAGAGTTTGCAAAATGCCGGATTTTCCACTGTCACCACCAAAACAGACCAGGGAGACTCTTTGGATGGACGGTACAGTTTCGGTAACGATCTCAGTCTGCTGGGCAAAGATTATCCCTTCCCCACCATTCTTACCCAGTCCAGTGATCTGGTGGAAAGTAAGCTGGCCAATGTGCATTACGGCGACTGGCCCTTGGAAGGCATCCGCCGTCCCAGCGGCGCTCTGCCGGTAAATCTGGATCTTTTTGCCGATTATTCGGAGGAAAAAGGAGGAGCAGTCTGGGAGGAAACCTTCACTTTGTCCGGTGTGGAGCCGGGAGGACAGTGGTGGGTAGAAAGTGCTGCGCCGGCAATCGCTCAGGCCCAGCTGACAGGAAGCTCACAGAACGACTGCACCGTACAGGTCACAGCCCTTCAGGCGGGCAGCACCACAGTGACGGTATCCTACCTGGCGCCGGGACAGACCGAGCCCTATACCCTGGATGTGACGATCAATGTGACAGCCAATCTGCGCCTGGCCGCGGCCGATCCCTTGCCGGTGAAGGTGTTCACCGAGGAACGGGTGGAAGTGCCGCTGGAGTTGCGGGATGGGGAAAACAGGCCTCTGCCCGAAAAGCTGAAAGAACAAATTCAGATGACTGCTTTGACGACGGAATTTGATCCTGCCTACTTCACCCAGGTGAAAACCGATTTCAGCGCCATTTCCCTGGCTGCTGAAAGCCGTCAGGCATTGGGGGCCACCCAGATGACGCTGGCCTATGATTTCACCTACGGAGCGGCCAGCTATCAGGCCACCAGCGCCCTGTCGCTGGAAGTGGAGACGGCGGAAGTGCAGCTTCCCCCGTTGGAGTTTGTGCTGAAAGCAGGGGAAACAGAACAGAAGCAGAATTATACCGCTCAGGATCTGGAATTGTGGATGAACGGCGAGCAACAGACTGTGAAAGAGATCCATGTTGTGGAGATCGAAGAAGTGGGCGAAGAAATGCGGGAGATGATCTGGGCCCAATGGGCTGTGGATTCGGATGGTGCAGAAATTCCCGGCACCGTGGAAATCACCGCCTATGCCCAGAAAATTTATCCCACTATCGCTTCGGTGCGGCTGCGCATCGCCTTCCAGTATGAAGGCCGGACCCATATCCAGTGGCAGTATCTGCAGGTGAATATCCGGGATCGGGCAGAAGGGGGCCAGCCATGAAAATAGCTTTGAAACGAAAACTCCAAAGTCAGCGGGGAGCCTCCCTGCTGCTGGCCCTGCTGTTTCTTGCGCTGTGCTCTCTGGTCTCGGCTACCATCCTGATGGCGGCGGTGTCCAATGCAGGCAAAGCCCGCAGCAATCTTCGGGAGCACCAAAGCTATCTGGCCCTGTCTTCGGCGGCGGATCTCATTTGTGATGAGATCGTCCGCTCGGAATACCAGGGAATATACAATTACAAGGAAGTAGTGGAGGAAACGCCGGTAAAAGACCCGGAAACCGGTGAAGAGACCATTGAAACGACCACTTATTACTACTTCACTCAGCTGGAAGGCAGCTGCACTCGCAAAGGAGCGGACACAGAATCCCAGCTGACCGGACTGCTGAAGAAAGACCTGGACACCCTTTTTGCCCAGCAGATCGAAAGCACTTTGGATAGAGGCAAGTTTGCCACATTGACTCTGCAAAGTGGAGGCACCTTTAACCACACCTGGAAGGTACATCCCCAGACCGGTACAGCACTGGACGAAAAAGAGGTGGAGGTACAGCTGAAAGTGGTGAAAGAGTCCTATGCCATTGAGCTGACGGCCCAGCTGGACGGCTACCAGCTCCAGGCCGAGCTGACTCCCAGCACCAACCGGCCCTCTCTGCCCGGTACGCTTTCTCAAGGAGATAACAAAACGGAACCGCTGCAGTGGAAAGTGGGCTGGATCACCACGGGAGAGGAGGAAGAATGAAAGCCATGAAAAACAAGCTGAAAAGCCAAAAAGGGGAAACCCTGGTGGAGCTGTTGGCGGCCATTCTGATTTCTGCTCTGTCGGTGGCGCTGCTCATGAGCGGTGTGGCGGCCTCCATCCAGATGATCCGCAAAAGCGATGAGACCGATGACCGGTTTTACCAGGCCCTTTCGGCGGCGGAAAACCGTGAGACTCCCGTGGCCGAGGGGGTAGATACCGCTCCTCAGGTGAAAGTCCAGGAAGGGGAGTGCGAGGTCTTGCTCCCGGTGCAGGTCTATGGCACAGAGGAGCTGTATTCCTATGGCTTGGAGGCGACCGGCCCATGAGAGCCATGAAAAGCAAGCTGAAAAGCCAGAAAGGCGTAACTTTGGTGGAAGCGGCAGCGGCGGCGGGAGTGCTGGCTGTGCTGGCCCTGATGCTCCACACCGGTCTTTCCATGGCCAATCGCAGCTATCAGCAGGTGACAAGCCAGGCGGAAAGCCGTCTGCTCTTGTCCACGCTCACCGATCTGCTCACCCGGGAGCTGCGTTTTGCCCGGGATGTGACCCTTTTGCCCGATGGCACCCTGGATTACTACACCAGCATCAGTTATGGCCGCCGGACCGTTCTGAGTCTGGACGATCAGGGACAGTTGCTGGCCAATGGCCGGCGGATGCTTTCCACCGGAGCTTATGGGAATGGCACCGGCCAGATCAAAAATTACAAGATCACCTATGAAGACGGTGTTTTCCATGTGGAATTGCAGGTGTCCGGGGTGACGGGAGAAAATCAAGCAACCAGTTTTTCCGTCCGATGTCTCAATGGAGACCGGGGGGAGGGAGGAAGTATATGAAATACACAAGACTGGGCGACCTGCTGGTGGGCAGCGGGGCCATTACCCAGCAGCAGCTCCAGCAGGCCCTGGCTATCCAGAAGGAAAACGGCAAGCGGCTGGGCGATGTGCTGCGGGACAGTCATATCATCACCGAAAGCCAGGTCATCGATGCTCTGATGGCTCAGCTGGGTCTGGAATTCATCGATCTGAATTCGGCGTCCATTTCCTCGGAGATGGCGCAGCTGGTGCCCAAGAGCCTGGCCAAAAAGCACCGGGTAGTGCCGGTGCGGGCCACCCGCTCGGAACTGTATCTGGCCATGAGCGATCCGCTGAATTTTGCCGCCATCGAAGAGGTGGGAGCGGCTACACGCCGTCAGGTCATTCCCATGATCGCCACCGAGGAGGCTCTGGAACGGGCTTTGCAGAACCTGTACAGCAACCAGGGCACCATGAAGGCCATCGAGGATATGCGCCGGGATCTGGACACCAACCAATATGGTTCGGCGGTGCGGATGGGGGAGGAATTCCAGCTGGCCGCCGATGAGGAGGACGAAAATGCCGCCCCTACCATCCGGCTGGTCAACTCCATCATCCAGCGGGCCTATACAGAAAAGGCCAGCGACATCCATCTGGAGCCCATGGGTACGCAGCTGTCCATCCGTATGCGCATTGACGGCGCTTTGCGCCATATCATCACCGTTCCCCGGGAATTGCAGATGTCGGTGATTTCTCGCATCAAGATCATGGCCCAGATGGACATCGCCCAGAAAAACATCCCCCAGGACGGCCGTATCAATATGACGGTGCAGCAGGAAAACCTGGATCTGCGTGTATCCACTTTGCCCACTATTTATGGGGAAAAGATCGTGATCCGTCTGCTGCGGAAGGATGAAAAGATGGTTTCGATGGAGGGCATCGGCCTGCGGGGAGAAAACCGGAAGAGATTCCTGGACCTGATGGCCGGGAGCCGGGAAGGGGTGCTGATGGTGGTAGGCCCCACCGGTTCGGGCAAAACCTCCACATTGTATACCATGATCGATCAGAAAAAGAGCGAAGAGATCAACCTGATTTCCCTGGAAGACCCGGTGGAATACCACATGGAAGGGGTCTGCCAGGTGCAGATCAACGACCGCACCGACCTGACCTTTGCCAATGCTTTGCGGGCGGTGCTGCGCCAGGACCCGGACATCATCGCCGTGGGCGAGATCCGGGACGGTGAAACAGCGGAGATCGCCATGCGGGCCGCCATGACGGGCCACCTGGTGTTCACCACCATCCATACCAATGATGCCCTTTCTTCCATCGACCGTCTGCTGGACATCGGGGTGGAGCCTTATCTCATCGCCGGCGGCGTGCGGGGCATCATCTCCCAGCGGCTGGTGCGGAAAATTTGCCCCCGGTGCAAGCAGGCCTACACCCCCTCCCAAGAAGAGCTGGAGCTTTTGGGACTGCCCCAGGGCGACTACCAGTTTTACCGGGGCACCGGGTGTTCCGAGTGTTTCCATACCGGCTACCGGGGCCGGACAGGTGTGTTTGAAATCCTCACCATGACCCCGGATATGCGCCACGCCATCCATCAGAAGGATCGGAAGGCCATGGAGGAAGCGGTGCGCCGCTCCACCTTCCGGCCCATTCTGGAGGATTGCGCCCATCTGGTGGCCGAGGGCATTACCACCACAGAGGAAATCGTCAAGGTCATAGGGGGACAAGTGAAATGAACATTGAGAGTTTGATCGAAAAAGCCAGGGAGCAGCGGGGCTCCGATGTGCACCTGGTGCAGGGACTTCCCCCCAAGTGCCGGGTGGATGGAAGCATACAGAACCTGGAAGAGGATCGGCTGGACAAGGAGCAATGCCTTCGGTTTGCCCACGAGCTGGCCGGGGAGGATTTTCCCCAGCTGGAGCAGGCCGGAGAGGTGGACCTGGCTCGGACCATTGCCGGGGTGCGCTGTCGTATCAATGTGTTCCGGCAGCAGGGGGCCTATTCCGCTGCCATCCGTTTGCTCAATGACCACATCCCGCCTTTGGAGGAGCTGGGGCTGCCGCCGGTGGCCCAGGAGTTCTGTTCCTATAACCAGGGCCTGGTGCTCATCACCGGCGAGACCGGTTCGGGCAAATCCACCACCCTGGCTTCGCTGCTGGACCGGATCAACCACACAAAGCCGGTGCATATCCTCACCCTGGAGGACCCGGTGGAATATATTTACACACCGGATCAGAGCCTGATCAACCAGCGGGAGATCGGCCGGGACACCATGAGCTTTGCCGCCGGGCTGCGGGCTGCGCTGCGTGAGGACCCGGATGTGATTCTGGTGGGCGAGATGCGGGATCTGGACACCATCCAGACCGCCCTCACCGCAGCCGAGACCGGGCATCTGGTGTTCGGCACGGTGCACACCAATTCGGCGGCCGATTCCATCGACCGTATCGTGGATGTATTCCCCGCCGAGCGGCAGCAGCAGATCCGCTTGCAGCTGTCCATGACCCTGAAAGCAGTGCTTTCCCAGCAGCTTTTGCCCAAGGCCTCGGGAAGCGGGCGGGTGCTGGCCTGCGAGGTGATGAAAACCGACGACGCCATCCGCAATCTGATCCGGGAGGGCAAGACCCCCCAGATCCAGAACGCCATTCAGACCGGCGGGGCCATCGGCAATATCCTGATGGACCGGGCGCTGCAAAACCTGTACCGCAGCGGCTCCATCACCCGGGAGACCATGGAGCAGGCCATGCACGCACCGCCTTCGCCGGCCCAAGGTATGGGAGCGGCTCCCCTGGGGGCTCGGCCCCGGGGATTTACCCGATAGACAGGGGGGAAAAGCGTGCCAACCTATCGTTATGAAGCCGTGGGCGGTGATGGCCGGAAGGCCGAAGGGGTGCTGGAAGCATCCAACACCGCCCAGGCAGTGGCGCAGATACGCCAAAGTTATGATGTGGTGCTCAAGCTGGAGGAAATCTCCGCCCAGCGCACCGATCTATTGGAAAAATACCAGAAGCTCAACCTGAAGGTCTTTGCTCTGATGTGCCGCCAGTTTTCCATCATCCTCCAGGCCGGCCTGCCATTGAACCAGGCAGTGGACCTGGTGGCCTCCCAGGTTTCCGACCGGATGCTGAAAAAGCTGCTGGGTCAGGTATCCCAGGACATCGCCAACGGCTGGAGCCTGTCCTATAGCTTTTTGCAGCGGGGCAAGGGAAAACTGCCCGCCGTGTTTGTGGAGACCATCCAGTCCGGGGAGGAATCGGGAGATCTGGTGCGGGCCTTCCAGCGGATGAGCACCTATTACGACCGGATGAACAAGACACGGAGCAAGGCCATCGGGGCGCTGATCTATCCCGCTTTCCTGTTGATGGTGGCGGTGGGGGTTATTCTGGTCATTATGACCTTTGCTGTGCCCACCTTTGCTTCCACTTTTTCCGGCATGGATCTGGAACTGCCTTTGACCACCCGGATCGTCATCGGCCTTTCTGACTTTTTCAGCAAATACATCTGGGTGATTCTGGCCCTGGGGGCCGGCGGATTGTTTGCCCTGCGGCTGTATGCCGCCACCGAAAAAGGGCGGGTACATATGGCCAGGGCCCGGCTGACTTTGCCCATCTTGGGCAAAGTGGCGCTGATGACGGCGGCCAGCCAGTTTTCCCACACCATGTCCGCCATGCTTTCCGCCGGAATGCCCATTCTGAAGGCACTGGACACCGCTTCCCGCTCGGTGAGCAACGCCTATCTGTCTCAGCAGATCGGGGGCACCATCCCCGGGGTGGAAAGCGGCCAATCCTTGGGTGAGTGTATGCGCCAATGCCCGGATCTGCCTCCCATGCTGGTGAATATGACCGCCATGGGCGAGACCACCGGCACTCTGGAATCGGTGCTGGAGATCCAGGCGGAATTTTACGACAACGAGGTGGATGTGCTGTCCGCCCGGGCCTTGTCTCTGCTGGAGCCCATTATCATCTGTATCATGGCGGTTTTTGTGGTCATCATTTTGCTGTCCATCTATCTGCCCATGTTCCAGCTGTACGACGCCATTTGATTGAAAGAGACCTTCAAAGGCGGCACCCCCCGCCTTTTGACGGATACAGTATTGCATCCTTTGCCGGGAGGGCGAAGGGAAAGTATAAGGAGGAGTCAATATGAATCTGAAAGAGAGACTGCGGAAGAAAATGAAGCGCTCCGGCGGCTTCACCCTCATTGAGATGCTCATCGTGGTGGCCATCATCGCCATCCTGGTGATTGTTTCTATTCCTATGGTCAGTTCCAGCCTGGACAAGGCAAAGTCGGCTACCGATGATGCCAACGAGCGGGCTGCCAAGGCTGCGGCTATGATTGAGTACATGATGAATGGCGCTGGAACGGGTGAAGCAACATATTATTACAATGCAGATACCGGAAAAGCCCAGACCGGGAACACACCGACTATTAGTGCGTATGGTCAAAAGAAAAGCGGATTTGTTAAAGTTGAGATTAGCGCTACAGGCGAAGCTAAAACAACTTGGGTTACAAGTGTAAGCTAACAAAAACATTGCATCCATAACATTCCAATCACCGCCGGGGGTGGGGTGGCCCCCGGCGGCACAAAACCTCTGTGGGAGAGGGCCGAATGTTCGGCCCTCTCCCAGGGCGGTTTCAGACAAAACCCCGGAGACTGGTTTCTCCGGAAAAAGGAGGATCACCATGGACGCCCAGCAGCTTTTCACCGGATATCTGGCCTTCTGCATGGCCCTTTTGGGGGCGGCCATGGGGAGCTTTCTGGCCTGTGCCGCCGACCGGCACGGTCTTCCCACCGGCCGCTCCTGCTGCGACAGCTGCGGCCATGTGCTGGCCCCCCGGGATCTGGTACCCTTGTTCAGTTTTCTCCTGTCCCGGGGCAAATGCCGCTATTGCGGCGCGCCCATTCCCCTGTCCTGCCTTGCGGCAGAAGGGCTGGGGGCCTTGTCCTTCGGGGCGCTGACCCTCCGTTTCGGCCCGTCCCCACAGCTGGGGATGCTTTTGGGGGCGGCGGCGCTGCTGTTATTGCTGTCGCTGATCGACTGGAAGGAGCATATTCTTCCCGACCGGCTGCTGCTGGTGCTGGGCGCTTGGCGCCTTTTCTGGGCCGTTCTCCTGGGGGAGAATTGGCGGGAAACCCTGCCAACCATGCTCCTGGGGGCTTTGAGTGTGTCCCTTCCTCTGCTGGTGTTGTCCCTTGTCATGGACCGGCTGCTGGGAAAGGAGACCATGGGCGGCGGGGATATCAAGCTGCTTTTTGTGTTGGGGCTTTATCAAAGCTGGCTCCAGATGATTTTGCTGGTGTTTTGCGCCTGTGTACTGGCCCTGTTGTTTGCGGCCTTGGGGAAGAGCCGGGGGAAAGAGATCCCCTTCGGCCCCTTCCTGGCCATGGGCTGGTTGGTGGTGACTTTGTGGGGTGAAGGCTGGGTTCAGTGGTATCTGAGCCTGCTGATATAAAAAGAGGAGCGTATCAATGGGAAACAGACGAAAAATTGGATTTGACCTGGGCAACCACAGTTTGAAAATTGCGGTGTCCAAAGGGGATAAGTGGGAATATCATCAGGTGCTTCTGCCGGAAAACCTGATGGAAGAAGATCAGATCACCATGCCCCATGCCTTTTCGGCCTTTTTGAAAAAGACCAAAAAAGAGCTGGGCCTGCCCAAAGGAGAGGCCGGACTGATCCTGCCCGGCGGTCAGGTGATCTGCCGCCTGGTGACCATGCCCCGGATGCTGGAAAGCCAGCTGCTGCTCAATCTGCCCTATGAGTTCAGCGACTTTATCCGGGGAGAACCCCACCAGTATCACTGCGATTATGCCATGTGCCGTCCCACCGGCCCGGAGCCGGAAGAAGGGGAAGAAGCAGAGATGACCATGATGGCGGCTGCTGTGGAAAAACGGCAGGTGCAGGAATATGTGAGTATGTTTGCCGCCGGAGGCTTTCACCTCAAACGCATCCTGCCCCAGGAGATGGCCCTGATCCAGCTGGTGGAGGCTTACACCAAGGCCCACCCCGGAGAAAGCGAGGAATTCTGCTTTATCGATCTGGGGTATCTGTCCACCCGGATCTTTGTGGTGCAGGGGGACCGGATCAAAACCACCCGCCGGATTCCGGCGGGCTGCCGTCAGCTGGACAGCGTGGTGGCCGATGTACTCAATGTGGATGGATTTTTGGCCGACAGCTATAAGCGCAGCAATTACCAGGGGATTCTGGAGCATCCCCGGTGTGTGGAGATCTATGAACACATCGCCGTGGAGGCGCTGAAGCTGATCAATTTTTATCACTTCACCTATCGCCAGAATCAGCTGGCCGGTGTGTATCTTCTGGGCGGCGGGGCCGCCATTGCCCCCTTGCGGAAGATGCTGGAGGAAACTCTGGGGCTTCCTGCGCTGCCGGTGGAAGGGCTGATGGGCGCCAGTGGGCAGCCGGTGGACAATATAGGCGCGCTGGCCTGCGCCGCCGGGCTCATTGCCTGTGAGGAAGAGGAGGGATAAGGAATGAAACTCAACACCGATATTGGCCGTTTGGTGAAGGGGAAAAAGGAAACTTATCCCACCAAAAAACGGATGAATCTGTATTTCAAGGTGGATCGCACCACCGCTCCTGCCACAGCGATCCTGTACATTTCCTTTGTGGTGGTGGTTCTGGTGGCGCTGTCCAAAGTGATGATCCTGGACCCCTGGCTGGAAGTGCGCGGCCTGGAGGAACAGGCCCGTCAGCTGGAGGAGGAGAACGCTGCCCTTTTGCTCCAGCTGAAGGATTTCAGCAAGGTGCAGGAGGAATATCTGCGCATCGCTCCCACAGAAGAAGAACAGGCCCAAGGGGATATTTTGGAGGTCTTGCAGCTGATCGACGGCGTCATCCGTCCTTCGGCCCAGGTCAAGCAGGTGTCTGTTTCGGAGAACAAGGTGCTGCTCACCTTTTCCGGCGTCACTCTGGGAGAAAGCGCTCAGCTGGTTTCCCTGCTGGAGCAGTCGCCCTTGGTGACCGGGGCCAGTGTGGATACCGCCGTCTCCCGGGAGGAGGACCAGGGCTTGAGCGAGGTTCATGTATATTTTGAAATAAATATGGAGAAAGAGGTGCAGCCGTGAGGAAATTGTCCACCCGGGAACGGGTATTGCTGGCCATTTTAGTGGTGGTGGCCGTTGTCAGCGGTTATGTGCTGCTGTTCTCCATGCCCCTCAATGAAGAGATCCAGACCCTGGGCCAGGAGATCATGGAAAGCGAAGATCTGAAAACCCAGCTGGAAAGCCGGTGGAGCCAGCAGCAGCGGCTGCAGCAGCTGACGGAGCAGCTGAAAAAGCAGGAGGGAGAAGTCCGGTATATGCCGGAATATGACAACCTACAGGCGGTGATGGTGGAGCTGAATACCATTTTGGCCGATTGCCAGGAATACTCCCTGACCTTTCAGCCGGATGACCCGGAGGATGCCATCTATGCCCGCCAGGCCACCATCCCTTTTACCTGCGGCAGCTATGACCAGGCGCGGGATGTCCTCCAGCGGCTGCATGACAGCCCCTTGCGGAATCTGATCACCGATGTGCAGATCACAGAGCAGGACGATGGATCGGTGAAAGCCACAGCTACCATGCTCTTTTTCGAATATCAGACCGATTTTCAGCCTGCGGAAAAAGAGGAAACCACAGAAGATTGATAAAGGCGAAAGAAGAAAAAAGCCGCCCTTCCATTTGAACTGCACCCCATTTGTTAGACAGTATGATATACTATCTAACAGATGGGGTGATTTATTATGTCAAGAGGAAAACCAAACAAACGATACACGCCGGAATTCAAGAAGCTGGTCGTAG
>NZ_JAHLPO010000011.1:0-95411 GCF_018917925.1 Intestinimonas sp. MSJ-38 | reverse complement strand
ATGTGTTCAGTCGACTGATACTAATAGGCCGAGGGCTTGACCTAAATATTGGGCAACCTCGTTTCCGAATTTCCTTCCTTGTTCAGTTTTCATTGTGCTTTTGCCAATGAAAGCGCAATTTGAAATGCACCTTTAGCTCAGTTGGTAGAGCAACTGACTCTTAATCAGTGGGTCCCGGGTTCGAGTCCCTGAAGGTGCACCAGCATGAATGTCCGCTCGCTCTGCGAGCGAGCGGACTTCATATAAATGCAGCATGTGGCCCGTTGGTCAAGCGGTTAAGACGGCGGCCTCTCACGCCGCAAACAGGAGTTCGATTCTCCTACGGGTCACCAAGTTTATTATCCTTTTGGGGTTAATAATATAAATTGAATAGTAAGTGCCAATGACCGTGAGGGTCCACCTGTTCCCATTTCGAACACAGAAGTTAAGCTCACGAGTGCCGAAAATACTTGGCTGGCGACGGCCTGGGAAAATAGGTCGGTGCTTACACAAAAAACAAGACAGGATTGTTCCTGTCTTGTTTTTTACATAGAGCGTGGTAAAAATTAGAAAAAGTTCATTCTTTCCTGAAAAATAGAGTGAAGTTTTGCTTGCAAAAGTGTAAAAAATCCGGGAAAATAGCCGGGAAAAGCGGATTGTTACCCTTTCGTAATTGCTATTGTGGGGTGAGAAGCATATAATGGAAGGCAGAAGCCCGTCCTGTTGACGGATCTTATGAAGTGGAGGGTGCAGAATGGCCCAAGTGACCCAGGAAGAAAAATTGAATCAAGTGCAAGGAAAAAGCCCATCGGGGAAATACGCTGATGGAAAGCGTCCTTTTTTTCGTAAACCCCTAGGAATAGCCGCCATTGGAGCAGGGGCTCTTATGGTGCTGGTTTGCATTGCTTTGGCCGGGGTCCTGTTTTTGTATCAGGGCATCTATCCCGGTGTGCAGGTGGGAGATCTCTCTGTGGGGAAGATGAAGCAGAAGGAAGCACAGACAGCCCTGGAGCAGGAGTATGCTCAAAAACAGGATCTTCTGAAGAATGTGACCATGGTGGTCAACGGCGCAGAACATCAACTGGATATCAGTCAGATGAATGCCGCCTATAACCTGAAACAGACGGCGGAAAATGCCTGGGATTATGGCAGAGAAGGCAATGTATTTCATCGGATTGGCCAGATTGCCCAGGCGGCCTTTGGCGGAGCTCAGGTGGACATTGTGGTGGATGTGGATCGTCAGCAAGTGCTGGATCAGATGGAACCCATTGTGCAGCAGGTGAGCCAGCAGGTGATCGAACCCACCTACACCCTGGAAGGGGAAACACTGGTGGTGGACAAAGGACAGGCCGGCTATCAGGTGGACAAAGAGGACCTGACAGAGCTTTTGCTGAAGCATCTTCGGGAAGGCTCAGAGGGCAAGGTGGAATACACCGCTCCGGTGGTAGAACCCAGCCCGGTGAGCATGGAGGATATCCACAACCAGTTGTCAGTGGAGGCCCACAGCGCCTATCTGGATTTGGCTAACGATCCTTCGGGAAATACCATCGTTCCCTCCCAGTCGGGGGCGGAGTTTGATGCGGCCCAGGCCCAGCAGACTGTGGATGCTTCGGAAGAGCGGATGGTGCAGATTCCGGTGCAGCTGATTGAGCCGGAAGTGACCACAGAGGAGCTGCAGAGTGTGCTCTTCCGGGACACTCTGGGCAGCAGTACCACCAAATTCAATGCCAGTCTTACAGGGCGTACCACCAATGTGAAACTGGCGGCCCAGAGGATCAATGGAACGATCCTCAACCCTGGGGATGTATTTTCCTATAATGATACAGTAGGCCCCCGTACTTATGCCGCAGGTTTTAAGGATGCCACCGTCTTTGCCAATGGCGGCGCCGAGGACGGCGTAGGCGGCGGCATCTGTCAGGTGTCTTCGACCCTGTATGTGGCCACCCTCCGGGCCGATCTGGAGATCGTGGAGCGGAAAAACCACAGCTTGTATGTGAGCTATGTGCCGCTGGGACAGGACGCTACCGTGGCCTATGGAGCGGTGGACTATCGCTTCAAAAATAATACCAATTATCCCATCAAAGTGGTGGCTTACACCAAAGGTTCTTCTTTGACGGTTTCTCTGCTGGGAACACAGACCCAGAACAAGAAGGTGGAGATCGTCACCCAGACTTTGTCCTATGATCCTTTCCAGGTGATTTACCAGGGGGATTCCTCTCTGGCCCCGGGAACAACACAGGTTAAAAATGGCGGTTATCCCGGGTATAAGACGGTGTCTTATCGGGTGGTGTACATCGACGGCAAGGAAGTCAGCCGGACACTGGAAAACAACAGCAGCTATAAGCGTGTGGATAAGGTGATCCTGCAAGGGCCTGCGCATGCTCCGGAACCCACACCGGAACCGACACCAGAGCCCACGCCCGAACCGACGCCGGAGCCTACCACGCCGACGGAACCAACACAAACCCCCAGTGAAACCACTCCCACACCCTGAATCCCATAGCGGATGCCCAGATAGAGAGACACCCCAGGAGGAAATGGAATGAAACTCAGCATTTTCTATATCCGCAGCATGGCCCGCGGGTTGATGCGTCAAAATTACGGCACCTGTATGGCCAGCATGGGTATTCTTTTGGTGATTACCCTTGCCTTCAGCGTGTTGCAGCAGACCTTCCTTTTCAGCGATACGCAGGGCTTGCGGGCTTTGATCGTGACTCTTTTGCTCAGCTTGTTGTCTTTGGCGATCCTCTCCCCGGCCAATGTGGGAAGCAAAGAGGTGCTGTGCGATGTGGCTTCCAGCCGGGAGACCAAGGCTGGAAAGGTGTTGGCCTGGTATGGAGATGCCGGAAAAATCCGCCAGTCCATTCTGTTGCAGCTGCTTCAGTCGGTGATTTTCCTGTGCATCGGAGCGGTCTTTGGTCTTTTGATCTTTGGCGGCGCCTATCTGGCCGGGATGGACTATGTGGCCAATTTGCAAAGCACCGATGTGCAGAAGCAGCTGGAAGGGCTGATGCAGGTGTATCAGCTGATGTTCCTCACCATTGTTCCTTCCTATCTGGTGGCAGTTCCCTTTTTGCCGGCGCCTTATTTGCTGGCCCAGCAGCCGGAGAAAAAACCTTGGAGCTGTATCCGGGAAAGCCGTCGGCTGGTCCGCGGTCATTATTGGAAGTATGTAGGAATACAGATGCTGTCCATGCTGCAATTTTTGGGCTATGCCATTCTGATTTCAGTGGTGTGCTCCATTTTCTCCGGCGGTGATCTGAATACGGCCACCACCAGCGCCACTTTGCTGGCCCAGTTGGTGCTTTATTTCAGCATTCTGCCTCATCTGGATATCAGCACGGCCCTGTTCCTCAACGATGTGCGGGTACGCAACCAGGTGAAAAGCGAAGAAATGGGCGGAGAAAGCCTGTAAGAGCAAAAGATAAAATGATGGATGTATGGTCCCCTGTCATGGCTTGTAAAAAGTGGCCATGGCAGGGGACTTTTTGTGCTCCATTGTGGCCTTGAAGGGAAATGGTTTGATTTTTGCCGGGAAAATCCCACGGCCTTTGCTTTACGCCAGGGGAAAGTTGTGATATGATAGTGTTTAGTGAATAAACCGCAAACCGGCGTGTTGGTGCAGTGTTGGCCGCATCGATCGCAAGCGCCGGAACAAATCGGCAGAAGAAAGGTGGAGAGGGCAGAAATGTTTGATCTTTTGATCAAAAATGGTACGGTGATCGATGGTACAGGTGAGGCTCGGTTTACAGCCGATGTGGCCATCACAGGGGAGAAAATTGCAGCGATTGAACCCCATATTCCGGTAGAGGAGGCCCGACAGGTGATCGATGCTCAGGGCCTGGTGGTGGCCCCAGGGTTTATCGACATTCATTCCCACTCAGATACCTATTTTCTCCGGGATGACCGGGGAGAATCCCGGATCTATCAGGGTGTGACCACCGAGCTGGCGGGCCAGTGTGGTTCCACCATCTATCCCTGCCCGCCGGAGCACATGGAGCGCATACGAGGCTTTGCCGATGCGGCAGTACGGGACTATGCTTCGGCCTCCTTTGGTGAGTTTTTGGAAAAGGTACAGCGGGACGGCAAAAAGATGGGCACCAATCTAGTGCCGCTCATCGGCCACGGCGCTTTGCGCTGCGGCGTGATGGGGTATGAGGACCGGCCGGCCACAAAGGAAGAGCTGGAGGAGATGAAGCGGCTGCTGGATGAGGATATGGCCCATGGAGTCTGGGGCCTGTCCCTGGGGCTGGGGTATACCCCTGGTGTGTCCTCTGACCAGGAGGAGTTGTGCGCTTTGGGAGAAGTGGTGGCCCGCTATCAGGGCATTATTACCTCCCATATGCGGGATCAGGGCCTGGGTACGCCCCGCTCCCTGGAGGAGATGTACGAGATCAACCGGCGCACCGGGGCCCATGTGCATATTGCTCATTTCAAAGCCAGCGGCCGGGCAGCCTGGGGCAAAGCGCCGGAGTTTGTGGACAATGTGCGGAAAGCCCAGAAGGACGGAATTCATGTGACGGTGGATCTGTATCCCTATCTGGCCGCCTCTTCTGGCATCACCAATTCCTTCCCCAAGTGGACCATCCAGGGGGGGAAAGAAAAGGCTGTGGCTATCTTGCAAGACCCGGAAAAGCGGGGAGAGATCATCCGCCAGCTGGAAGAGCGTTTTTCCACAAAGGAAGACGGGGAAGGGCTTTATGTGGTCACCACCGAGGGACGGTATCCCCCGGCGGACGGCAAGAACATCTGGCAGCTCAGCCAGGAGCTGGGGCTGTCCATGGCCGAAACCATCGCCCAGGTGACGGTGGAGACCCAGGCCCAGGCCACCTGCATTTCCTTTGCCATGTGCCAGGAAGATGTGGATTATATGCTGTCCCAAAAAGATTTTGCCATCGGCTCCGACGGCGTGTCCCTGCCCCTGGCGCCGGAAGAAAACGAAGGCAAACCCCATCCCCGGAATTTCGGCACCTTCCCTTGCTTTTTGCGTCTGGCCCGGGAGAAGGGATTCTGCACTCTGGAGGAAGCGGTACACCGGATCACCGGCCTTTCGGCCCGGATCATCGGCCTGAAAGACAGAGGTATTCTCCGGCCGGGAATGCAGGCCGATATCACGGTGTTTGACGGGGAGAAAGTGACCGACAAAGCCACCTATGAAAACCCCTTCCAGAAGCCCGAAGGGATTCATCATGTGTTCATGGCCGGTCAGGCCGCCTTGCTCCATGGAGAGCAGACCGATGCCCGTTTGGGCCGTTTCCTTTTAAAAAAGCAGGGGTTTTCGGGGGAATATTCAATAAGCCTTGACAAAAAATGATTTTAAATTTATAATTTCAGTGTTATCGTTGCGTATAGCAAGAACGACTTGGACCGATTTCCTGATCCTGGGAAATGCAAGGCCATACGGACAGCCCGGTCAACTGCCGATTGTGGGGTTTCCCACATCTATTGATTGCGTCTTTGGCGCAGCTTTTATAAGTTGGCAACTTAATTGCCAGTTGGTTACTTTATAACCAAAAGTGTACTAGGGTACACGCTTGTGAAATGGTCAATAAGAGTAGTAAAAGTAGTTCTTACTATACAGACTCTAAAAATCAAAAGGGCGGCCCAGGGGCTTTCCACCCAAGGCGCCTGTCTGTTGGCCGATTTGACAAGATGTACCGCAGTACGCTGTGGTACATCTTTTTTTTCGGAGGTGCGTCATGGGCGGAAAAATGAAACTGTATGGGTTCAACAACCTGACCAAGTCCCTGAGCTTTAATATCTACGACATCTGTTATGCCAAAACAGCCCGGGAGCAGCAGGATTATATCAAGTATATCAACGAACAATATAACTCTGATCGTCTCACCGAGATCCTGACCCGCCTCACCGAGATGATCGGCGCCACGGTGCTCAACATCTCCAAGCAGGACTATGAGCCCCAGGGGGCCAGCGTCACCTTCCTCATCGCCGAGGAGAGCATGGTGAAAAACCGTAGCGGCGAGACGGTGGTGGCCCATCTGGACAAAAGCCATGTGACGGTGCACACCTATCCGGAATACCATCCGGAGACCTCCATCGCCACCTTCCGGGTGGATATCGATGTGGCCACCTGCGGCCAGATCACCCCGCTGTCCACACTGGACTTTCTCATCGGCAGCTTTGACTCCGATATCATCACCATTGATTACAGAGTCCGGGGCTTTACCCGGAACATGGAAGGGGAAAAGATCTTCATCGATCATTCCATCACTTCCATTCAGGACTATATCAGCCAGGACATTCTGCAGAAATACGACGCCGTGGACATCAATGTGTACCAGGCCAATATGTTCCACAGTAAGCTGCTGATCAAGGACATCGTGCTGCAGAATTACCTCTTCAATTCCGATGTGTATGAGATCCCGCCCAAGGTGCGGCTGGATATCACCAATGCCCTGCGCCGGGAAATGATCGAGATCTTCAGCGGCGCCAATGTGTTTCAGGAGGTGAAAGGCTGATGGATCAGGACCGCGCTCCTTTGCAGGAAGCCCTGGAGCGGATGCGCCGGGACCGGCTGGTGCCCTTTGATGTGCCCGGCCACAAGCGGGGCCGGGGCAACCCGGAACTGACCCGCTTTCTGGGAGAACAGTGCCTTTCAGTGGATGTAAACTCCATGAAGCCCCTGGATAACCTGTGCCACCCCACCAGCGTGATAAGAGAGGCCGAAGAGCTGGCCGCCGACGCTTTCGGAGCAGCCCATGCCTTCTTTATGGTGGGAGGCACCACCTCTTCGGTACAGGCCATGGTGCTCTCCAATGTGAAAAAAGGGGACGAGATCATCCTGCCCCGGAATGTGCACCAAAGCGTCATCAACGCCCTGGTGCTCTGCGGCGCCACGCCGGTGTATATCAACCCCCAAAGCGATAAAAGTCTGGGCATTGCCCTGGGAATGTCCCTCAGCGATGTGCGCGCCACCATGGAGCGCCATCCGGGTGCCAAGGCCATTTTGATCAACAATCCCACCTATTACGGTATTTGTTCCGATCTCAAGTCCATCACCGAAGCGGCCCATCAGAAGGGAATGAGGGTGCTGGTGGACGAAGCCCACGGGACCCATTTCTATTTCGGCCGGAATATGCCCATTTCCGCCATGGCCGCCGGGGCCGATATGGCGGCGGTGAGCATGCATAAATCCGGCGGTTCCCTGACTCAAAGCTCGGTGCTGCTGTGCGGCAAGAATGTAAATCCCCATTATGTGCGCCAGATCATCAACCTGACCCAGACCACCAGCGGCTCCTATCTGCTGCTGTCCAGCCTGGACATTTCCCGGCGGAATCTGGCCACCCGGGGCCAGGAGATCTTCGACAAGGTAGAGCGCTTTGCTGGCTATGCCCGGGAGGAAATCGGGAAGATCGGGGATTATTTCGTCTATTCCAAGGACCTGGTCAACGGGGATAGCATCTTTGATTTTGACACCACCAAGCTGTCGGTGAACACCCTGGGGCTGGGTCTGGCCGGGATCGAAGTCTATGACATCCTGCGGGATGAATACGATATCCAGATCGAGTTCGGAGATCTGGGGAATATTCTGGCCTATATCTCTGTGGGAGACAAGACCAAGAACATCGAACGGCTGATCAGCGCCCTCAGCGAGATCCGCCGCCTTTATAAAAAAGAGCGGAAAGGGATGCTGGAGGACGAGTATATCACCCCGGAAGTGATCCGCACCCCTCAGGAGGCCTTTTACGCCGACAAAATCAGCCTGCCTCTCCACGAGTGCGAGGGCAAGGTGTGCGCCGAGTTTGTCATGTGCTATCCCCCGGGCATCCCGGTGCTGGCCCCCGGCGAGAAGATCACCCGGGCCATCATCGATTATATCCAGTATGCCAAGAGCAAGGGCTGCGTGCTCACCGGGCCGGAAAGCATGGATGTGACCCGGCTCAATGTGCTGAAAGGAGAATGAGATGGACGATCTTTGGTACAGCGAATATCATACGCCAAATGTGCGTTTTTCCATCAAGGTGACCAGTCAGCTGCACTTTGAAAAAAGCGATTATCAGACCATCGGTGTGTTTGATTCCCCGGAATTCGGCCGTTTTCTCACTCTGGACGGCATTATGATGCTGACAGAAAAGGACGAGTTCATCTATCACGAAATGATCACTCACCCCGCCTTTGCTGTTTGCCCGGGGATTTCCCGGGTGCTGGTCATCGGGGCCGGGGATGGGGGCGTGGCCCGGGAACTGGCCAAGTATCCGCAGATCCGCCAGATCGACATTGTGGAGATCGACGAGCGGGTGGTGGAGGTCAGCCGCAAGTTTCTGCCCCAGACCGCCTGCGGCTTTTCCGACAGCCGGGTGACTCTGTTCTTTGCGGACGGGCTGAAATTCGTCCGCCGGAAGGAAAATGAGTACGATCTGATCATCGTGGACTCCACCGATCCCTTTGGCCCGGGAGAAGTGCTTTTCACCCGGGAATTTTATGGAAACTGTTACCGGGCCCTCACCGAAAAGGGCATTCTGATCAACCAGCACGAAAGTCCCTTCTATGAGGGGGATGCTCAGGAAATGCGCCAGGCCCACAAACGGCTCAGCCGAGTTTTCCCCGTCAGCCGGGTGTATCAGGCCCACATTCCCACCTATCCTTCGGGCCATTGGCTCTTTGGCTTTGCCAGCAAGGGCCTGGACCCTCTGGAGGACCAGCAGGAGAGCGGGTGGGAGCTTCTGCGCATTCCCACCCGCTACTATAATTCCCAGCTGCACCGGGGCGCTTTCTATCTTCCCAATTATGTAAAGGAGCTTTTGGCCGATGAATAAAAACATCCAGACCTTCCTGGCCTGTGACGCCGATTACGATCAGGCCGATCTGGTGCTCTTCGGGGCGCCCTTTGATGGCACCACTTCTTTCCGGCCGGGCACCCGGTTCGGCCCTTCGGCCATCCGGAATGAGAGCTTTGGCATCGAGACCTATTCCCCTTATTGCGACAAGGATCTCACCGACTGCCGCATCTGCGACGGGGGGGATCTGGAGCTGCCCTTCGGCAACACGCCCCGGGTGCTGGAGATGATCCGCAGTCAGACCGAGGAGATTCTGAAAGACGGGAAAAAGTTCCTCATGCTGGGCGGCGAGCATCTGGTGACCCTGGGCGCTTTGGAAGCGGTGGCGGACAAGCACCCCGATCTGCATGTGATCCATTTTGACGCCCACACCGACCTGCGCACCGAGTATCTGGGAGAAGAACTGTCCCATTCCACCGTGCTGTATCATGCGTGGAAGCTGTTGGGGGACGGACGCATCCACCAGTTCGGCATTCGCAGCGGCGAAAAATACGAATTTGAGTTTGCCAGAGAGCACACCCATCTGCACAAGTTTGATCTGAAGGGTTTTGCAGAGACGGTACAGCGCCTCCAGGGCAAGCCGGTATATTTCACACTGGATCTGGATGTGCTGGACCCTTCCATTTTCTGCGGCACCGGTACACCGGAGGCCGGAGGCATCACCTTCAAAGAGCTGATGGAAGCCATTTTGCTTCTGCATAAACTGGACATTGTAGGCTGTGATATCAACGAGCTTTCCCCCCACTATGACCACAGCGGCACATCCACCGCCGTGGCCTGCAAGGTGACACGGGAAATCCTGTTGCAGCTTTTGCACAACCATTAACATCCAAGGAAAAGGAGAGAGAACCATGGGAAAATGCATGATCATCGGCTGCGGCGGCGTGGCCAGCGTAGCCATTCATAAGTGCTGCCAGAACAGCGAGGTTTTTGATGAGATCATCATCGCCAGCCGCACCAAGAGCAAGTGCGATGAGCTGAAGGAAAAACTGGAGGGTACCACCAAGACCAAGATTTACACCGAGCAGGTGGACGCCGACAAGGTGGACGAGCTGATCGCCCTCATCGAAAAATATAAGCCCGATGTGGTGCTCAACCTGGCCCTGCCCTATCAGGACCTGACCATCATGGACGCCTGCCTGGCCACAAAGACCCATTATGTGGACACCGCCAACTACGAGCCCCTGGACACCGCCAAGTTTGAATACAAGTGGCAGTGGGCCTATCGGGAGAAGTTCAAGGAAGCGGGCATCTGCGCCCTGCTGGGCAGCGGCTTTGACCCGGGCGTCACCAGCGTCTTTTCCGCCTATGCGCTGAAGCATCATTTTGATGAGATCCATTATATCGATATCCTGGACTGCAACGGCGGCGACCACGGCTATCCCTTTGCCACAAACTTCAACCCCGAGATCAACATCCGGGAAGTGTCCGCCAAGGGCAGCTATTGGGAGAACGGCCACTGGGTGGAGACCGAGCCCATGGAGATCAAGCGGGAGTATGACTTTGACCAGGTGGGCCACAAGGATATGTACCTGCTGCACCACGAAGAGCTGGAGAGCCTGGGGCTGAACATCCCCGGCATCAAGCGCATCCGGTTCTTCATGACCTTCGGCCAGAGCTATCTCACCCACCTGAAGTGCCTGGAGAATGTGGGCATGACCTCCATCGAGCCGGTGGAATACGAAGGCCACAAGATCGTGCCTCTCCAGTTCCTCAAGGCGCTGCTGCCCGATCCCGCCAGCCTGGGCCCTCGCACTGTGGGCAAGACCAACATCGGCTGCATTTTCCAGGGCGTGAAGGACGGCAAGGAAAAGACTTATTATCTCTATAATGTGTGTGATCATCAGGAGTGCTATAAGGAAGTGGGCAGCCAGGCGGTGTCCTACACCACCGGCGTGCCGGCTATGATCGGCGCCATGCTGGTGATGAACGGCACCTGGAACAAGCCTGGTGTATGGAACATGGAAGAGTTCGATCCCGATCCCTTCATGGATGCTCTGAATAAATGGGGTCTGCCCTGGACCGAGAACTTTAACCCGGTGCTGGTGGACTAATGGACAAAGGCCTTATGGGGGTGCAGACCCCCTGTTATGTGGTGGATGAAAAGCGCCTGCGGGAGAATTTGACCATTCTCCGACAGGTGGCGGAGGAGGCCGGCTGCAAGATCCTGCTGGCCCAGAAAGCTTTTTCCATGTTTGCGGTTTATCCCCTCATCGGGGAGTATCTGGCGGGCACCACCGCCAGCGGCCTGTTTGAGGCCAAGCTGGGCAAAGAAGAGATGGGCGGGGAGACCCACATCTTTTCGGCTGCCTATGTGGAGGAGGAGTTTGAGGAGATTTTGCAGGTGTGCGACCACATCTCCTTCAATTCCTTTGCCCAGTGGAAAAAATACCGGGAGCGGGCGTTGAAAGCGGGAAAAAGCTGTTCCATCCGCATCAATCCGGAACACTCCACCCAGGAGCATGGCATCTATGATCCCTGTGCCGCAGGTTCCCGCCTGGGCGTCACCCGGAAGAACTTTGAGCCGGAAGAGTTGGAGGGCATCGAAGGGCTTCATTTCCACACTCTGTGCGAGCAAAACAGCGATGCGCTGGTGGAGACGGTGCAGGCGGTAGAAGAGAAATTCGGCCCCTTCCTTCATCAGATGAAATGGGTGAATTTCGGCGGCGGCCACCATATCACCCGGCCGGATTATGACCGGAAAGCCCTGATCGATTGCATCCGGGCCTTCCGGGAGAAATACGATGTGCAGGTCTATCTGGAGCCGGGAGAAGCCATCGCCTATTATGCAGGCTACCTGGTGACAAAGGTGCTGGATGTGGTGGAAAACGGCATCCGGATCGCTTTGCTGGATGCGTCGGCGGCCTGCCATATGCCCGATGTGATCGAAATGCCCTATCGCCCCCCCTTGATGGACAGCAGGGAGGCGGGAGAAAAGGCTTATACCTACCGGCTGGCAGGCAGCACCTGTCTGGCCGGGGATGTGATCGGCGATTATTCCTTTGACCATCCTTTGAAAGAAGGGGACAAGCTGGTGTTTGAGGATATGGCCATCTATTCCATGGTGAAAAACAACACTTTCAACGGCATCTGCTTGCCCTCTATCGCTCTGTGGAAAGAGGACGGCAGCATCCAGGTGATCCGCCGGTTCGGATACCAGGATTTCAAAGGCCGGCTGTCTTAACAAAACAAAAATCCCCGGCGGCCAAACCGGCGCCGCCTATGAGGTGAAGCAGATGATCGTGGCAAAATTCGGCGGCAGTTCTCTGGCAGACGCCGCCCAGTTCCGCCGGGTGCGGGATATCGTTTTGGCGGATAGCCGCCGTCAGGTGGTGGTGCCCTCGGCCCCGGGCAAACGCTTTCCCCAGGACGAAAAGGTCACCGATCTGTTTTACCAGTGCCACAAGGCCCGGCAGAAGGGGGAGCCCTTCCAGCCGGTGCTGGAGGTCATCCGGGGCCGCTATGGGGAGATCGCCGAAAACCTGGGTCTGGCATTGGACCTGGACGGCATTTTCCAGCAGATCTGGGAGCAGATCGCCCGGGGAGCCGGTCCGGATTACTGCGCCAGCCGGGGAGAGTTTGTCAACGGCCAGCTGCTGGCGGAATATCTGGGGTTTTCCTTCCTGGATGCGGCCCAGGCCATCGTTTTTGATGACGACGGCAAGCTGGATGAAGAGGAGACCAACTCTCTTTTGCAGCAGGAATTGCTGGAACGGGTGCCGGTGGTGCTGCCCGGATTTTACGGCAGAGGTCCCCAGGGACAGATCAAGGTCTTTTCCCGGGGCGGCAGCGATGTGACCGGGGCCTTGGCGGCCCGGGCCGTGGGAGCGGAGGTCTATGAAAACTGGACCGATGTATCCGGTTTCCTCATGGCCGATCCCCGGATCGTTCAGGACCCTCAGCCCATCCGCCATCTGACCTATCATGAGATGTATGCCCTCAGTTGCGCCGGGGCCACGGTGCTTCATGAGGACAGCGTAGGCCCGGTGAGCCGGGCGGGAATCGCCACCAATATCCGCAATACCAACCGCCCGGATCATCCTGGTACCATGATCACCAGCACAGCGGTGGAGCGGGAGAACTTCTCCATTTTTGCCGGCATTGCCGGCCGGAAGGGGTATAGTCTGGTGCTGCTGGAGGGGGAGGACCCCCAGCAGGGAGCGTTTGCCCAGAAGATCCTCCGGGCCGCCCGGGCCCATGGTATGGACCCCCAGGCTCCGGCTGTCAGTGGCGCCCATATCAGCTTTTTGGTGGACAGCGGGGAATATGAGCACGAGGAAGAAGAATTCGCCGCCAGAGCCGCCGTTCTGGGCGCGGTTCAGCCGCCGGAGGTACACACCGGCTTTGCCTGTATTGTGCTGGTGGGCTACGGCGTGCCTCATAACCACCGGACCCTCAGCCGGATTTTCCAGACCTTGCAGAGCCGGAATATTCCGGTGGCCATGATCCATCAAGGCATCAGCGAGATCAGCACCTGGGTGGGCGTGGGAGAAGAATATATGGAAGAAGCCATCCGGGCTCTCTATCTGGAGTTCTCCAAAGGAAAATAAAAAGCATTGTACCCTGCCGCTTTCGCGGCAGGGCTTTTTCTTTGTTGACATACCTGGAAGCTCTAAGTATAATAAAAGCATAGAATCTCTAGGCATGGGAGGTGGGAATATGACGGTGGACAAGGGATATCTGGCAGGCGGCGCTTCTCTTTTGGTGCTTTCTCTTTTGGAGAAAGAAGACCAATATGGGTACCAGATCATCAGGCGGCTGGAAGAGCGGAGCCAGAAGGTGTTTTCTCTTCAGGAAGGAACGCTCTATCCGGTGCTGCACAAGCTGGAGAACAAGGGGTATATCACATCCTATGAGCAGCAGGCCCCCACCGGGCGAATGCGGAAATATTACCGGATCACCCCGGAAGGGCTGCAGCAGCTGGTGGAGGAAAAGAAGCGGTTCGAGGAATTTGCCGGAGCGGTGCGCCAGGTGATGGGAGGTGGCTTGTGTGAAACAGGAGCCTTTTGAAAAGTGGCTGGAAAAAGTGCTGCACAGAGTTCATTACCGGCCGGACCGGCAAGCCATCGCCAGGGAGCTGCGAGGCCATTTTGAGGACGGTGTGGAGTTTTACCAGGAAGAGGGCCTGGAAGAAGAACAGTGCCGGGAAAGGGCCTTGCTGGACCTGGGAGAGCCGGAAGGGGTAGGAAATCTGCTTAACTGGGAGCACAGTCCCTTGCTGGGCTATGGGCTTCTGGTGGTCAATCTTTTGGCGGCCCTGCTGCTCATCCCGGCTCTGCTGGCATTGGGCAGCGCCTGTTATGAAGGTATATCCCAATACCAGCAATGGATGCCTGGGTATAAGCTGGAGGATGTGCCTCTGGCCTGGGAGCAGGATCTGGGGGAAGGGGTTTGGGTGGACAGCACCTATCTGCGCTATACCAAGGCCCTTTGCACCGAGGAAGGGGATCTGTATGTGTTTTATCTGAAATGCACCCTTCCCGGTTTCATCGAGCAGGCGCCGGTGGCCCAGGTCGCCGATAGCCAGGGAGAAATTTACCCTATGCAGCGGGTGAGCGGGCAAAATAGCCCGTTGGCCTTCGGCTATATCCAGGTGCCGGAATACCCCACTGAGGAAGAAGATTTTCAGCTGCTCTATGTCCGGAGTGACCGTTCCTATCGTCTGGAGGTGGAGGCATGAATCGTCTTAGAAGGGAAAAGCTTTTGCGGCGCTTTGTATTTCTGCTGTTGTTTGTGGTGCTGTTCCGCAGCTTCTGGCCCCTGTATGTGACACCCTGGGGGGCGCAGAGAGCTTTTCAGAGGCAGTATCACTGGGGGCCGGGACGGGTGCTCTGTCAGGAAGAAGGCCAGCGGGAATATCGGCTGCTTGCCTGGGAAGGAGATACCGCTCTGGTGGTATTGCAGCGCTGGGGGCCTTTCTGGATGGCCGAGGGCAATGTGCCGGCCCTTTTGATGGGAGAAAATAGCCTTTTGTACAGCTGGCGCAGTTGGGGCGGAGAAGAATATGAGCTTGTGGTCTATGGCAAGACCGAGGACAACCGGATCAGCCAGGTGGAAGTGGAATTCCTCACCGGGGAAACAAGAAGGCAGGAAGTGACTTCGGAAGGGGGCTTTTTGCTTGTGGAAAGCCGGGGTACTTCCGATGATTTTTATGTGAAAACCATCCGGGGACTGGATGAGAAGGGCAACATCATAACCGAAGATGTGATCATCAAACGATAGCGAACAAAAAAAGGACGGCAAACGCCGTCCTTTTTTGCAGTGTTGTTTTTAATACTTATCGGACAGATAGTGGGTAGGAGCCGAAGCAGAAGGAACCGAGGAGAATTGATCATCGGCAGCGACAGGCGAACCGGAAGCGGGCTTGTCGGCCTTCAGCTGGAACTGATCCAGCAGGTTCTTCATCACACCGGCCTGACCGGACAGCTCTTCGCTGGCGGCGGCGCTTTCTTCCGAGGTGGCGGAGTTGGTCTGCACCACGCTGGAGATCTGGTCGATGCCCACCGAAATCTGGGAGATGGAGTCGGCCTGCTCGTTGGAAGCCTGGGCGATCTTTTCGATCATGTCCAGGATATCCTGAGCAGCGGTGGCTACATCGTTGAAGGCAGCATCGGTGCGATGGGCAATCTCTTCACCGCGGGACACATGCTCCAGAGAGTTTTTGATCAGCTGAGTGGTTTCCTTAGCGGCATCGGCGGATTTCTGAGCCAGGCTGCGCACTTCGTCGGCCACCACAGCAAAGCCCTTGCCGGCGTTGCCAGCCCGAGCGGCTTCCACAGCGGCGTTTAGAGCCAGAATGTTGGTCTGGAAGGCGATGTCGTCAATGACCTTGATGATGCTCTGGATGTTGTTGGAGGCCTCGGCGATATCCTGGATGGAAGCCAGCAGATGGGACATCTCTTCCTTGCCCCGGGACACGGTTTCTCCGGCTTCCTTGCCCAGCTTATTGGCCTTCTGGGAGAAGTCGGCGGTGTCGGTGATACGGTTGGAAACATCGGTGATGGAGGCAGACAGCTGTTCCACGCTGCTGGCCTGCTCGGTGGCGCCCTGAGCCAGAGCCTGGGCCCCGTCGGCTACCTGATCGGCGCCAGCGCTGACCTGGGAAGAGGAGACCGCCAGCTCTTCCAGAACATTGCGGATCTTTTCCTGGAAGTGCTCAACGGACTGCTGAATGTGGGCGAAATCGCCGATAAACTGAAAGGGGCAAGTGCAGGTAAAGTTGCCTTTGGAAAATTCGCCCATGCCGTAGTCGATGGCATCCACATATCTGCTCAGCTCCTGGAAGGAGAAGTTCATCTTCTCGGCCAGTTCGCCGAATTCGTTGGCACCTTCGTAATCCATATGGGCTTTCAGATTGCCATGGGACAGCTCAGAAACAGCATCCTTGGCCTTCTCCACGGTCTTGGTCAGCAGTTTTGTGGTGCGGAAGGCGATGTACAGAGCCATGGCCAAAGCAACAACAAACACGGCCAGTGTGGCAAAGAAGAAAAACTGCAGCATTGTCATGGTATGGGTTTCGGCTTCTTGCCGCTGAGTGGCAATGGTGCTGTCAATGTTCCGGACCACAGAAGCCAGTTCTTTCAAAGCAGGGGTGCACTCATTGAGAATGATCTGGCGAGCAGTTTCTGTGTCGCCCTGATCCACTTCATCCATCACTTTGGAAGCAATCTGGAACCAATCTTCAAAGGCGGACTCATACTGATCGGCCAGGCCATCGGATGTGCCATGGGTTTTTTTGAAAACAGCGATCTGCTCAGTGATGGAATCCAGGCTGGAATTGATTTCTTCTTTCAGATCAGCAATTTTGGCAGTGTCGTCGGTCAGCAGCATTTCCCGCAGATCTCTTGCGGCGATATTGGCTTGGATACGGCAGGTTTTCACGGCGTTTTCTGCATTCAGAACCTGGTTGACCAAGGCATCGGTATTCTTGCTGACGCTGACGAGGCCGATGATGCCCAGGGCCGTGATGATGCCGGCCAGCAGGATCATGACACCAAACGCGGAGAGCAAGTAGGGCTTGAGTTTCATTTTGTGAAACATATGGATTCTCCTTTGTAAATGATATGACTTTATCAAAACTGTATCGGAACAGTTTTTTCTGTTTATATCTGTTTATAATAGAAAGGAAAAATCAACCTTTCAGATGCTTGGCCAGTTTCCGGTCTTCTGTGCGGATGTGGGAGATCAGAACGGCGGCCATCTGATTCAGCTGGCCCAGAGCGCGCACAGTGGGACCTTCGGTCAGAAGCTGCTGGGTGGCATTGGAGAGCTGGCGCTTATAGCCATCGTGGAATGTTTTGTGAGGAGGATACCCAGGATAGTTGCTGCTCACCTGGAGCTTTTCCTCATCGCTGAAATGCTTGTTCACATAATTGTTGAGAAATTTGGCGGTGTCCACCAGTTTTTCCCGGCCTTTACCCTGAGCGCAGGCGTCCAGCAGATCGTTGATGGCGGCGAAAAGCTGTTTGTGCTCAGTGTCAATCAGATTGTTGCCGGTAAGTAGATCCTGTGTTAATTCATAACGCATAATAACTTCTCCTGTTTTAAGATTAGAAGCATAGCTTCCATAGGCGGGATCTGGTGCGGGGTATAAACCCTACATCAGATTATATCGACATGAGCCGCAAAAAAATAAAGGATTATTGCAAAAAAATCGGCAGAAATTTGAAAAGGAAATTCGGTATTATTGACGAAAAATTTAGGCCTTTTCCACAGGATGACTTAATTTTTCAAAAGTGGGGACGATAACATAAATAGCAGAGATGAATAGAAAAGCATTTTTTCTTGCAAACGCCGGTTTTGAAGCGGCGGAACTGAAGGGGATCTTCCCCAAATGTTTTTACCACGCACCAAAGGAGGATGCCAGATGTTTTCTGCCATTAAACCCACTGGGGCGTTCCCCCTTTCCGGACACACAGGCCATACTCCGCTCACAGGAGCCGGTCAAAATAAAAATATTGCGGAACGCCAACATTATGACCAGTTTCAGCGCTCGGTTCAGCTTTCCGATGAGCAGCAGAAGATTCAGGAAACGGTGAGCAGCCTGTCCAAACAGGCCCGTATGCGCCCCACCCGCAGCCAGCTGGAAAGCCTGCAGAAGCAGATTCAGGATGGGACTTATCAGCCTTCGGCCACAGAGATTGCCGCCAGAATGCTGATGATATATGACCAGGAGGACTAATATGACTTCTGAATACTCTGAGTATTTTTCCATGCTGGACACCCTGGCGCATCAGCTGGAGGAATTGGAGCAGCTGCAGCACAAGAAAATCCAGGCTGTGCGGGATCACGATCTGGAAGTGCTCAACGACTGCATGAAGCAGGAGCAAGCGGCCTCTCTGGCATTACGGAGCCTGGAGCAGAAACGGGAAGGTCTCAGCCGGAAGCTGGGACTGGAAAAAGCGCCTTTGAGCAAAGTGCCGGAAATTCTGCCGCCGGAAGAACGGGTCCTGGCCCAGCAGAAGGTAGAACAGCTGCTTCGGCTGTGGGAGCGCTCCCGCAGTGCCCAGCAGGCCGCCCGTACCGTGGTGGAAGGAGACCTGCGCCGGGTGAACAAGCAGCTGGAAAAGCAGGGGATTGATCCCCAAGTGGAAGAAGGATATCACACCGCCCCGGGCGTACCGCCCAAGGGCTTGCGCACCGATTTTAGGGCATGAGGAGGAAACAAGCATGAGCAGTACATTCGGCTCGTTCGGCGTAGCCCGTCTGGGGATCTATGCGGCCCAGAAGGGTTTGGATGTGACGGGCAACAATATCACCAACATCAACACACCCGGCTACACCCGTCAGCGGCTGGATCAGGTCAGCTTGATCTCCAGTGTGTCGGATAAATATTTCAATCAGAACATGACCCGGGTGGGACAGGGCGTTTTGACCACCGGAGTCAGTCAGCTGCGGGATCCGGGGTTGGATCTGATCTACCGGGAGGCTCAGGCCGATCTGGGCGCCTACGGCGGCAAATTGAAAGGACTGGGCAGCCTGGCCTCCATTCTGGACGAAGTGGGCAAAGGCGACGGGGAGCAGGACGACGGCGTCATCCTCAGCCAGCTCAACGATCTGCGGGATCTGATCAGCAAAGCGGTGACCAACGGCATCCAGGGATATGACAGCCTGATTCGCGAGTCGGCTTCGGCCCTGTGTACATACCTGAACAGCACCGCGAAGAAGCTGGAAAATCTCCAGGGTACCTATGAGACCTATCTGGATCAGGATATCCAGAAGGTCAATGATATCCTGAAGAACATCCAGGATCTGAATACATCTATCCGGGATGCCGATATCCGGGGCGATGATGCCTTGGAACTGCGGGATTCCCGGAATATGTTGCTGGATGAGCTGAGCCAGTATATGGACATCGATGTGAAATACACCATGGAAGATCTGGGTGCCGGATTTATGGTGGAGAAACTCACTGTGACCTTGGGCACCGGGAAGCAGAATACACTGATCGATGGAAAATATGCAGCCAAGATCGGTCGGCTCCCCGATGATGAAAATTACAATATTCAGCTGTATGCCCTGCGGGATGCCGATGGGAAGAAGAAGAACGATAAAGACAAGGATGTGGCTTTGGGGGATAATGACCTGTACGGTTCTTTGCAGGCCCGGCGGGAGATGCTCACAGAAAGCGGAGAATATACCACCAAGGGCACAGTGGAAAAGGTGGATAAAAATGCCGCTGTCAAGCGGGGCATTCCCTATTACCGTCATGCGCTGGACAGCCTGGCCCGGGAATTGGCCAAAGAGATGAACGCGCTGAACAATGTGAAAAATGTGAAGATTCCCGGCATGGGCAATCTGTTCAGCATTGGCAGCGACACCAATGACACCACCGATGCCAAGGGTCAGGGAATTACTGCAGCCAATATTTCGGTGTCCAAGGGCTGGCGTGAGGGTTCGATTTCCATGATCCCCTCCCAGGATCCCGGTGCTTCCAGCGGTGATACCAGCAATCTGGCTGCCTTCCTGTCCCTGTTTGAAAAGAAAGTGAAATTTGACCCCAAAACTTTGGTGGGCGATGCGGTAGGCTCTCCTTATGAAGGCACTTTTGAAGATATGCTGCTGCACATCCAGTCCACTTTGGCGGAGGATCAGATGAGCACCAGCTCGGTGTATAACAACTATGCGATCACCGCCAATGAGATCTATACCGATCGGGACAGCCTGTCCGGCGTGGATCTCAATGACGAAGCTGCAAACCTCATGGTCTACCAGAAAGCTTATACAGCGGCCTGCCGCCTGATGACAACATTGGACGAGGCACTGGATTCCCTGCTGGCCATGTAATGGGAGAAAGGGAGGAAACGCACCATGACACGCATTACTACAAACGGTACGCTCTTCAATTACCGTTATAATTTGATGACCACCACCAATCAGCTGAACAAGGCCATGACCCAGGTCATGACCCAGCGTAGCTTCAGCACTTATGCAGAAAATCCTGCAGGAGCTACCCGGGCGTTCAAGATCCACAGTTCGCTCAATGCCACCCGGGCCCAGTATGACAACAACAAGACGGTGACCAGCAAATTTGAGACGGCCTGGAGCATTATGGATGGCGTCATTAACGATCTGACCCATGAACTGGGTAAAGTGCCGGCCATGGAAGGGCTGAACGGCACCAACCTGGATAATCTGGACACCCAGGCTCAGATTCTGCGCTCCGGTGCAGAAAGCATTATCCAGAGCCTGAATGGCCGTTATGATCAGGACTTTATCTTTGCCGGTTCGGACAACCAGAAGGCGCCTTTTGCCATTGAGAATGGCCATGTGACCTATCGGGGCGTCAAAGTGGATGCAGAACTGGGTGATGACTATCTCGATGAAAACAATAAACCCATCTTGAAAAAAGATGGCACGGCAATGAAAAATCAGGAAGTGCTGGATATGTGGGCCAAGCAGGATCCTCTCTATGTGGACATCGGACTGGGTTTCCAGTTGGATGCCGATGGGAAGGTCGTGAAGTCCACTGCCTTTGACGCCTCCATTTCCGGCATCAAAGTGCTGGGATATGGAGTGGATGACGACGGAGACCCTAAGAATCTGGCTTCCATCATGCTGCGCATGGCCGAGGTATTCGAAAGCTATGATCCGGAGAACAAGGGGGATCCCTGGAAGGGCCACGAAGAAGAGGCCAACCGACTGATCAATAAATTCAACGATGCCCATGAGCGCATGAGCGATGCCCATTCGGAGCTGATGGCCAAGGCCAATTTCCTGGAAGCCAACGGAACCACACTGAAAAACACCTTTGATTCGCTCAACACCGAGCGGCAGAGCCTGGAGAATGTGGAGCCGGCTGATGCGGTAATGGCCCTGTCCTGGGCCCAGCTGTGTTACAGCGCTGCTTTGCAGGTGGGAGTCAATGTGATCCCTCAGTCGCTGATGGATTATATGAAATAAAAAGAAGAGCCCAGGGGGCTTGTAATGACTGCGGATGCAGGGGGAAGGAGCGGTTTAGATGTATCCGTTGATAGAAATTCAAACAATACCTATTGAGATTCAGATGAAAGTGACCGATGCCCTGCTGGAATATGCCCGAGGCACAGCCCAGATGGAGGTATCCCGGGATAAGGGTGGATTGCAGATCCGCAGCCAACCCATTCGGGTGAATATCGACACCTTTGAGGCTCGCAGCTCGGTGATGCCTACAACGGCCCAGAACATCCAGCAGGGTGCGCAAAAGGGAATGCAGGCGGCCTATCAGGCCACTGGTATTCTGGCCCGGGAGGGGCGGATGATGATGGAAGCCAAGATTGGGGAGAGCGTCATCCCAGAGCTGGCCCGTCAAGCTACTTTGCAGCAGCCGGTTCAGCTGAATGTACAGTTTTTGCCTTCGGCGGCCCCGGATATTTCCTGGGACGGCGGGGAGATGAATATCCGCTATGAGATGGATAAGCTCAATTTCGATTGGCGGATGGAGCAGATGAACTTCACCTTTGTGCCTGGTGATATTGAATTCACCATGACGCAGCGGCCCGATGTGGTGATCAAATATGTGGGTGGGCCTTTGTATGTGCCGCCCTCTTCCGATCCGGACTATGAACCGGTGGATGTGAAAGCGTAAGGAGTGGATTCCATGAAGACCGAGACGAAATACTTCGGCCCTGTGGAGTATGAGCAGGAAGAGGTCATTTCTTTTCCCAGCGGGCTTTTTGGCTTTGAGGAGGAAAAGGACTTTTTGATGCTGCCCTTTGCGGGAAGCCAAGGGAATCTTTTTTGCTTTCAGAGCCTGAAGACCCCGCCCCTGGCCTTTATCGCCATGAACCCCTTTTCTTTGGATCCCACTTATGCGCCGGTGCTTACTCCGGAAGAGCTGAAACTCATGGAAGTGGAGACCAGTCAGGAGCTTTGTTATTATGTGCTCTGCGCCGTGCGGGAGCCGGTGAGCGAGAGCACAGTCAATATGAAGTGTCCGGTGGTCATCAACGATCAAAGCCGCCGGGCCGTACAGGTGATATTGGAGCAGAGCGATTATACCATGCGCCACCGTTTGGGGAGCTTTCCCAATGGGGGTGCGGAATAATGCTGGTTTTACGGAGAAAAGCGGGCGATGGCTTTGCGGTGGGCGATTCGGTGAATATCACCATTTTGGGGGTAGACCCCAACGGAACGGTGAGCATTGGCATCGACGCCCCGCGGGATGTATTGATTCTGCGCAGTGAGTTGCAGCAGGCCGCCAATGCCAACCGGGATTCTGCAGAGGATGTGGCCTCGCTTCAAACGGTGGAGCAGCTGGAATCGATCTTTTCTCTGGGTGGAGCCAAAGAGGCTCACCCGGAGAAGCCGGAATAAGAATGGAAAAACACCGAAAGGAGGTGTTTTTTGTGGATATGATGAACGGAATTGCCGCCACAGCCATGTCCCTTTCGGCGGCTAAGCTTTCGGTGGATTATTCCACGGCCGTCACCAAGAAGGCCATGGATTCCCAGGAAGCGGCGGTACAGCAGCTGTTGGAGATGCTGCCGGAGCAGCCGCCTATGGGTAAATATATCGACACCTATGCGTAATGAAAAAATTTTTCAAAAGCCATTATCTTTTGAAAAACAGGTGCGATATAAGTAGTGTAAGGTTTCAGCCGTCCCTTCTGTTCAGGCCTGCGGAAGGGACGGAAGAATACCTAAGGAGCAAGATGGAGCTTGCTTCGTTAAATTTTCAAGGAGGAAGATTTTTTTATGCGTATTCAACACAACATCATGGCGATGAACGCCTACCGCAACTACAACAACAACACCAGCGCTCTGTCTAAGAACCTGGAGAAGCTGTCTTCCGGCTACAAGATCAACCGCGCCGGCGACGACGCCGCCGGTCTGGCTATCTCCGAGAAGATGCGCGCCCAGATCACCGGTCTGAAGGCCGCTTCCAAGAACGTGAAGGACGGCGTTTCTCTGGTAAAGACCGCTGAGGGCGCTCTGCAGGAAGTCCACGACATGCTCAACCGCATGGACTCTCTGGCCACCCAGTCTGCCAACGGCACCTATGACAACGAGGTCGACCGTCTGAACCTCCAGAAGGAAGTCAAGGCCCTCCAGAGCGAGATCGACCGCATTGCCGACAGCTCCAACTTCAACGGCACCAAGCTGCTGAACGGCGATCTGGGCGGCTACAAGAATACGACTGCGATCACTGCGGTGGCTGGCGTTCGTGACGCGGACTGCATGACCGTTAGCGGTGGCAAGCTGGCAAATGGCGATTATTTTGAACTCAAGCATGCGACGGCAGATGGCGCAGTGACGCTTGAAAAGGTGAAGGTTGGCGGTGTGGAGATTGAGTCTGGTGACTTTGCCACTAAGGGTATCCAAGCCCAGATCGTAAAGCCCAAGGACAAGGACGGAAATGATACCACCACTGGCACATGGACGATCAAGATCACAGTTGACAAGACGAAGGCAACTGCCGACATCGCTGATGCTGTGGGCGACGGTCTGACCATCACCTATAACGCACTGGGTAAGCCCGGTGCAGACGATACTGTAAAGTTTACTACGGATGGCACTGGTGACGGTCTGGAGCTGCAGATCGGCGATACCGCTGACAAGTTTAACAAGCTGAAGGTCAATGTGGGCGATATGCACGCCAAGGGTCTGGGGATCGATAAGGTGGACATCTCCAGCCAGACCGGCGCTGCTGCCGCCATCCAGTCCATCAAGGACGCCATCAACACCGTGTCCTCCACCCGCGGCGATCTGGGCGCTCTGCAGAACCGTCTGGAGCACACCTCCAACAACCTGAGCGTCATGACCGAGAACATCCAGGACGCCGAGTCCACCATCCGCGACACCGATGTGGCCGACGAGATGATGGCTTACACCAAGAACAACATCCTGATCCAGTCCGCTCAGGCTATGCTGGCTCAGGCCAATCAGGTTCCTCAGGGCGTGCTGCAGCTGCTGCAGTAAGCCGATCCGTAAACATTCAAATCGGAATGGAAAAGGCCGGTTCTTCGGAACCGGCCTTCTTTAAAAAGTGAGGGAATCAGATGAGTCAGGTATCGTCCAAACGGATCCAGATAACAAATCAACTATATCCGGCTTATTATACGCAGTTTTCCTGTATTGCAGACCGGTGTTAAAATAACTGTTGCTATGGATGGAATATTTCCTTTGGGAATAAAGAGAAATATCACAGTAATAAATACCCCCCTTTGTGCATTCTATATGCGCAAAGGGGGGATATCAATATTGCAACTATTTCAAGGTTTTCAGATGGGTCATCAGCACGCTGGCGATGTTTTCGCAGGAGGCCTGGACGGTGACGGCCCCGATCTCTTTGGCCACGGCAGGCATACCGTAAACCACGCAGGAATCCTGATCTTGACCGATGGTGTAAGCCCCCGCCTGGCGCATTTGCAAAAGCCCTGTGGCGCCATCCCGGCCCATGCCGGTCATGATGATGCCCACCATGGGGCATTTGACACTGGTGGCCATGGAGGAAAAGAGCACATCCACCGAAGGCCGGTGGCCGCTGACCTTTTCGCCGCTCTGGCAGGCCAGAGTGTACCGGCTGCCCATGCGCACCACCCGGGCCTGATAATCAGCCGGGGCAATGAGAGCCAGGCCGCGATGAATTTCATCGCCGTTTACCGCCTCTCGCACTTCCATCTGGCACAGACGGTTGAGCCGGTCAGCATACATCTTGGTAAAGCCCACAGGCATATGCTGCACGATTACCATACCCGGGGTATCGGCCGGGAGCCGTTTCATCACTTCCAAAGTGGCTTCGGTGCCGCCGGTAGAAGCGCCCAGGCCGATGATCACATTGTCCAGCACATGGGAAGGAAGGCCGCTGCTGGCCACCTGAGGAGCGGCCGCCGCAGAAGACGGAGCGGGTCGGTGGAGTGTTTCCCGGCGGATCTTGGCACAGGAAGCCACCAGAATCTTGCTATAAAGAGAGCGAAGGAAGGAAGAAATGCTTTCGGTGCCGTCGGGCTTGCGGACGAAGTCCACCGCACCCACGGCCAGAGCATCAAACACCCGCAGGTTCAATGAGGAGACCAGAATCACCGGGATGGGATGCTGGGGGAGAAAGCTTTTCAGGAAATCAATCCCGTTCATCCCCGGCATTTCCACATCCATGGTCACCACATCAGGGGTCAGTTGAGCAATTTTTGTTTTGGCGTCCACGGCGTTGATGGCGGTCCCCACCACCTGGATACGGGGATAGCTTTCCAGGCCTTTGGTGATCATATTGCGGGCGACCAGCGAATCATCCACTACCAGAACGCGGATGGGTTTTTGCTGGGACAACATAAAAAAGATCCTTTCTTATTCTAGCGGGAACCGCTACTTTTTTTGATAAATGGAGGGGGCCACCAGGCGGAACAGCGGGGTCTGGCCCAGGGATTCCGAGTGGCTGATGAAGAAATAAGAGGTGGGGCCCGGACGCATGGCTTCCCAGAACCGGCGCACCAAAGCATCCCGGGTGGGCTGGTCAAAATAGATCATCACATTCCGGCAGAAAATCACATCAAATTGAATGCGGAAATGGATGGGGTCCATCAAATTGAAAGGACGGAAAATCACATTGTTGCGAATGGAGGAAGCCACCTGATACAATCCCGAAGCCCGGTCTTTGGTAAAGTACCGGCGTACCCATGCATCGGGCATGTCGGCGGGCATCTGGTAAAGGCCTTTCTGGGCCTTGGCCAGCGCTTGCTGGGAAATATCCGTGGCCAGAATACGGGTATCCCACTGGGATGCCTGGGAGCCGAAAAATTCCTTGAGATAGATGGAAAGGGTGTAAGGCTCCTCACCACTGGAACAACCGGCGCTCCAGATGGAAAGCACTTTGTCCTGCTTGTGTTTTTCGGCCAGCTCCGGCAGTATTTTGTTTTGGAAATAGGTGAAATGATCGGTTTCCCGAAGGAAATAGGTGTAGTTGGTGGTCAGTTTGTTGAGAATCAGTTCCAGATCATCCGGGTCCTTGGTGGAAAACAGATGCTCCAGAAAGGGCGCCATTTCGGTATAGCCTCGCTGGTGCAGCGAATGGGACAGACGGCTGGTGATCAGCGTCTTTTTCTTGCTCAGATCAATGCCGTAGTTTTTTTGAATGAAATCCACCAGCCGGTGGAAGTCTTTGTCGGAAATAGAGATATCATGGAGAATATCCAAAGCGATCCACGGCCTTTCTATCGATGAGATTAGTAGGATGACCCCAGAAGCTGGGCGCAGTCAAAGGCCAGCATGGTCTGGCCATCGGAGAGAGAGCACATACCCGATACCAGCTTGCGACATTCTGAGGAGGGAGAGGGCAGGATTTTCTGCTGGTCCAGATCGATCATGCGCTGGACGGTGTCCACCAGAATGCCCACCATCACTTCGTCGATGTTCAGAATGATGATGCAATCGGCACTGTCAGCAGGCTGGCCCAGCAGGTTCCGGATGTCCACGATGGGAATGATTTGTCCCCGCAGGTTGATAATGCCCTTGACATAATCGGGTACCAGGGGAAGGTGAGTGACAGTGTGGTTTGTGATGATCTCCACCACATAATCGGCGACTACGCCGAACAAAAGCCCTCCCGATTGGAAAAGCAGATATTTTTGATTGGTCTGCGCAGCGGCAGCGGCATCCGATGTCTCCGAAGCTGCGTTTGAGGAGAAGATTTCATATTCGTCCATTGTCCTGTGCCTCCTGTGCCTTACTGAATGGGGGTATACAAATTGCCCACATCCAGGATGATGCTGATGTTGCCGTCACCCAAAATGGTGCATCCAGCGATGCCACGGCTCTTGATGTTGAAACTGTTGAGATAGCTGGGCAGCGGCTTGACCACTACCTGCTGTTCGCCCAACAGTTCATCGACGAACAGACAATAGGAATGCTCTCCCGACTCCAGCCAGATGAGGATGCCGTCTTCCACATTTTCACGGCCTTCGGGAATCTGATACAGATCCCGCATACGCACCACCGGATAGAACTGGCCCATGCGCCTGAACAACTCACCGCCGGAGGCGTCCTGGATCAGGTCGCTGGGCTGGATCTTGAAGGACTGGCGGATGTTGTGGATGGGGATGGTGAAGACGGAATTGCCCACCGAGACCTCCATACCGTCCATGATGGCCATGGTCAGGGGGATCTTCAATGTGGTGGTCATGCCCTGGCCGGGCTCACTGGTGATGGACACCGTGCCGCCCACATCTTCCACATTCTTCTTCACCACATCCATGCCTACACCGCGGCCGGAGAACTCGGTGACTTCGGTGTTGGTGGAAAAGCCCGGGGCCAGAAGGAAATTGAGGATGTCCCGGTGGGAATAGTCCACTCCGGGAACGGCCAGCCCCTGACGGATGGCCTTGTTCAGAACGGCGTCGTAGTTGACGCCCTGGCCGTCGTCCTGGACCTCGATGATGACCTCGCTGCCGGTGTGACGGGCCGACAGAATGATCTGTCCCACCGGGTCTTTGCCGGCGTCGATCCGCTCCTGGGCAGTTTCTTCGATACCGTGGTCCATGGAGTTGCGCACAATGTGCATGATGGGATCGCCGATGCTGTCCACGATGGTTTTATCCACTTCGGTGTCTTCGCCGATCAGGGTAAGGCGGGCCTGTTTGCCCAGCTTTTTGCACATATCCCGCACAATACGGTGCATCTTCTGGAAAGTGGCCGACACCGACACCATCCGCAGAGACATGGACACATCCTGCAGCTCGTCGGTGAGCTTGCGCAGCTGGCGGGCGGATTTGGTGAAGGAATCCAGACGCAGTCCCTTCAGATCAGGAGAAGCGGTGACCATGGATTCGGTGATGACGATTTCACCCACCACAGCGGCCAGGGTGTCCAGCTTGCTCAGGTTGACGCTGATCAGGCTCTCTTTGTGGTGGACGGTGTTTTCTGCTTTGGAAGCGGAGGGGGTCGCAGGGGCCGGAGCCGGGGAAGCGGCCTTGACAGGCTTCGGCTGGGGTTCCGGCTGAGCCGGGGGCGCGCTTTGCACGGCGACTTCCGGCTGGGGAGCCGGTTCCTGGGCCGGCTGAGCCTCGGCCTTTGTTTCCGGGGACTCATCGATCACCTGATAGGTGCGCACAAAGCCCATATCGGTGACCACATGGATGGCATTGTCCCGGTCGCTGGCCTTGGCAAAGGACAGGCGGAAACCGGATTCGATGATCTGGGCGGCAGTGGAGGCATCATGCTCCACATCGGCGGGATAATAAGAAAATTCCTCTTCGGCGCAGATGTCCTTGATGGAGGTCACCAGCATGAAGGCCCGCAGGTTTTCCATGCCGCAGCCTTCGTCAAAGAAGATCTGGAGCACATAGGGGAAGGCGCCGGAAGCGGAAGGTGCAGCCGACGATGCATCGGGCTGGGCCTCATCCCCCCCGCCTTGAATTTGTGTGATAAAGCTATTAATTTTTTGTAAAAGGGTGTCGATATCATCTGTAAGGGACTGCCCGTTTTCAATGTGGTCGATCTCCTGACGGAAGAAGTCGATGGTCTGAAAAAGAAGATCGAACAGATTCGGACGGAGCGATTCCGGTACAATGGCGATGGACTTTTCCCGGATAATGGCGAAAAGATCCTCCGCCCGATGCGCAATGGTCATGAGGGAATTGTATTCCATCATGGCCGAAGAACCCTTGATGGTGTGCATGATGCGGAAGATGGAATTGATGTCGTCGTCAGAGAAGGTGTCTTGCTGTTCAGCGGCCAGCACGATGCTGTCCAGCTGCTCCAGAAGGCCGTTGGTTTCAAAAAGGTATGCATCCAAGATGCTGTCGTTGCCCGTACTCATATGTAGAACCCTTCCTTTTTTCATATTACTTCTGATTTTTTATCGGCAGGATTTTCAAAAGATTAAGAGCATACAGATAGAAAGTGTCATTTCCATCCTGAAAAATTGCAGACGGCTTGGGGCGCGCCCCAAAAGAAAAGGTGATAGATTATGGCGAATTTGATGGGGGTCACAAATCCGGTACCCAATTATGACGGGCCAAACAACAACCGGACCGTACCCACCACCGTCAAGCCCAACGATACACAGATCCAAAATATTCCCGACCCTACCCGAGTGGGCCGGCCGGATGCCAGGACCGACCAAAGCGGCGCCGATGATGCGCTGCAGTCCACGGCCCTGCGGTATGACTCCAATCTCCAGGTCTTTTTGCAGAATCTGCGGGAGGCTCCCGATCTGGGAGCGGAGATCCTCAAGGCGGTCACTTGGCTGCGGGGACTGGCGATGACGCCTGGTCTTCAGGCAGGGTTGGCAGAGGAAATATCTGAATTTCTCAAGCTGTTCCGCATGGACGGAGAGAGCTTCCGGCAGTTTTTTCTCACCCAAATGGAATCGGGCAACCGGTTTTCCGGCCCGTTGCTCTCTTTGCTGCGCCAGGCATATCAGACCATCCCCAGCGAAGGGGTGCGGCAGGATATCCTGGGCTTTCTCAAGCGGTACAGCGATTTTTCGTCCACCGACCACATCGGTCGTACCATGATGCAGATTCTGAAGCAGCTTCCCGATTATCTGCCCAAAAGCTGGCATGACCGGCTGCTGGACATGACGGCCCGGCTGGAAAACGGCCTGGAAGCGGGTACCCGGGGCGAAAACCTGAAGCTGCTCCAAGGGGAGATCGTGCCCTACCTGGGAAACTATGTGGAGCGTACCCACGATTTGGGAACGGCCCGTTCTCTGCTGCGGCTGCTGGTCCTCAACATCACCCGGTATGAAAACGGGGGAGAGGAAGGCCTGCTTTCTGCATTCCGCCAGCTGAGCGGTTATGGGGATGTGCTGGAGGGGCTCAACCGGCTGGACGATGCGTCCCTGCTGAAGCTGCTGCGGGAAAACCCCTTCACCCAGGCCTCTCAGCAGGATGTGTTCTCCGAGCGCCTGGCCAGTCTGGCCCAGTACGCCCTGCGGGGGGAATGCGGCAGCCAGGTTCAGGAGGCCTTCCAGGAAATCATCCGGGCCATTTTGATCAACGAGAGCGTGTATATGCCCCTGCGCCATGGGCTTTTGCCCATGGAATGGGACGGGAAAATGTCCTATGGGGAGTTTTGGGTGGACCCGGATGCCCAGGATGAAGAGAAAGGATCGGAAGCCGGAAAAAATCAGGAGGGGAAGATCCAGTTCCTCTTCAAGATGGATATCCAGAACTTGGGCTTTTTGGAGATGGCCCTGGGAGCGATCGACAGTCAGGTGGACCTTTCAGTCTATGGGCCGGAGACCATGTCCCGTCACGGCGAAGTGATCGCCCAGGATATACGGGAGATTCTGAAGAGCCATGGCCTGGATGGGAAGAGCATCCGGGTGATCAAGGAGGAGAAGCCTCTGGCCATCACCGATGTGTTCCCCCACCTGTTTGAAGGGAAGAGGAGCGTAAATGTCAAAATCTAGCGAACAGAGCCCCCGGCGGGCTGTGGCTCTCCAGTATGGCCCGGGCCAGAGCGCACCGGTGATCGTGGCGTCGGGCATGGGCAATATGGCGGAGAAGATCGTGGAAGTGGCCACCGACAGCGGCGTGCCCGTTTACGAGGACAATTCTCTGGCCACAGTGCTTTCCCAGATGGAGCTGGGGCGTGAAATTCCAAAGGAATTGTACGAAGCCATCGTGGAGATATATGTGTATTTTCTGAATTTTGACCCGGATGACCCGGAGAAGTTCCGTCGGCAGCGGGCCCAGCGGCTGGAACAGAAGAAGGAGGAGAAAAGCAGTGATGCATAAATACCTGGTGCTGAACAGCGAGGGAGAAGCTGTGGCCCATTGCCAGTCAGCACAGGAGCTTTGTGAGCCCATGTGGCGCTTGGAGTTTTCCCAGGGCGAAGAAGAGCTGGTTTGGGATCTGGATCACATCAGCCTGGTGGGAGCCGATGGCCCTTGTGCCGCGGCCGAAGGCCATGTGGTTCGACGGCGGGACAATATGCTCTGGGTGGAAGCCGTGCGGGATTTGGGCAGCAAAGTCCGGGAAAACCTGCGCATACCGGTGCAGTTTGAAAGCTTTGTGTACCTTCCCACAGGCCGTTTGCCCATTGAGAGTGCCGACCTCAGCTGTGGCGGTATCGCCTTTTTCTGCGACGCCCAGCTGAAGGAAGGAGAGCAGATGGAAGTGGTGATCCCGGTGACCAGCCAGCCTCTTGTGCTGCGGATGAAGATTTTGCGGCGGAGATCCTCCTCCAGGAAGGAACCTTTGTATGCCGCACAGTTTGTAGATCTGCTGCGGGAAGAGGAAAGCATGGTTCGGGAAGCGGTTTTTTCCATACAGCTTCAAAAGAAACCCCACTAGCATGGATGCCGTTTGGCAAGAAAGGACGATAGTACCAGCATGAGAAGGAAGAATGTGAGATCCAGAAATGCCTTGCGGCGCGTCAGCGCTCTTTTGCTGACACTGGCGATGCTGATCGGGCTGATGCCCCAGTGGAGTGGCGAGGCCCAGGCGGCCAGCTATATGCAGCCCTATTTGAACAAAATGGTGAATTGGGGTTTTATGCGGGGAGATATCCAGGGCAATCTGCGCCCGGGCAACAACATCACCCGGGCGGAATTCGTCACCATTATCAACCGGGCTTTTGGTTATAAAAAGATCGGAACGACTCCCTTCAAAGATGTGAAGGAAAGCGACTGGTATTCGGACGATGTGGCCATTGCCTACAATGTGGGCTATATCAACGGCACATCCAAAAGCACCTTCTCTCCCACCAAGGAGATCACCCGGGAGGAAGCCGCTGTGATTCTGGCCCGCAATCTGATGATGCAGGCCAGCGTGGGCGAGAGCACCAGCTTTACCGACAGCCGCGAGCTGAGCAGCTGGAGCCGGGGACTGGTGGACACGGCCGCCAGCTATAAGCTGATCTCCGGTTATCCCGACGGCAGCTTCCGGCCCCACAACCCCATCACCCGGGGTGAGACCGCCATCATGGTGGTCAACGCGGTGGGTACTCCCGTATCCAAGGCGGAAGGGTACCAGCTGGGCAGTGTGTACGGCAATGTGCTGATCACTGCCTCCGGAGCCACACTGAAAAATACCACCATTGCGGGCAATCTGTATGTGACCGCCGGCGTGGACCTGGGCAATGTGCTGCTGGAGAATGTCACCGTGCTGGGTGAGATCGTCCTCAGCGGCGGCGGCGTCAGTGAAGGCGGCGACGACAGCCTGGTGCTGCGCAATGTAAACGGCTCCAAAATCATCGTGGACAACCTGAAAAACCAGCAGGTATCCCTGCGGGTGGAAGGCGATGGCGCGGTGGATGTGACCAGCGTGCGCACCGATACTTATATTGTGGATCGGACGGCCAGCGGCTATGGCCTCAAAGAAATCCAGATGGATGGAGAAGATGGCCGGGTCCTCAAACTTTCCGGCAATGTAAAAAAGGTGGTCAATTATACTCCCAAGTCCTACATCGGTGTGGAGTCCGGGCAGGTAGAAACCATCACCATCGACGAAAAAGCCACCGGTTCTACTCTGCACATTGCCGCAGGGGCCACGGTGGATCAGCTGAATCTGGATGTGGGTACCACTGTCACCGGTGACGGCGATGTGGCCAACCTGACGGTCAACGCCGACGGCAGCATGGTATCCATGCTGCCCGATCAGATCATCATCCGCCCTGGTGTGAAAGCCAATATCGACGGAGAAGTGATGGACACCGAAGCGGCGGCGGAGTCGTCCGCCGATCCCCGTATGCTGGCGGGCTATCCCCAGATCGCCGATCTGGCGCCCACCAGTGCCACGGCCAAGTTTGCCGCCAACAAAAAAGGAACAATTTACTGGGCGGTGACTTCGGTGACCGATGGCTCGGTGAATGCACAGGATCTGATCAATCCTCCTTCGTATAGCAGCACCATTCTGAAAAAAGGCAGTGTGTCTGTCACCGGCTCTGGCCAGACGGCCACCGCTAAGATCAGCGGCCTCACCTCCGACGGCGCCTATTATCTGTCGGCGGTGCTGGTGGATGCCCGGGAAGATCAGAGCCCGGTGAAGGTCATTTCCTTCACCACCCCGGACAACACAGTGCCGGCCTTTGCCACAGGCTATCCCTATCTGTCCCGCGTCACCAATGTGTCGGCTCAGGTGACCACCATGGCCACCAAGACCTGCCGCCTCTATTATGCGGTTTTGCCCAAGGGCTCCAAGGCCCCCACCGGGGGGGATTTCAAGGCCAATGCCGTCACCGGCAATCTGGGCTATGGTTCTTTGGATGTGAGCAAAAACACACCCTATACTTTTGATGTGAACAATAGGCCTCTGGAAGAGCTGCAATCCTACGATCTGTATCTGTGGCTCACCGACATCGAGGGCGGCAGCAGCTCTGCGGTGAAAAAGCTCACCTTTACCACAGTGGATAAAACGCCGCCGGTCTTCCAGACCGAACTCACCGTCAACAGTGTCAAGGAGACCTCGGTGGGGCTTTATGCCAACCTGAACGAAGCCGGTACCCTGTATTGGGTTATCGTGCCCCAGGGGACAGAGTATCCCAAGCCTCTGGCCGGCCAGTCGGGGAAGGTGGATCTGACCAGCGATACGGCTAAGCTCCAGGTGGCCGCTGGTATGAATGCGCTGAAAAGCGGCAAGTCATCCATGACGGCGGGAAAAGATGCGACCTTCACCGTCAGCGGTCTGTCCAAGGAAACGGCCTATGATCTCTATTATGTGGCCCAGGATAAGGCGGGCAACTACTCGGCCTCGGTGAAAATGATCACCATTCACACCCTGGACCCCAACGCTCCTACCGTAACCCAGGAATTCACCCGGTATAATGCCGATGAAAAAGATCATCCCCTGGCCGATACCGACATCCGTCTGGTATTCAGCGAAGCGGTGCAGGATGCGGAAACGAACACTACTTTGGTCAGCCTCTATGAAGCGGTGACGACGGCTTCCACCGATACAGAGAAAGATGTTGCCCGGAATCGAATGGCCAGTATTCTCCAAAATGAGATCGTCCTGTATGCTGATACCGGCAGCGGCTTGCCTCAGAAAGTGGCAGAGGCCACCGGAAGTGCGGATAAAAAAGCCGATTGGGTTATCGATTATCGGTATGCGGAAATCAAGCTGGAACAGGGGAAAACCGTGGTGACCTTCCCCACAAAAGATGAAAAAACCCAGAGTGCATTGAATCTGAGAAGCGGCGCTACCTATTATTTTGAGGTCCAGGGAATTGCCGATACTTCAGAAACCAAAAATGTGATGGGCGTTACCAAGTTGGATCCCTTTACCACCGTGTTTGCCCAGGTCAACCTGTCTCCCGGCAGCAATACCGAAACGGAGATCGACACCGGCAGCGGCGGTGTTAAACCGGAGCTGGATCTGTATTGGCGAATGGACCCAGTGTCCACAGACAAGGTGGAAGACGGCATTCGCTGGGATATGATCCTTTGGTCGGATACCACCGTGGAATTTGATCTGTACGAAAGAGTCAGCAGCAGAGTCAGCGGCAATGAGAAATGGGAAAGAGTGAATGCGGAAGATAAGCCTTTTACCATCACCATTGACAGCAACACCAAACGCAGCGGCGCCAGTGTTCGGGTGAATGATAAGGACAATACGAAGCCCAATTCACCAATCTTCCAACCGCTGAAAGAAGTCAAAGAGGGTACTGTTTATGAATACGCCGTTCACTTTATCAAAGTCAATGGTGATGGAGACCGGAAGACTTGGAATGGTACGGTACAGATGGATGTAAATGCCATTGCAGGCAGCAACGACAGCCTGGGCCGTATGGGCGTAGGCGGCTGGGAGGAAAGCTGGAACAACCTGGTGGGAAAAGAACTGACCAACATCGGTGTTCCTTCCACATTGACTCTGTATAAGCCCTTCCGGGATCAGACGGCCCCTCATTTCATCAATGACAGACCTACATTCACCCCCGGCGATTCGGTGGTGCGTATGGATCTGATGCTGGACCGGGTGGGCACCATCTATTGGGTGGTGGCCAAACGGGGCAATGTGAGCACCATTGGCACCGATGGGAAGGATTACAGCCCCAGTGGGACAGGGCGAGGTGCATATGAGGAGTTGCCGGAATCGGGACAGAATGATGGAATTGACAACAATGGGAAGGATAATTTTATAGCGCCGGTGTCCACACCTTCTTACAATACGATTGTGGATCCAGGGAAGTATATGGTCAGTTCTGATGTGGAATATGGCTCCCTTACCTGCGGTGCCAGTGTGCAGTCGGTGACCGTAAACAACTTGATCCCCAATCAGGACTATGTGGTTTATTTCGTTATCAAAGGCACTTCTCAGATTTATTCTCCGGTGTATTGTTATCGGTTTACCACTGGTGATGTGGTGAAGCCTTATATCATCATGCAAGAGCTGAGCCCCAGTGTGGGTTTCACCACTTCGGAAGATGCGGATTTGAACTATGTGCTCTTTGCAGGTACGGAACTTCCCGATATTTTCAACAAAAAATTCCAACAGTATGTGGATAGCAGTAAGCTGGAGGAATTTAAGACGGCAGCTGGCAACGAGGCAGACACAATGACTGTACTGGGGGCGATCATGCGCACCGGTACCGGCGGGTATTCCTGGTTTGACTTGTATGCAGAGCCGCCGGCAAAGGAAGGCGAAGGCAAGAAAATTCGAGACACCATAGAGCAAATTGTTCTTCGTGGTCAGGGAGATGGCGGTTCCCCTGGCGCGACCGGCAATACCACAACCAAAGCAGACAAGGAATTTACCCAGGATTTCACAAAAGACATGGATCCCCAAAGCGCCACCAATTATTATTGCATTGCGGTAGCAAAGAATGTATTGGGTGGAGAATACGCTTTTAAAGCGGTATCCAATGTGCACATTCCAGATAAAACACCTCCTGTTCTGTATGCTCCCGGTGCCAACGGCGTAAAGAAGAGTGACGGAACTTTTACAGGCAGCCTGACGCTGAATTTCTCCGAGAACCTGTATTGGATTCCGGAAAATGGCGATACACAGAAGATTTGCGCCATGCTGAACAAGAGCAAAACGGGAAGCGAATCAGATGCCGTTTTGGAAGATGACGGAACGGTTACTCCGGGCAAAAAGGTGCTCATTAAGCATATGGGCGGTAATGTGGATAAACTGCTCCCGGTTACCAACAGTTCCATCAGCAGTACCTTTACTTTCACATACTCCGGCGTCCGGGAAGGCGATACATTGACATTGTTCAGCGATGGATATATTGCAGATGCCAGCGGCAACAGTACAAAATCCAAAATCGTGCTGGAGTATCAGGCGAACAAAACCGGCTTGGACAATGTGGTCAGAGGCGGTTGGGTAATTATTTCCTAGCAAACGAAGGACGAAAACAGTACACACCAATGACCGAACGGCGGGGACAGCGCCCTGTCCCCGCCGTTTTATTCCGCAAGGAGGAGAATGGATGATGGTTGGAAAAAAGAATCTCCGCCAAAGGCTCACCGGCTTTTTGCTGGCCGCCTTGATGCTCTTTTCTCTTATGCCTCCGGCGATGGCTGAAGGAGAAGATGCAGGGAAGGAGTCGGGAGCAGGGAAAGTCACATACACAGCCGCATTGAGCAATAACTCTCTTCCCACCATGAAAGTGGAAGAAACCGCAACATTGTCGGTCACGGTGAGCAAAAAAACTGTTGATGGTGCAAGCACTGTCATGGATTGGGACGCATTTCAGGCGGACAAGGGTACGATTGAATGGAAAGTAAAAGCGGGAGATGGAAACCGCATTAAAGTGGAGCCCACAGAAAATTCCTTTGATGCCACTGTGACAGCAGTAGGGGTGGGGGAAACTACTCAGACAAAGCCGGCTACTTTGACGGTGACAGTGAAAATCGGTGGTCAAACTATAGGGCCAATGGCCTGTGAAGTCACCGTTTCTCCCTCTGATCCGGCAGGTGTGAAAATCTCCCCGGATACGGTGGAAGTGGCGCCGGGAAAAACAGCTACTTTACAAGCAACGGTATCTCCCACTACAGCACCTCAGGAGGTAACTTGGGCCACATTGGATCCCAATATTGCTTCTTTGAGCAGTAGTGATAAGCTGACTACGGTTGTCACCGGCCACAATGCGGGTAAAACTCAAATCACAGCCTCATCGACCACCAAGGTGGCCTCGGCCACCGTCGTTGTCCAGGGTATTGTGCTCAAAGATAGTGCCATCACCCTTTTTGAAGGGGAAAACTACACCCTGAGGTGTGATATTTTCGGCAATCAGCTGGGCAGGAATGTGGAATGGACCAGCAGCGATACCAATGTGGTGGCGGTGAGCAACGGGTATCTTATGCCGAAAAAAGAAGGCAAAAGCACCATCACGGCCAAAGTGGTGAACACCACTTATACGGCAAAGTGCGAGGTCACCGTCAAACGGAACACCGCTCAGGTGATTTCCCGGTCGGTGGAGGCCGGGCAGCCTTTGGAGTTTTCTCAGGTGGAGTCGGCCATCAGCACCCAATGCCAGAATGTGCTGGGCCGGTCCCTCAGCTATGTCAGCGGCCTGACGGTGAGCACTCGCCAGGGAACGCTGTATTACCGTTATCAAAATGAGGGGGATACCGGTTTTGGCGTAGGCACTGGAGAAAGATATTATCTTTCTCCCTCGCTGGGACAGATGGGCCTGTCCGATGTGACCTTTGCGCCCAAGGACGATTTCAGCGGCACGGCCGTGATCAATTATACCGGTTATGCCGATGGCAGTACCTTCTTCCAGGGAACCATTGAAGTGCGGGTGGGAGAGTGGGAGGAAATCTATTATTCCACTAAGGGAAATCAGCCGGTGCAGTTTGTCGCTGACGATTTTAACCGCCTGTGCAAAGTTTATAAAGGGCGGGATCTGGACAGTGTGGTCTTTTCTCAGCCGGACAACCAGGCCGGCGGGCTGTATTACCAGTATATCTCCGCTCAGCAGCCAGGAACCAAAGTGGATTCTGCAAAACAGTACCGGCGCAACGGTACGCCCAGCCTGTCCAATGTGTACTTTGTGCCTGGCGGCAACTATCAGGGAGAAGTGATCGTGCCCTATACGGCCTATGATGTGAATGGAAGCTCTTTCCGGGGCCGGGTGAAGATCAAGATCAATGCCGCCGATTTGCAGGGAGATCTGAACTACTCCATCTCCCAGGGCGGAAAGCTCACATTCTCCGACACCGATTTCAACAACCTGTCCCGGCAGGTCACCGGATATTCCTTGGACTATGTGCGCTTTACCCTGCCTGCTTCTTCTGTGGGCACATTGTACTATAATTACACTTCCAGCGGTTCCTATGACAGCCGTGTTGCCGCAGGAAGCAGCTATTATCGCACTTCTTCTCCCTATTTGCGTCGGGTGACCTTTGCGGCCAACAGCAGCTACTGGGGTACAGCGGCCGTGGAATTTACCGCATGGGACATCAACGGCAACCGGTTCACCGGCAAAGTGGAGATTGCTGTAGGAAAGATCGGCCGGGGCAGCGTGCGCTATTCGGCGTACAGCAACGGCAAAGTGACCTTTGATGACAAAGATTTCAACAGCGTCTGCAAAGAGATCACCGGCGGTACCCTGAGCTATGTGCGTTTTGAGCTGCCTTCTTCTTCCGAAGGCACGCTGTATTATACCTACACCTCCAGCGGCTCCTATGACAGCAAGGTGTCCTCCAGCAAAAATTATTACCGCTCGTCCTCGCCCTATTTGGATCGGGTAACTTTTGTGCCCAAAAGCGGCTTTATCGGTACGGTGTCCATTCCCTACACCGCCTGGAATACGGCCGGGGTGAAGATGGAAGGCACGGTGGAGATCGGAGTGGAAACCGGCAGCAGCCAGGTGAACTACCAGGTGACCAGCGGCGGCGGAGTGATTTTTAACGATGCCGATTTCAATCAGATTTCTCAGCATATGACCGGCCGGAATCTGAATTATGTACGCTTTACCACCCTGCCGTCTTCTTCTTCGGGCACGCTGTATTATCAGAGCAGCAGTTCCAGCTCGAACAAAGCGTCCTCCTCCACCAATTATTACTTTACCCAAAGCCCCTATCTGGAAAAGGTGCGCTTTGAGACCAATAAGAATTTTTCCGGCACGGTGACCATTCCCTTTACCGGGTGGAGCACTGGCGGGGACAAATTCGAAGGCCAGGTGCGGATTTTGGTGGCATCCCCGGCTTCACCTACGGTGATTTCCTACACCACCAGCGGGGGAACGGTTTCTTTCCGGTCCGATGATTTCGTCCGGGCCTGCCGGGATCGGGGACTGGGCAGTCTGGTTTCGGTTACCTTTGACAGCTCCTCCAGCGATGGCGGACGCCTCTACTATCGCTACGAAGGGTTGGGTAGTTCTTCCAGTCAGGTGACGGAAAATACGGTGTATTACCCCTCCTCCAGTCCTTCTGTTTCGGAAGTGACCTTCGTGGCCAGATCGGGATTCCAGGGTACCACTCGACTCACCTATCTGGGAAAAGACAGCTTGGGGAATGTCTATCAAGGACAGATCCGTATTACTGTACCCGGCAGCAGCGGGTCCCGGTATTTCACCGATATGGATGGTTATGCCTGGGCTGTGGGAGCCGTGGACAGCCTGTTCCAGGATGGCATCGTCACCGGCGTGGGCAGCGGCACTTACCAGCCGGCCGGACAGATTACCCGCGGGGACTTCATGCTCATGCTCTATCGGGCCTTCCCTCTGCCTGCGGTGGAGGGGGACGGCTTCTATGATGTGCCCCAGGACAGTTATTATGGCCGGGCCATTCGGGTGGCCCAAGGGGTAGGCATTGCCACCGGTTATCCCGACGGCGGCTTCCATCCCAAAGATCCGATCACCCGTCAGGATGCCATGGTGCTGCTCAAGCGGACCATGCAGGCCGTAGGCTGGAGTCTGGGAAGCGGAGACCAAAGCCTTCTTGATGGCTTCCGGGATGGAGCCCAGGTGTCTGCTTATGCAAGAGACGCCACGGCCACCATGGTGTACTACGGCATCATCACCGGTACGCCGGGAGGGATGCTGAATCCTCGCTCCAACATGACACGGGCCGAGATGGCCGTGGTGCTGGAAAGAGCCCTGACATTGTAAATTTTCCTCTATTATACCTGTAAGCCGCCCGCTTTCTTGAAAAGCGGGCGGCTTTTCAGCTTTTTGGTTCTTTTTTTATGGGAAAAAGAATAGAATCATATGGAAATGCAGGAGCAGAAGGCTGAAAATGGAAGGTGAAAAATTTACATTTTAGAGGGGAACACCTTGAAAAATCACGATATATACAGTAAAATAGGAGATAATGAGAAATTTATCTAATTGAACGGCAATATGGTGTTTTTAATGCACTGTATTGAAATTTTTTTTGTTGCTATTGTCGAATTTTGAAGAAAATAACAGCTCATCAGATGCAGGGAGGCGACAGGAAAATGGGATTGTTGGAGAGCAATTCAGCATTGATGCTGCAGCGGTCCATGAATTTTTTGTGGACGAAGCAATCATGCATTTTGGATAATATCGCAAATGCGGAAACCCCCAACTACAAAACAAAATACGCAACTTTTGAAGAATCACTGGACAACGCCATCCGTCAAGCGGCCGGGGAAAAGCAGGGCAAGAACACTGCATTTCGTGAGGCCATCGAGGATTCCCGGCTGGAAGTTCACCAGGCCCAGGAAAGCACGCGGATGGATGACAACGGCGTCAATATCACAGAACAGGCAGTGGAATTGGCCCGCAACGGCTATCAGCTGCAATATGTGATGGACTCTATTTCCAGCGATTTTTCCATTCTGCGCACGGCCATCCGGGGATAAGGAGGTTTTCCAATGGCTTTTTTGAGTTCGATGAATGTGGTGGGCTCTGGGCTGACGGCTCAGCAGCTGCGCCTGGATGTGGTGTCGGAGAACATCACCAATATGAATACCACCCGTACCGAAGGGGGCGGCCCTTACCGGCGTAAGGTGGTGGTGTTGGAGTCCCAAAGCAACCAGACCGCTTTCCAGGCCGCTTTGGAGCGGGCCCGGGGAAATCAGCCCCAGCAGCAGGGAGGTGTGCGGGTTACCGAGATCGCAGAAGATCCTTCGGATTTCAAGCTGGTCTATGACCCCACGCATCCCGATGCCAACGACCAGGGGTATGTGGAAATGCCCAATGTGGATCTGGTGAAGGAGATCGCCGATGCCATGGCGGCCAACCAGGCCTATTCGGCCAATGTGACTGCCTTTAATGTGCTGAAGCAAGTGACGGCCAAAGGGCTGGAGATTGGAAAATAATAAAAGAAACTCTCGATGGGGATGGGAAATATGAATGAAGTACAGACCATGAGCCCGATTCTTCCGCTGTGGGGAGACCTGTCTGGGGAAAAGACCGGTTCCGCCAGCGAAAATCAAGGGCCTTCTTTGCCTTTTGCCGATGTGTTCCGCCAGGCGGTGGACAATGTGAAGGAAACCGATGCGGCGAAAAACGAGGCCCAGTATCTGCTGGCCACAGGGCAACTGGACAATCCGGCCGAACTGACCATTGCTCAGACACAGGCCGCCATGTCGGTGGAACTGCTGGTGCAGCTGCGCAACAAAGCGTTGGATGCATACAGTGAACTGATGCGCATCAGCATGTAACATGCGTAATTTCATCCCGGAGCGGAGGCAAGGGCTGTGCAAGAAAAAATCAAAAGCTTTTTGAAAAAAGGAAAACAGCGCTGGACAAGCGCCGGGAAAAAGGTCAAGATCCTGTTGGTGGCGGCGCTTGTTGTACTGGTGGCCGCCATTGCAGTGGCAGTGGTGCTCAGCCAGAACAAAACCTATGTCACGCTGTTTACCGAACTGAATCGAAGCGATATGAGCGACATCGTGACCTATCTGTCGGACAACGGTGTCACCGATTATCAAATCAAAGATGACAGCACCATCCTGGTGCCGGAAGAACAGGAAGAAAGCCTGAAGGCCCAGCTTCTGATGCGGGGCTATCCCAATTCGGGCTTTGCCTATTCCACCTATTTTGACCATGTGGGCAGCCTGACCACCGAGGCCGAGCGGAACCAGCTGATCCTTTATGAATTGCAGGACCGGACCGCGGCGGTCATCCGCAGCATGGAAGGGGTAAAAGACGCCACAGTGCAGTTCACCCCCGGCGAAGACCGCACCTATGTGCTGGACAGCGGCAATGTGGTGGAGGCTTCGGCCTATGCCAAGATCACCATGAAGGATGGCGAGACGGTGAGCGACACGCTGGCCACCGGCATCCGCAATCTGCTGACCCGCTCTCTCCAGGGGCTCAGCGTGGAGAATGTGGTGATCGTGGACTCCTACGGCAACACCTATTCCGGTGAGGATGGTTTGAAGGATACCAAGGATACTTCGGCTCTCAAGATGCAGCTGGAGCAGCAGGTGAACAACCGGGTGCGTACCCAGGTGATGCAGGTGCTGGCCCCGCTGTATGGAGCGGAGAATGTGCAGGTCAGCGTCAGCAGTGTGGTGGATGTGGACCGCACTTATACCGATTCCGTGAACTACACCACCGAGGATTGGGCCCAGGACGGCAGTACCGATGGGGAAGGCATCATCGGCTCCAAGGTCTATGATATACAGGTGGCCGAGGGAGAAGGCGAGACGGCCGGCGGTACGGCGGGCACTACATCCAATGCGGATGTCCCCACCTATCCCGAAGATGAAAACGATGTCCAGGAAGGCCAGAACATCGTGGGCTCCAGCGGTGAGAAAAACTACCTGGTGGATACCGATAAGAAGCAGATCGAGCATGTGGCTGGCACTGTGAGCGATGTGATGGTGTCGGTGAGTATCAACGAAACCACCGCAGGGGATGTGGACGAAACTACTCTGTATCCCCATATCGCCCGGGCCGCAGGCATCGGGGAAGATGTGCAGCAGGACAAGATCCATGTAATGGTGGCCCCCTTCTATGAGAAAACGGTTTCCCCGCCGGATCAGGAAGGCCTGCAGGTGGAGATGTGGGTGATCTATGCCGCTCTGGGCGGTTTAGGCCTGTTTGTGGTGCTGCTGATCGTAGTGCTGCTTCTGGCCAAGCGACGGAAAAAGAAAAAGGCCGAAGCCGAGGCCCAGTTGGCCCTGGCCGAAGCCGCGCCCCAGCAGCCGGTCCCTGCCCCGGAGGGAGCGGATATCATGGAGATGCAAACCGAAAAAAGTGTAGAACTGCGCCAGGATGTGCGTAAATTTGCCGAAGATAATCCGGAAATCGCAGCTCAGATGGTGAAAGCCTGGCTGAAGGAAGGAGATGGAGCAGAATGAGTGAAGGCGCCGCACCGGCGAAAAGCTCCCATGGGCAGCAGCTGACAAGGCAGCAGAAAGCTGCGGCGGTGATCGTTTCCCTGGGGACGGAAAAAGCCTCTCAGCTCTATCAATATATGGACCCGGAGGATGTGGAGCAGCTCACTCTGGAGGTGGCCCGCCTGGGCTACCTGGACTCGGGAACCACCGAGGATGTGCTCAATGAATATTATCAGATGTGCCTGACCAACAAGGCGGTGACCGAAGGCGGGCTGGAATATGCCCGGGCGGTGCTGGAAAAGGCCTATGGCCCCCAGGCGGCCGACAACTTGTTGGAAAAGGTGACCAAGTCTTTGAAAAACAGGGAGTTCTCCTTCCTCAATAAGGCTGACGAGAAATCCCTCTACGCCGCCTTGCAGTATGAGCGGCCTCAGACCATCGCCCTGGTGCTTTCCTATGTGGACCCGGAAAAATCGGCGGCGGTCATCGAGGAGCTGGACCCTCAGTGCCAGATGAAGGTGGTGGAGAACATCGCCAACATGGAAAGCGCCTCTCCGGCGGCGGTGAAGATCATCGAAGCCGAGATGGAGAAGAAGTTCACAAACCTGATGGCCACCAACAATGTGAAGGTGGGCGGCGTGGACTATGTGGCCAAGATCATGAACAATCTGGACAGATCCAGCGAAAAGAGCATTTTCGATCGTCTGTCGGAGCACAACGGACAGTTGGTGGAGGAGATCCGCAAGCGGATGTTCGTCTTCGAAGACATTATCACCATGGACGACCGCTCGGTGCAGCGCTTTATCCGGGATTGCGATCCCCGGGATGTGGTGCTGGCCCTCAAGGGCAGCAACAGCGAGGTGGCCAGCAAGATCTTCAGCAATATGTCCACCCGTATGGCCCAGAGCATCCGGGACGACCTGGAGATCACCACCAATGTGCGTATCCGGGATGTGGAAGAGGCCCAGCAGCGTATTGTGGGCATCATCCGCGGCCTGGAGGAGCGCAACGAGCTGATTATCATCAAGGGCGGAAAGGACGATATCATTGCCTAACATTTTCAAAAGCTTCCTCAAGCCCGCTGTGAATCAGTATGTGTTCAAAGATGTGGACGATATCATCATAGAACCCCCGCCGCCTCCTCCGGAGGAAAATCCCCCGGAGCCTCCCAGGGAGCTGACCCCGGAGGAAAACGAGGAAAAAGCCAACGCCGACAGCGTCATCAGTTTTGCCAAAGTGCAGGCCGATGAGATTCTGGCTGATGCCCGCCGCCAGGCGGAGGAACTTTTGGAGCAGCAGCGTCAGAAGGGCGAAGAGGCGGCAGAGCAGGCCCGGCAGGAGGCCCAGAGCGAAGGCTATCGCCAGGGCTACGCCGAAGGGCTGCGCCAGGCCCAGGTGGAAGGAGCGGCCCACCTTCAGCAGGAGCTGGAGAACCAGGCCGCCCGGGTGAACGCCTTTTTGCAGGATGCCACAAGGGCCCGGGAAAATATGCTCATCGACACCCGCCGAGAGCTGGAAGAGCTGTGTCTGACCATTGCAGAAAAGGTCATCCATGTGAGCCTGAAAAGCAGCCGGGGAGTCATCGCCCGGATGATCCAGACGGCCACCGAAAAGCTGAAAAGGCGGGAATGGGTGCATATCTATGTAGGGGGCGTGGGAGCCAAGGAACTGGCTCAGATCACCCCGGAGCTGACAGGGGCGTTGTCCGGGCTTTCGGAGCACATCAAGATCGTGCCCATGCCCGAAGATGAATTGGGCACCTGCATTGTGGAGATGCCCGATTCCATCATCGATGCCAGCGCCTCCACCCAGCTGCAGAACATGCGGGAGATCCTCAGCGAAAATTAACCGGCCATAGGGAGGTGGACAGGGTGTTTGAAGAGGTGATCAAGCAGATCAAAGAAGCCGAAACGGTGAGCTACACCGGAAAGATCGAAAACATCGTGGGAATGTCCATCGAAGCCTCCGGCGGCCGGGCAGCCGTAGGGGATATCTGCCAGATCTATAACGGAAGCGCCGGTGGCCAGGTGATGGCCCAGGTGGTGGGATTCAAAAACGACCGTATCCTCCTGATGCCCTATTCCGACATGAGCGGCATTTCGGCGGGGAACTTTGTCCGTAACACCGGCCGGCAGCTGAGTTTGATGATGGGGCCTTTCCTCAAAGGCCGGGTTATCAACGCCCTGGGCCAGCCCATTGACGGCAAAGGTCCTTTCACCGGCGGCACCCTGTTCTGCGTGGAAAACAACCATTATGTCAACCCCATGGCCCGCCCGCCCATCCGGGAACGGATGGAGTTCGGCGTCAAGGCCATTGACAGTATGCTCACCATCGGCAAGGGCCAGCGTATCGGCATCTTTGCCGGCTCCGGCGTGGGCAAAAGTACCCTGATGGGTATGATCGCCAAAAATGTGAAGGCCGATATCAATGTGATCGCCCTGGTAGGCGAACGCGGCCGTGAAGTGCTGGAATTTATGCAGAAGGATCTGGGGGAAGAGGGCATGGCCCGCTCGGTTCTGGTGGTGGCCACCTCCGACCAGCCCGCTATGCTGCGCAAACAGTGCCCCTCGGTGGCTACCGGCATCGCCGAGTATTTCCGTGATCAGGGCCTGGATGTGCTGTTGATGATGGATTCCCTCACCCGTTTTGCCATGGCGCAGCGGGAAATCGGCCTGGCCGTGGGCGAGCCTCCGGTATCCCGGGGCTATACCCCTTCCATCTATGCCGAGCTTCCCAAACTGCTGGAGCGCAGCGGCAACTTCCAGAAGGGCTCTATCACCGGTGTCTACACCGTTTTGGTGGAAGGCGACGATACCAATGAGCCCATTGCCGATACCGTTCGGGGTATTTTGGATGGACACATCGTTCTGTCCCGGCGATTGGCCAACAGCAGTCATTTTCCCGCTATTGACATTGGAGCCAGCATATCCCGTCTGATGGCCGACATTGTTTCCGACGAACACAAGCAACTGGCCGCACGGATCCGGGATATTCTGGGCACTTATGAGAAAAACGCCGATCTGGTGTCCATCGGCGCCTATAAAGCAGGCACCAATCCCAAACTGGACATGGCCCTGAGTAAAATCGACGGCATTCAAAGCTTCCTGCGCCAAGGCGTGGACGAAGCGTTTACCTATGAAGAAGACTTGAACATGATGCGGAAGCTTTTGTAACGGAAAGAGGGAACAAGATTGAAAAAATTCCAGTTTTCCCTGGAGAGTGTGCTGGGCTACAAACAGCAGGTGCTGGAGAGCCTTCAGAATGAGCACGCCATCCTGATCCAGAAGATGCGGCAGCAGGAAGAACGGCTGCGTCAGATGGAAGAGAGCTACCGGGCGTGGAACGAGGAATTCCGTCAGGCGGAAATGGAAGGCATCACCGTGGCCGAGGTCATGCGTTATGAAAGCGGCCTGCGGTTCTGGGAAAAGGAGATCGCCCAGCAGCGGCAGACTGTGCTTCAGTGCCAGCAGGAAGCGGAGCAGAAACGCCGCCAGGTGGTAGCTGCCCGCCAGGAGACCGCATCCCTAGAGAAGCTCCGGGAGAAAAAGCAGGAAGAGTACCGCAAAGCGGTGCAGAAAGGTGAAGAGCTGTTCATCGAAGAAGTGGTGGCCGCCCAAAAGGCCATGGCCGCCCTGTCCTGATGACAGCATCCCCATTGAAAGGAGGTGAGACGATATGAATACCAACGATACACAGTGGATCATGCAGCTGACCCAGGCTATTTATGCCGCGCAGCAGAGTACAGCTTCCCGGCCGGTGAAAGATACCGCCCAGGACAAGGAGAAAAGCGATTTCCAGAACCTGCTGGAAAACAAAAAGGCAGAGGGAAACCAGCAGACCCCTTCGGAAGCCCCCGCAGAAAACGGCGGAGAGCAGATGGAGCAGGAGGCTGCTGTGCAAGGAGCTCCTGCCCAGGTTTTGCTGCCCTTTTTCCAGCAGATGCCGGTGATGCAGACTCAGATTCAGGGAGAAAGCAACCAGATGCCCATGGCCGAAGTGCTGCCGGTGGGAGCTGAGACTTTGCAGGGCGCAGAAATGGCCCAGCCGGTGCAGCAGGGTGCGGGTCAAGTGCTGGCCGGGGAAGAAATGCCCATTCTGGAGACACAGGGTGAGGAGATGGCCCAGGCTCAGCCGGTTCTCTCTCAGACCGATGGAGCGGTAGAGCAGCCTGTGGAAATGGTGAGCACTCAGGAGACTGTGGAAGCTCCCAAGCAGGCGGAAAACAACGGCGCGTTGTTCCAAAACGGAGCCGGGGATACAAAGCCGGAGGATGAAATCGTTCTTCAGGCCCAGGCCGGCAGCGTGGAACAGCCTTTGTTCCAGGAGACCCGGCAGATGCCCCAGAAGGTGGGACAGCCTGAAACACTGGATCTGGAAAGCCCGGATGTGGAAAATCAGCTGAACACCCGCATTACGCAGGCTTTGGAGCAGGACATTCAGAAAATGGAACTGCAGCTGGAGCCGGAAGGGCTGGGAAAACTGGTGATCCAGATGGAAAAAAGCCCGGAAGGCGCTTTGCATGTGGTGCTTCAGGCCAGCAATGAAACAGCGTTGCAGATGCTGAAAGATCATTCCGGTTCTTTAGGGCTCATGCTGCAAAACAGCCAGGCCGCTCCGGTGCGCCTGGAAGTACAGCGTCAGGACAACCCGGAACAGAATCCCTGGAATCAGCAGGAGCAAAACCAGAACCAGAATCATTCCCAGCAGCAACAGCAGCAGCGCCGTCAGGAAAATCGGCAGAGTGAGGATTTTCTCCAGAAACTCCGCCTGGGTCTGATGCCCGCCTGACAGCTAAGCGAGAAAGAAGGAACTTCATGAGCAATGATTTTATGCCTATGTCGCTGAACAGCCTGAATACGGCCTATAGCGCCAAGACCACAAGCCCCTCCATTTCTGATTTGGAGAGACAGGGCATCAATGTGATCGAACAAGGCAAGGACACCGGTCTGCAATTTGAGGATTTCCTCCAGCTGATGGTTCAGCAGCTGCAAAACCAGACCATGGACAACACCGCCGATACCAGTGAGATGCTCAATCAGCTGGTGCAGATGTCCACTGTGGAGATGCTTTCCACCGTCAAGGACGGCCTGGAAGCCTTGGTCAATGCCAGCACCCTGAACTATGCCGCATCCCTTGTGGGAAAAACGGTGACCGTGGGCCGGCTGGACGATGAAGGCAAACTGAAAGAAGTGGTGGGCACTGTAACAGGTACCGGCACCTACCAGGGTATGTCCGTCATCTTTGTGGATGGAGAAATGTATGCCCTCAACGATATCATGGCCATCGGCGAACTGCCGAAAAAACCGGAAAAGCCGGGGGAAGGCGGAGATGAAAACGGCCAGAAGACCCAAAGCGTAGGCTAAGGGTGACTGGGAAAGGAGAATGGGTATGATCGAACGGGTTGGACAGCAGCCGCTTTCCACCGTACATTCCCAGAGGCAAGAAACCTCGTCCCCGGGCGTATCCTTTGACGCCGCTCTGCGGCAGCAGATGCAGGCGCAGGAAGGTCAGGTGTCTTTTTCCAAGCATGCTATGGCCCGGGCCGAAGAACGAGGCATTCAAGTGACAACCGATCTTTTGGAGAAGCTCCATGGTTCGGTGGAAAAAGCGCAGGCCAAGGGCGCTATCAATATCCTGGCCCTGGACAGCAGTTTGGCATTCATCATCAATGTGCCCAACAGCCGGGTGATTACCACCATGTCCCAGGATGAAATGAAAGAAAATATTTTTACCAATATCGACGGCGCCGTGATCCTGTAATACAGAAGGCAGGACCGACAGGATGCCTTGGAGATCCGTCCGAATGACTGATTTTCGGCACGGTTTGCCGCGACGCAAAAAAGGAGAGAATAGAAGCATGGCTTTGGCAGGCTCTATGAGCGCGGGTATCTCCGCAATGAAAGCCCATATGGATGCATTGACTACGGTTGGCAACAATGTGGCCAATGTGAATACATATGGTTATAAACCGGGCAGAGTTACCTTTAAGGAGAGTATTTATTCCACCCAAGCCGCCGGTTCCAACGGTACAGAAACATTGGGCGGCACAAACCCCCGTCAGACGGGTTATGGCTGCAGCGTGGGCACCATCGATCTGGATATGTCCACTGTGAACATGGAAAGCACCGGCAATGCCCGTGACGCGGGTATCCAGGGAGATGGTTTCTTCCTTCTGGGCGACAAAAACGGTGTAGGCCTGGGGCCCTATACTGGTTTGATGCTGTCCAAAGTGGGCGATTTCCGGGTGGATGCCAATGGGTATATCACCGATGGCTATGGCAACATCGTCTATGGCTTTGCCACCTGCAACGCCGAAAAAGACGCCGCTGGAACTGTCACCAAGAAAGGGGAGGCTGGTCCCAGCGGCGAGGCCATCAGTACTCAGTTGGTGCCTCTCCGTCTGCCCTTGGCGGCGAAGGAAGCAGATAAACCGACTGGTGCAAAGGTGGGCGATGCCATCTTCCCCGGTGCAAAGGCAAATGATAAGAATGTCTATGGTGATTACGAAGGCAATCCTCCCATCAGCTATAACAGCCTGAGCATCGGAGCTGACGGCAAGATCACCTGCAACAACGACAAAACCGGCGATCCGGTGGTGGTTGGCTATATTGCACTGGCCACAGTGACAAACCCCAGCGGCCTGACCCATACCGAAGGGCCTTACTACAAGGCGATGGAAGGCTGCGGCGATATGAGCGTTTTTGCTCCCAATGGCTCTTTGGCAGGGCAGTATCTGAACAATGCGGAAGGAACCGATAAAGCTACTATGGAAACCATGCTGGGCGAGGGCGGCCCTGCGCTGCTGCCTGGCTTCCTGGAGGCTTCGGGCACCGATCTGGCCTCTGAGTTTTCCAACATGATCATTTATCAGAGGGGCTACCAGGCCAACACCCGCATCGTCACCGTGACCGACACGATGCTGGAAGAACTGGTGAACATGAAGCGGTAACGCCGCAAATAAGTATTCCCATTGATCGTTTCCGCCGGGCCGGGAGGCCGGCCCGGCGGAAAAAAGAAAAGCAGGAGGGAACATCTATGATCCCATTGCAGAAAATGAATGGTGAGCGTTTTTTGCTCAATCACAATCAAATCGAACACATCGAACTGATCCCCGAAAGCAAAATCGTGATGATGAACCATGATTATTACATCGTGCGGGATTCGGTGGAAGACATCATTCGGAAAATTATGGATTATAATGCGAAAATAATGGACATTCACCGGGAAATCTCGGTGGAAGCGCCGCGGAGATAAGCTGGCCAAAAGGCAGGAAGAAGGGAATTTGACATGAATATAGTCTATCTGATCGGTATGCTGCTGGCCATTTTCTTTGTGCTGTTCGGCATCATGGTGGATTTCAAGGCTCCCACGCCGGTGGATGTGGGACAGCTGGGGCTGTTTTTTGACCCGGCCAGTATGCTGATCGTGGTGGGCGGCACTCTGGCGGTGGTCATTGCCTGTTATCCCAAACAGGTGACTTCCATCCTCAAGCATTTCAGCATTATGCTGAAGGCCAAAGCCTTCAATCCGGAAAAATATATTGATGAGCTGGTGGAACTGGCTCAGATCGCCCGGAAAAATGGCCTTCTGGCTCTGGAAGAAAAGGCCAGCACCCAGACCGATCCCTTCTTTAAGCAGGCCATTATGCTCATCGTGGACGCCACCGATCCGGATCGGGTGAAAAGCATCCTTATGAATGATATCGAACAGACATCTGCCCGCCATCAGGATGTCATCGCCATGTATGAACGGGGCTCCGGTGCGGCGCCGGCTTTTGGTATGATCGGCACATTGGTGGGTCTTGTGAAAATGCTTTACAGCCTGGATGGCGCTGATATGAGCGGCCTTGGCCCCAACATGGGTGTGGCGCTGATCACCACCTTCTATGGCTCCTTTATGGCCCATGTGATTTTCAACCCCATCGCCACCAATTTGTCGGCCCGGGATGAGGAGGAGATCATTTGTCGGGAGATCATCCTGGAAGGTATCATGGCGATTCAGTCCGGCGAAAACCCCAAATTCCTGCGGGAGCGGCTTCTGACCTTTATGAAGCAGAAGCAGCGGGATAAAGAAGGCGGAAAACAGCGGGGAGAAGAAGAATAGTCGCATTTTTTAAAAATGCGTACCCAGGAAGAGGGAGCCAATGATGAAAAAGAAAAAAGGCGGCGGTGGTGGCGCCAACTGGATGGATACCTACGGCGATATGGTCACATTGCTGTTGTGTTTCTTCGTCATGCTGTACTCCATGTCCAGAGTGGATGAAAGCAAATGGGCTGCCCTGGTGGCGTCGTTCAACGGTATGACTGTGGATGAGCCGTCCCAGGTGGTGGTGGACGGTGCGCTCACCGATACGCCGGTGGAGGGCCTTCCCTCCGGCCTGACCCAGGATATGGTGGACGAAAGCCTGGAACAGCTTTATCTGTCGATATCACAATCGGTCAGGGAAAGCGGCCTGGATGATATGGTCAGCGTCACAAAAGGCAGCGGCTATGTGTTCGTGTCCTTTGATGATGCGGTCTTTTTCGACGGCAACAGCTATGAGCTGCGGGATGAGGGCAAGGTTGTGCTGGATGATGTGGCAAAGCCCTTGGCGGAAGCCAGCCAGTCCATCAATGAGGTACGGGTGCTGGGGCATACGGCGCAGGCCGATCCCAACCGGCAGAACTATGTGGATTATGACCGGTTCCTGGCCTCCAACCGGGCCACGGTGGTGACCATTTATCTTCAGGAGAAAAATGTAATTGATCCTGCCAGACTGATCAGCGTAGGCTATGGGCAATGGCGGCCGGTCTTCAGCAACGACACACCGGAGGGACAGGCACACAACCGCCGGGTGGAGCTGGTCATCAGCGGTTTGAATCTGGAAAGCGAAGAAGGAGACAGCGTCAGCCGGTATTACACCATGCGGGATGGCGCAAGTCAATAGGAACAAGCCACTGAACAAGATGATACAGAATAACCAGGAGCGTGTACCCCTATAAACCAGCAGGCTCCCCCCCAGGAGGTGCGAAGATGGCAGAAGTTCTGTCACAAAGCCAAATTGATGCATTGCTCAACGCTGCACGCAGCGGTGAGATGGATCTAACGGCGTCAAGCGAGAAAGCCGCCGAGAAAAAATATCGAAAATACGATTTTTACAGCCCACGAAAATTCACCAAAGACCGGCTGAAAATGCTCAGCGGTATCTTTGAAAATTATACACGGATCATCAATTCCCGGATCAATGGCCTTCTGCATACCACCTGTGATATTCAGGTGGAGTCGGCGGAAGAGCAGCGGTATTATGAATTTTCCAACGCCTTGTCGGAAGGGGATGTGCTCTCCCTGGCCAGCGTGACCATCGATGGGGAAGAGCCCATGGAATCACCCCCCATCCTCTTCCATTTCACCACCACCCTGATGCTCAGCATGATGGATCGGCTCATGGGCGGCAATGGCGATCTGGGTGGCAAAATATCCAGCGGATACAGCATGACCAATCTGGAGCTGCGGCTTTATGAGAGCATGGTGAAGGATATGATCCAGGCTCTGGGTGGCAGCTGGGAAAACTACATCGATCTGGAGTTTCAATTCCGCCGCTCGGAAACCAATCCCACTTTGGTGCAGCTGATTGGCTTGGACGAAACGGTGGTGATTGTGGGAATCAATATTAACTTTTCCAACATCACCGGCCAGATGAACATTTGTCTGCCGGGTATGACTCTCACCAATATCTTCACCAAGATCGCCTCCATCAATCAGGCCGGCCGCAGCGGCAGAGAAGACAATGCCGATGAGATCATGGATATCCTCCGCACCTCCGACCTGGAGATCGTGGCCGAACTGGGCAAAACCACCTTGCAGCTGCAGGATATCTATCATCTCCATGTGGGCGATGTGATCGACCTGGGCCGTAATGCGCAGGAACCGGTGCAGCTTTATGTGGAAGGGCAGCCGTGGTTCAGCGGCAAAATGGGTCTGGAAAACAACAATGTGGCCATTAAGGTGTTGGAAACCTACGACAATCAGGGAAGAAGGGAAAAATAAGGGCTATGGAGCAAAATGTGTTTAACGCCATGGAGCTGGACGCCATTGGCGAAGTGATGAATATCAGTTTGGGTTCCTCAGCCACGGCGGTATCCAATCTGCTGGACCACCGGGTGGATATCACCACCCCGTCGGTATCGGTGGTGCCGGTGGAGGAATTCAGCATTGGAGATCTGGAGCCGGCCATCGCCATTGAGATCAAATATGTATCCGGCCTGGAAGGCAGCAACATCATGCTGCTCAAACGGGAGGATGTGAAGGTGATCGTGGATATCCTCATGGGCGGCGAAACCCCGGATGAGGAATTCGAGATCAATGAGCTGACCATCAGCGCCGTCTGCGAGGTCATGAACCAGATGATGGGCGCAGCGTCCACGGCGTTGTCCGATTTCCTGGGGCGCTCGGTGAATATCTCCACCCCCCAGTCCTTCACCCTGGATGATATCAAGCAATTCAAAGAGGATCATTTCAAGACATCCGATGGGATGCTGGTGGTCGTCCGGTTCACATTGAGCATTGAAAATATGCTGAACAGTGAGTTCGTCAATGTGATGTCGGTGGATCTGGCCAGGGAACTGCTGGGCGGCTTTGGTATGGATATCAGCAGCTTATCCAGTGAACCGGCCCCGGCCCCGGCTTCCGAACCGGCCCCGGCTCCCGAACCGGCACCGGCCCCGGCGGCATCTTCCGGCGATGGCGGGAAGATGAGCCAGGAGGAAATCGAGCGGCTGATGGGCGGCATGAGCGCATCGGCTCCGGCTCCCGAACCGGCACCGGCCCCGGCGGCATCTTCCGGCGATGGCGGGAAGATGAGCCAGGAGGAAATCGAGCGGCTGATGGGCGGCATGAGCGCACCGGTTCCGGCTCCGGCTTCCGAACCGACTCCGGCCCCGGCGGCATCTTCCGGCGATAGCGGGAAGATGAGCCAGGAGGAGATCGAGCGGTTGATGGGCGGCATGAGTGCACCGGCCCCAGCTCCTGCTCCGGCGGCCCCGGCTCCGGCCCCGACACCGGCGGCCCCGGCGCAGCAGCCGGCCATGCAGGCCCAGCCCATGCAGGGCATGATGCCCCAGCAAATGCCGGCGGGATATCCTGGAGTCATGCCGGGGATGATGCCTCAGCAGATGCCGATGCAGCAGCCTATGTATTATCAGCCGGACCCCAAGGTGGTCAATGCAAAGCCGTTGTCTTTGCCCACTTTGGATCTTTCCAAAGAGCTGGGAGAAGAGCAGGCACAGAACCTGGAACTGATCATGTCGGTACCTTTGGAGGTATCGGTGGAGATCGGCCGGACCCGCCGGAAGGTGGAAGATGTGCTCACATTCTCCAAGGGGTCGCTGGTGGTGCTGGATAAGCTGGCCGGTGACCAGGTGGACCTGTTTGTCAACGGGCTGTGTGTGGCCCGGGGCGATGTGGTGGTGATCGACGACAATTTCGGCGTGCGCATCACCGAAGTGTTGAAACAGCCGGGCCTGATGGATCTGGCGAAAAAACTCTAAGCGATCCAAGCAAAAAACGACATAGAAAAGGATGGGAAAAATGGCCAAGATTCTGATTGTGGACGATGCCGCTTTTATGCGCAAGGTGATCCGGGATATGCTGGCGAAGAACGGTTACGACGATGTGACCGAAGCGGTGGACGGCAAGGATGCCGTGGAGAAGTATTTTGAGATCAAGCCCAATCTGGTGCTGATGGATATCACCATGCCCAACATGGACGGATTGGAGGCGCTGAAAGCCATCCGCTCCAAGGACGACAAGGCCAATGTGGTCATGTGCTCCGCCATGGGCCAGGAGGCCATGGTGGTGGAGGCCGTGCAGGCCGGTATCAAGGACTTTATCGTCAAGCCCTTTAAGGAGGACCGGCTGATGAAGGCGGTCAACACCATTCTGGGTAACGGCTGATTCTATGCTGCAGCAGATTTTGGGATTGCTCTGGTCCTTGGTGATGATCGGAGCGATCCTGGTGCTGGCTTATCTGTGTACCCGCTTTGTGGCGTCCCGGGGAGTGGGGGAGCGGTTTTACCGGGGCAACCTGATCACGGTGCTGGAAAAGGTGCCGGTGGGAAGAGACCAGAAGCTTCTTCTGGTCAAGTTGGGGGAAGAGTATTATTTCCTGGGGGCCGGGCCCTCGGGCATCACCTGCCTGGGACAAGTTCCAAAGCAGACGGTAGAAGAGTGGGAAAAGGCAAAAAAAGACCAGCCGTCGCCCATGTCCTTCCGCCAGTCGCTGGAGCAGGTGATCAAGCAGCGGAAGGACAAGGGAGGGCACTAGGGCGTGGATGCTTTGATCAATGTAAACGGCGAACAGGTACAGGCCCTTCAGATCCTCTTTATAACCACTCTGCTCACCCTCTTGCCCTCCATGGTCATTATGATGACCTCCTTTACCCGGTATGTGATCTCCTTTTCCTTTCTGCGTTCGGCCATGGGCCTGCAGCAGAATCCGCCCAATATGGTGCTGGTGGGTATGGCGTTGTTTCTGACCTTGTTCACCATGTCCCCTGTGGTGGATGAGATCAATGAGCAGGCCTATAAGCCTTATTCCGCCGGGGAGATCACCCAGGAGGAGTTTCTCCAGCGGGCGGAAAAGCCCCTGAAGGAGTTTATGGCCAGGCAGACGGAAACCAGTTCTCTGGAGCTGTTCTGCGATCTGGCCCAGGTGGAAGCGCCGGAGGAGGAAAGCCAGATCGATGAGCTGCCTCTGCGGCTTTTGGTGCCCGCCTTTGTCACCAGCGAGCTGAAGCGGGCTTTCATGATCGGTTTTTATCTGTATCTGCCCTTTGTGCTCATTGATGTGGTGGTGGCCTCCACCCTCATGTCCATGGGTATGATCATGCTGCCGCCTTCCATGATCTCCATGCCCTTCAAGCTCTTGCTTTTCATCTCGCTCAACGGTTGGGAACTGCTGTTTTCCACCCTGGTGCGAGGATTCAATTAGGGCCTATGGCAGCAATCAAACCGGAAGGAGGGTGAGGCATGGAAGTGGTGGATATCCTGCGGGAAGGGATCGGCGTGGCGCTGAAAATCGGCGGCCCGCTGCTGATTTTGAGTATGGCCGTGGGCATACTGGTGGCCATTTTCCAGGCGGTCACCCAGATCCATGAACAGTCCCTTTCCTTTATTTTGAAACTGATCGTGGTGGTGCTGGTGCTGCTGATAGGCGGCGGATGGATGCTGGAGACCCTTTTGGAGTTTTCCCGGTATTTGTTCACGCTGATGTAAGGGCGGAAATATGATAGATTGGCAACAACTTTTCCTCTTCGAACTGATCCTCATGCGCATGAGCGGGTTCATTCTCTTTAACCCATTGCTGGGGCGGAACAACCTGCCGGGAACGGTGAAGGCCGGGCTCATTATGGTGCTTTCAGTGAGTGTTTTCGGTTTGGAGCCTGCTTTGACCGTGGAAGCACCCAGCAACATCATCGTCTTTGCCCTGATCATGTGCAAGGAACTGGGCGTAGGATTTGTGCTGGGATTTGTGATGCGGCTGTTTTTTATGGTGGTCCAGGTGGGAGGCGAGATCATCGACACCCAGATGGGCATGACCATGGCACAGATCTACGACGCGGGAAACCAGTCCAACATGACGGTGAGTGCGTCGCTGCTCAATATTCTGCTGGTACTCAATTTCTTCGGGGAAAACGGCCACTACACCCTGATGCGCCTGCTGGAAAGCTCAGGAGAGCTGCTTCCTTATGGTGCGGCGGTGTTCGGTCAGGCCACGGCCTCCTATGTGGCGGAATTGTTTTTCACCTGCATGATACTGGCTGTCAAACTGGCACTGCCCATTTTGGCAGCGGAAGTGCTGGGGGAAATCGGCATGGGCATTCTGATGAAGGCCATTCCCCAGATCAATGCATTTGTCATCAACATGGAGTTGAAAGTCATCATCGGCCTTGTGCTGCTGTTTGTGTTCTTGACTCCTTTCAACGAATTTCTGCTTCAGGCAGAAGCCCAGATGCTCACCGAGATGGAGCAGGCGGTGCGTCTTTTGGGAACAGGCGGTTAGATCCCTTTTCCAAGGGGCTGAGGAGGTGAGGGGGCTTGGCCGACAGTTCCAAAACGGAAAAAGCCACGCCAAAAAAACGGCGTGACGAACGAAAAAAAGGCAACATCTTCTTTAGTAACGACGCTGTTTCCGTGATGGTGCTGCTGGTAAGCTTTTGGGTGATCCGGCTGACGGCCTCCGGGACCGTGGATCAGCTGGAGAGCTTTTTCCGGTATTGCATGGGCCTGGCCACCGGCGGAACCGGAGCCATGCCCCCCGAACAGGGAGGAAACCTCCTTTATCAGCTGCTGCTGGTGTTTGTGAAAACGGCGGGGCCGATTCTGGCCACGGCGGCGCTGGTGGGGGTGGCCGTCACCTTCTTCCAGACCAAAATGCTCATTTCCGGCGAATCCCTGAAACCAAAGTGGAGCCGCCTCAATCCCCTTCAGGGAGTCAAGCGGCTGTTTTCTTTGCGCAGCATCATCGAAGCCCTGAAAGGGCTACTGAAGATCTTTCTGCTGCTGCTTCTGATCTATCGTTTTATCTCCGGCGCACTGCTTTCTTTCACCAAGTATCTGGGCGCCGATCTCCCCGGTGCCTGCGGCCATCTGTTTGACGAGAGTTTTCAAATGGTCAATCAGATCATGATCGCCTATATCGTTTTGGCCGGGGCCGATATTTTCTATCAGTGGTGGGATTACGAACGGCAGATCAAAATGTCCAAGCAGGAGATCAAGGAAGAATACAAACAGATGGAAGGCGACCCTCAGGTCAAAGGCAAGATCAAGGAACTGCAGCGGCGGATGGCTCAATCCCGCATGATGCAGCAGGTGCCTCAGGCCGATGTGGTCATCAAAAACCCCACCCATTTTGCCGTGGCTCTGCGCTATCGGCCCGATGTGGACGAAGCACCGGTGGTCCTGGCCAAAGGGCAGGATCATCTGGCGCTGCGGATCATCAAGATGGCGGAGGAACACCAGGTGACGGTAATGGAAAATGTGCCGTTGGCCCGGGCTCTTTATGCCTCCACAGAACTGAACCGGCCCATTCCCCCGGAGTTTTACAACGCGGTGGCCGAGGTGCTGGTGTATATCTATCGTATGGATTCCTCCCTGAAACAGGGCGGGAAGTAGGAGCCAGTAAACTATGAAACGAATACTCAATAGCGCCATATCGTTGATGGTGGTGGTCATCGTATTGTTTTTGGTGATCCCGCTGCCCACATTTATGCTGGATGTGCTTATCATCATCAACATCTCCCTGTCCATTATGATCCTGATGATCACCATGAACATCGGGGAAGCGCTGGAGTTTTCCATATTTCCATCCCTTTTGCTGATCACAACTCTGTTCCGGTTGGGACTGAATGTGTCCTCCACCCGGTTGATTCTTTCCAACGGCGGCAATGCCGGCGTTGTGATCAAATCTTTTGGTCAGCTGATTACCCAGGGCAATATCGTCATCGGCGTGCTGATCTTCCTGATCATCGTGCTGGTGCAGTTTATCGTTATTACCAAAGGCGCCGAGCGCGTCTCCGAAGTGGCGGCCCGGTTCACCCTGGACGCCATGCCCGGCAAACAGATGGCCATTGACGCCGACCTCAGCTCCGGCCTGATCGACGAAAAGGAAGCCCGTCTCCGCCGGTACAAGATCCAGAAGGAAGCCGATTTCTACGGCGCCATGGACGGCGCTACCAAGATCGTCAAGGGCGATGCGGTGATGTCCCTGATTATCACCGTCATCAACTTTGCGGCCGGTCTGATCATTGGTATCGTTCAGGGCGGCGGCGACTTTGCCACCGTGCTCAATGTGTACTCCATTGCCACCATCGGTGACGGCCTGGTCTCCCAGCTGCCGGCCCTGATGATCTCCACTGCCACCGGTATGATCGTCACCCGGTCGGTGTCCGACGGCAGCCTGAACACCGATGTGGTGGGTCAGTTCAAGGCCCAGCCCCGGGCGATTCTGTCCACCGGTGTGATTCTGGTGCTGCTGGGATTCATCCCCGGTTCTCCCACTGTGCCGCTGGTGCTGGTGGGCAGTGCCTTGGGTGCCGGAGGGTATGTGGGCAGTAAGCGCATGGAGCAGAAAAAGCAGGCCGAGGAAGCGGCGCCGGAAGAACTACCGGCTCCCACCGAAGTCCAGGCCCCCAGCGAAGCCGACTATTTCAAAGACATCAACAATGTGTATTCCCTCCTGGCTATCGAGCCCATTGAAATGGAGTTTGGATACAGTCTGATCCCGCTGGTGGATGAGCACAGCGGCGGAAAGCTTATCAGCCGCATCGTCATTTTCCGCCGGCAATATGCCCAGGACATGGGATTTGTCATCCCCTCGATCCGCCTTCACGACGGGGCCTCCCTGGGTACCAACCAATATGTCATCAAGATCCGTGGCGAGCAGGTGACCAGCGGTGAGATCCTGGTGGATTACTACCTGGCTCTGGAACCCGCCTCTCCCGGCGGTGAGATCGACGGCATCGAGACGGTGGAACCGGCCTACGGCATCCCCTCCCGGTGGATCTTGCCGGAGAACAAGGAAATGGCGGAGATCTATGGCTATACCGTCATCTCCCCCCTCACCGTGATGCTCACCCATTTGTCGGAAACCATCAAGAGCCACGCCCACGAGCTGCTCAACCGCAGCGAGACCATGCAGCTGGTGGAGAACCTGAAAAAGACCGAGCCGGAGCTGGTAAACGACGCCATCCCCAATGTGGTCACTTATGCCAATCTGGAAAAGATCCTTCGTTCTTTGCTGCGGGAGGGCATTCCCATCAAAGACCTGAGCACCATTCTGGAGACCATTGTAGACGCCGGTTCCACCACCAGGGATATGGATATGATCACCGAGCAGGTCCGGGGTGCGCTCAGCCGTACCATTACCCGGAAGTTCTGCCAGAACGGCCAGCTGCGGGTGGTGACTCTGGATGCCGATGTGGAAACCAAGATCCTGGCCGCCTTGACCAAAAACGATCACGGCGTCTATCTGGCCCTCAGTCCGGATATCATGCAGCAGATCATTACCCAGCTGGGTGAGCTGCGCAAAAAGTTCAACGAGCTATCTCAAACTCCCATTTTGCTCACAAGCCAGGTGATCCGGGTGTATGTGAGCCGGATGGTTTCTCAGTTTTATCCCGATATGTATGTGCTCTCCTTTAATGAGATCACCAGCAATGTGCAGATACAGGCCATTGGCAATGTTTCTCTGGGGGCTCAGCCCAAGCAGGCCTGAGAAGCGATGAGAGAGGACGGTGACGGGCATGCATCAGAAAAACGAAGAAGGGCTCAGCCCGGCATCGGCCGGGAAAACAAAGCAGGAACTGGATCAGATGAACAACGAAGAGCTGATGGCTCTTTACAAGCAGACCGGGGACAATGACATCAAATGGGCCCTGGCCATGCGCTTTCAGGAGCCCCTCCGCCGCATTGCCATGCGCACCTGCGGTGCGTATGGAGGAATGAATCAGCTGGAAGATGTGATCCACGAAGGGCTGCTGACGCTACTCAATGCCATGGATCGCTTTGATCCGGAAAAGGGCGTCAAGCTGGAGACCTATGTGGCCAAGCGGTTGCGAGGGATCGTCATCGATCTGGGGCGAAAGCAGGACTGGATGCCCCGGCAGCTGCGTCAGAAATCCAGCCGGATCAATCGGGCGGAAGAAGAACTGTCCATGACCCTGGGACGGGAGCCCACAGACCGGGAGGTGGCCGAACATCTGGGACTTTCCCTGGAGGAATACGAAAAAGATCTATCGGATACGGCGGGAGCCAATCTGGTGTCCTTTGAGATGCTGCTGGACGCTTACGGCAATGTGTCGGGAAGGATGCTGGAGAGGAGCAATTACGAAGACCCGCCGGAGGAGATGTGGAGGGAAAAGGAGCTGCGGGCCGCCCTGGTCCAGGGGATTCAGCAGCTCCGGCCCAATGAGCAGATGGTGCTCTCCCTCTATTATGAAAAAGAATTGACGATGAAAGAAATCGCTCAGGTGTTGGGCGTCAGCCCGCCCCGGGTTTCTCAGATCCACAGCCACGCCATCCAGCGGCTGCGCGTATCGCTGAAAGAACAGTTGGAGCAGTAAAGATCAGCACAGGAAAGGATCGGAAACAATGACCAAGGGATTTTACAATCTGACCTCCGGGATACTTTCCCAGAGTCGCCGGCTGGATACGGTGGGCAACAACATGACCAACATCACCACCCCCGGTTACAAGCAGGAGATCTACACCGACACCACCTTTGACGAGGTGCTCATCAGCCGCATCGGCAACAAGGACAAACGGGATTCCATACCTCTGGGGCAGGAAAGCTATATTCTGGCCCCCAGTGAGCTGTATGTGGATTACCAGCAGGGGATATTGGAGGAGACTGGCCAGACATTTGATTTCGCCATCCAGGGCAATGGTTTTTTCGCCATCCAAACGGCAAACGGTGTGGAATACACCTGCAATGGCCGGTTTGTGCTGGATGAGGAAGGCTACTTGTGCCTGCCGGAGCACGGAAGAGTGCTGGGGACGGACGGCGCACCCATCCAGGTGATGAGCGACAACGTCCGGGCAGACAATTATGGTCAGATCTCTTATGCCGATGGCAGCGGTGCTGTGGGACGGCTGGGGGTCTTTACCTTCCCGGACACCGCTCAGCTGGTGAAGAATGAAAGCGGTTTGTTTGGCACAGGAGGCCAGCAGCCTACCTTGGCCAATGAACCGGTGCTTTGGGGCTATGTGGAAAATTCCAATGTGGATATGATCCAGGAGATGAGCCGTATGATGACCGCCCAGCGGGCTCTGCAAAGTGCGGCCCAGGTGCTGGGGATCTATGATGAGATCCTCACCAAGGCCACCACAGAAGTAGGCAGAATGTAAGGAAAGGGGAGAGCGGGCGATGATTCAGGCATTTTACAGCGGCGCCATCGGGGCGCAGCAGCAGATGAAAAAAATGGAGATCCAGGGCAACAACATTGCCAATGTGAACACCTATGGATATAAAAATGAGCAGCCGGCTTTCGGCACATTGATGTACGGCATGGTCAACGGCGTGGACGGGGCGCAGCTGCCCAAGGGCAGCGGGGCCGCGGTGCTGTCGGCGGTGAATGATTACCGAGAAGGGACTCCGGAAGAGACCGGGAAAAGCCAGGATTATGCCATTGTGGGCCGTGGATTCTTTGGACTGTATGATCCAGCCACCGGCGAAGTGTCCTATACCCGGGACGGTTCCTTTGCTCTGGGCTCCTTCCAGGAGCCCGATGCAAACGGCGTGCTCCAGCAGGTCTTTTATCTCACCGATGGAGAGGGCCGTCAGGTGCTGAATGTGGAAGGCTATCCCATCCGGGTCACCGATCCTTCGGCAGAGCAGCCGGTGGGTGTCTTTGAGATCCAGTACCAGGATGGGCTGCTTCATGCCGGAAGCGGAAGATTCCTCACCAGCGAGGAAAGCGGCCAGGTGTATCTGTCCGCCTCGGAAGTGCGCCGGGGCTGGCTGGAAACTTCCAACACTGATTTGGCCGGAGAGCTGGGAAAGGTGATCGAAGCCCAGCGGGCTTACAGCTATGCTCTGCGGATGGTCACCACCGCCGATGAGGTGGAGACCACCATCAACAATCTGGCCAACTAACAGACAGGGAGGCACACTGTGAAAGGTTTTAATGAACTCAACGGCCTTGAACTGGATACGCTGCGGGAGATCGGCAGCATCGGCACCGGTAATGCGGCCAATGCCCTGTCCAGTATGTTGGGCTGCAAGGTGACGATTGAAGTGCCCGAAGTGAAGATCATGGGCTATAACGAGGCCATCGACTGGATCGGCGGCCCGGAAACCGTGACGGCGGGGGTGCTGGCCCGCCTGGAAGGGGAAATCAATGGCATTATTTTGTCCATTCAGCACATGGAGTTTATCAACTTGGTTCTGCAGCATATGATAGGAAATGGAGTGGAGGATTACCAGTATCTGACGGAACTGGAGATCTCAGCTCTTCTGGAAGTGGGAAATATCATGATTTCCGCCTTTGCTAATGCCATGGCCGGTTTGACCGATATGAAGATCCGCCTCACCGTTCCCGCTTTTGCTGTGGATATGCAGGGGGCGATCATCGCGGTGCCCATGGCGGAATTCGGCGGTCAGTCCGATTACATTATGACCATCGGCGCCGACTTCATCTGCAACGGGCGGAAGGTGCCCTGCCGCATTCTTCTGTCTCCGGATGTGCGATCTTTGAATTTCCTGCTGAAAAAGCTGGGGGTATTGGATGAAGGATAAGCTGGTAGTTGGCATCGCCGATATGAAGATGACTCAACACAGCGGAGAATTGATTACCTATGCGTTGGGTTCCTGTATCGGCATCTGCCTGTATGACCCTGCGATTAAATTGGCGGCGCTGGTTCATATCATGCTGCCCATCAACATGGAGACCGGCCGCAGTTCCCCCATGAAATATGCCGATACCGGCATCCGGGAGACTGTGCGGCGGATGGAACAGCTGGGGGCCAGACGAAACCGGATCGTGGCCAAAATTGCCGGAGGGGCAAAGATGTTTGAAACCTCCGGAGGTGCACTGGGCAATATCGGGCAGCGAAACATTGAGAGCGTTCATATGGTGCTGCGGCGGGAGATGATCCGCCTGGCCAAGGAGGATGTGGGCGGCAAGGCGGCCCGCACCCTGAGTTTCGACGCCGCCACCGGCATGGGCCTGGTGCGCAGCTATGGCAGCCCGGAACGAATTTTGTAACTTAAAATTGTATTGATATGGAAGCGGGGGATCGATGTCATGGAAAAGGAAAAAAACGGAATCTTGTTGGAATCGGGAACCAATGAGATCGAGATCATGGAGTTTACCATTGACGGGAATCTGTATGGAATCAATGTGGCCAAAGTCCGGGAGATCATGATGGCGGAAAAGGTGCATCCTATGCCCCATTCCCATCCGGCGGTGGAAGGGATCTTCAAGCCCCGGGATACCGTTATCACAGTGGTCAACCTGCCCAAGTACCTGGCCCGCCGGGATGTGGAGAGCCGGGATAAGGAACTGTTTATCATCACCAATTTCAACAAGATGTTCATCGCTTTCCGGGTACATACCGTGGTGGGCATCAGCCGGATCTCCTGGGAAGACATCCAGAAGCCGGACAACACCGTTTCCGGCGGACCCGACGGAGTGGCCACCGGCATTGCCCAATGCGATGGAGAATTGGTGACCATTCTGGACTTTGAGAAGATCGTGGCGGAGATCGCCCCTCAGACCACCATCCAGATCAGCGAAGTGGAAGCCCTGGGCCGCCGGGAACGGAGCGAGTGCCCCATTTGGATCGCGGAGGATTCCATCCTCTTGTCCCGCATGATCCAGGAATCTTTGCAGAAGGCCGGTTATGTGAATCTGCGCTCCTTCCCCAATGGGGCGGAGCTGTGGGATGCGCTGCAGGAGTGCAAAAACTCTCCCAATTTGAATCAGCAGGTGGCTTTGATCATCACCGATCTGGAAATGCCCCAGATGGATGGCCACCGGCTTACCAAGCTGATCAAAACAGACGATGTGCTCAAGAAGATCCCCCTGGTGATCTTTTCCTCGCTGGTTACCCAGGAAATGTATATCAAGGGCAAGCAGCTGGGGGCAGATGAGCAGCTGAGCAAACCGGAGATCGGCCATCTGATCGGTGTGATCGACCACCTGCTGGGCCGGGAGGATGCAGAAAAGGGGAATAGAGCATGAGCGGCAAATATATTGTGCGGCAGCCTATCAAGGATAAGGACAACAAAATCATCGGTTATGAGATTCAGTACCATGGGGAAAATCAGGCTTTCGGCGGGGATAAAGGCCCGGCCAACAATGATTTTGCCGCCGCCGATACCATTTATAACTTTCTCACCCAAAACACCGAAAAGGTGCTGCGGGGCACGCTGAACTTTATGACCTTCACCACCACGCTGCTGATGAAAAAGACGCCGCGTCTGTTTCATAAAGACGAGCTGGTGATCCAGATCGATGACAGCGTCATCATCCATCCTCTGGCCATGCACATTGTGCAGCAGTATGTAAAAGAGGGCTATAAAGTGGCGGTGAACGAATTCCAGTTTGCCCCCCGGTATCTGGCCCTGCTGGACAGCATCGACTACATCAAGCTCAGCCTGGGCAGTATGTCCATGATGACTTTGAAAAATGTTGTGGACATTGCCCACAGCATGGATAAACAGTGCATTGCTATGGGCATTGACAACGAGGAGCTGTATCAGAAAGCGATCAAGCTGGGTGTGGATGCCATGGAGGGTACCTATGTGGCGGCCAAGCTCACCACCCAGGCTCACAGCAGCGGATATCTGCAAAGTAACTTCTTCCGCCTGATCATGGCCATCAGCGCCGAAGAGCCGGACATCACAGAGATCGAGAAGATCATCTCGGTGGATGCCACATTGACCTATGGCCTTTTGAAAATGGTCAATTCCTGCTATTTCGCTCTGCGGCACGAGGTAACCACCGTGCAGCAGGCCATCGTCATTATGGGTCTCGGCGAGCTGCGCCAGTGGGCTTACCTGCTCAGCGCCAGCAATGCGGAAAATCAGATCGAAGAAGGGGCAGAGGAATTTCTGCGTATGTCCTTCATGCGGGCCAATTTCTGCAGCAATCTGATGAATTACGCCAAGAATATGCCCATTTCCAAGCCCGATGCCTATATGATGGGTATGTTCTCCACCCTCAATTACCTCATCGATGCTCCTATGGAGGATATTCTGAACCAGATTCCCCTGCGGCAAGAGGTGAAGGACGCTCTGATGAAAGGAGAAGGCCGGTGCGGTATGCTCTATCAGCTGGCTCTCAGCTATGAGCAGGCCGACTGGGGCAAGATCGATAAACTGGCCGAAGAACTGGGCATTCCCACCAACCTGCTGACCAGCCTGTATTTCAATTGCATGGAAGAGGTCAACCGGGTGTGGAGTGAGATCACAAAACCGGCGCCCCAGATCGCCAAGGAAGGCGAAGAGGGCAAACAGGAAGAAAAGAAATAAGTTTTTTACATAAACAAACAGCGCGGAAGAAAATCTCTTCCGCGCTGTTTGTGTTTCAAGAAGCAATCAATCAGTAATCAATCAGTGAGTTTCCTGTTCCAGTCCGGGGATTTTTCCATGGCGGGGAGCTTCCATCACCTGTTTGCAGGCGTGAATCACCTGAGCGGTGACATCGCTGTCGAATTTGGCCTGGTAGAAACTCATCATGGGTGTGTATGTGCTTCCTTCCAGTACCACATATTTGGGAGGGAGGTGGGAAAGGGCCAAGGCCTTCACATCGGCCAGACACCGGGGACACTCACACAAGTGGAACATACGCACATATTTCAGCAGTTTTTCTTCCACCAGCGGGAGCATCACATTGACAAAGCGGGATTCATCGGGCAGGATTTCTTCCGGCTTGATCAAAGCGGCTTCTTCCGGGGTGGGCAATTTGTTTGAGATAGGTTCCTCTGCGGGGGCAGGCTCTTTCACAGGAGCTGGCTCCTCCGCAGGAGCAGATTCTTCTATGGGAGCTGGCTCTTCTATGGGGGCCGGTGCTTCCGTAGGGGTCGACTCTTCCACAAGGACCGGTGCTTCTATGGGAGCGGGTTCTTCTGCAGGAGCCGATTCTTTCACGGGGACCGGTGCTTCTATGGGAGCGGGTTCTTCTGCAGGAGCCGATTCTTTCACGGGGATCGGTGCTTCTGTGGGAGCCGATCCTTCTACAGGGGCAGGTTCTTCCACAGGAGTGGGCTCTTCCGCAGGAGCACCTTCGGATTCATCCAGCGCCAAGGCGCCTTCCAAAGCCTCCCGGATGGTTTCTTCCAAGGCTTCATTGTTGGCCCGGGCCACCTCCAGTACAGGTGGGGTGAGACGGCGTTCTTCCCGCGGGGGCGCATCGTGATGGGGGACAGTGCTTCCCTCGGGAGCTGATGTGGGAAGAGTTTCCTCCGGCGCTTTTTCATTTGCAGCTTGCTTTGCAGGCTGCTGAGGTTCCGGAGTGGATGGATGGGAGAGCAGGTTGAGAACATGGTCGGTTTTGCTGCTCCGGCTGCCTTTTCTGGGGGCCATCAGCGCACCTCCTCAGCAGAAGACTCGCCCAGGATCTCCTGGCACAGAGCTTCAAAATCCATGGCGGGCTTGGAGCGAGGAGCGTAGTCCATGATGCTCACCCCGTGGGCCGGTGCTTCGGCAGCCGATACGCTGCTGCGGATCTTCGTCTGGAAGACTTTGGTTTGGAGCTGGGCGGCGATCTGTTGGGCCAGCTCCAGCATTTCCCGGCTGAGATTCAGCCGGGCATTAAACCGGTTGAGCAGAATGCCCAGCACCTGGAGCCGGGAGTTGTAATAATTGCGCACGCTTTCAATGGTTTCTTTAATCTGAGACACACCCAGTAGACTGAGCACCTCCGGGGCCATGGGAATGATCAGACTGTCCGAGGCCACATAGGCATTGACCGTCAGGATATTCAAGGCAGGAGGGGTATCGATGACAATATAATCATATTGGTCCTGGATCTTGGAAAGGGCAGCTTTGAGGAGAAATTCCCGGCCGGGCTTGTTGAATTCCAGTTCGGCAGCGGATAACAGGATGTTGGAAGGCAGAATGTCACAGGTATCGGTTTGGCGGATCACCTCTTCCGGCTGGGCCGCCCCACGGAAAATATCATAGACTGTAGCACAGTGCTCAATATCCAGCCCCAGGCTGAACCCCAAACTGCCCTGGGGATCTAAATCCACGCCCAGAACCCGGGCCCCCCGCTGGTGGAGGCAGGAAAGCAAAGCGGCACAGACGGTGGTTTTTCCCACACCGCCTTTTTGATTGGTAATGGCTGTGATTTTGGTGGGCATAGCCCTTTCGCTCCCTTCGCATCCTTCGGCCAATAAAAAATTGGCCCGCGCCAAAAGAAAATACCCTGCGGGCCCTTAATTTTTCGCCGGAATAGGACGATATATCAAGTGAAAAAGAATAAACTTTTGTGGTTTTTCCACATTTATTTTACCGAATCACCGTTCATTTGTCAATCAGACGCCGGTATGGGGAGAATCATTCATCTTCCGGCGGCCATGTAAAGGAGTGGAATACAATGGCATCGATCTCTAGCATCATGGGTGGCTCTTCCTCCACAAGCAGCATCTATGGAAGCCGCAGCACCAACATCATTTCCGGCCTGGCCAGCGGCATGGATACCGAATCCATGATCGAAGGTATGGTGAAAAGCTACCAGCAGAAAATCATCAGCTTGCAGCAGAGCAAAACCAAGCTCCAGTGGCAGCAGAATGCCTATCAGAGCATTTCGGATAAATTGATTGAATTTTCCAGAAAATACAGCTCTTACAGCTCTACAACCAACTTGAACAGCCAGTCGTTTTTCAAAAACGCCGTCATTACCACAACCGGCGGCAAATATGCCGATCTGATCACGGCCACTGGCAAAAGCAGCAGCCAGATCACCATCAATAGTGTGAAACAATTGGCTTCTGCTGCCCGTTATTCGTCCTCCAAGTTGGACAGCGGTGCTGTAGGCTCCGCCGTGGACTGGAGTCAGCCGGTGGTAGTCAGCCAGATGAGTGGTTCTCTTACCATCAATTATGGTGCAAATCAGTCCATCGAGCTGACATTTGACACCAATGAGGATTTTTCTAAGGGAGACGGCACACTGGATGTAGGTGCATTCCAGAAGGCCCTGAATAAAAAACTTTCCGAACAGACTTTGAAAAATTCGGATGGAAAAATTGAGGCAGCAAGTAATCTGATTGATATCAGTGTGGCGGCAAATGGGACTATCTCGTTGACCAACAAGGACGAAGGCGGTGACAGCGTCTCCATTGGCGGCGCCTATGGCAAGTTTGCCGGTATGGTCACCGATCTGGACTCGGCCGTCAAAGACAAAAGCTCCACCTTCCATATGGACATGAGCAAGCAGGTGGCGGATAAGAGCCAGATCAAGGCCGAATACCTCAGCGGCAAAACCTTCTCTGTCGCCCTCAACGGCCAGACCAAAAAGATCACTTTGGGAGATGTGGAGCGCAAAGACGGTGAAGGATGGAGTGATGCCGTAAAGCGTACCGTGCAGGAAGGGCTGGATAAGGCTTTTGGCGTGAATCGCGTCCAGGTGGGGATGAACGGAGGCGCCATTTCCTTTACTGCACAAGAAAGCGATACTTTTGCCATTTATGCCGGAGATTCTGCCGCTGGAGAGATCCTGTTCGGCGAGGGCAATACTTCCTTGACCTCCTATGTGGATGTGTCCAAAAGTCTGGGGCAGCTGGGCACTTTCGATGCAGCAAAAGGCACTTTGACCATCGGCGGCGTCAAACTTGAGGGTACAGCCACACCTGTGGACCGGAAGGACTGGGTGGAAAAGGACGGAAAATACTACGACAAAGACGGCAATCTGCTGGACGAAAAGGGATACCGGGTCAATAAAGACGGCGAGCGGTTGTATGAGTTCGATATGACCGTCAACGGGGTCAAGATCGGCACCTATACCCAGGATACCGCCATGGAGACCATCATCAATGACATCAATGCCAACAGTGAGGCCGGTGTGTCAGTGAGCTATTCCAAACTGACCAACGAGTTTGTGTTCACTTCCAAAGCCACCGGTTCTGCGGGAAAGATCGATATCGGCGAGGGATTGGGCCAGGCTCTGTTCGGCAAGGTGGATACGAGTAATAAGGATAAGTATACGGCAGGCACCGATGCTGTCTTTACCGCCACGGTCAATGGCAAGCAGATGGAATATACCCGCAGCAGCAATACGGCGGATCTGGACGGCATGACCGTCACTTTTGAGGGCACATTCAATGTGGATAGCACAGAAAAAGGGGCCGATGTCACCTTCACCACTAAGACCGACACCGACACGGTGTTCAATGCCATCAAATCCATGGTGGACGATTACAACGCCATGGTCACTGAAATCAAAAAGGCCTATTCCGATATGCCTTTGCAGAAGAGCAACGGCTCCAACTATGAGCCGTTGACTTCGGAAGACGAAAAGGGCATGACCGAAAGCGAGATCAAGGCCTATGAAGAAAAGGCCAAGACCGGCATTTTGTTCATGGATCGGGATTTGTCTTCCCTGTATAGCGCTCTGCGGGATGCTGTGGTATCCAGCGGTGCTGACGGTGCCTATCTCCGTTCCATTGGCATCAAGACCAGCTATGAGGATGGCCTGACCACCATCAGCCTGGATGAAAAGGCTTTGCGGGAGGCTCTGGAGACCGATCTGGATGGCGTGGCCAATGCCTTCAACAAGAGCAAGGAAAATGGCGCAGCCACCGATGGCCTGATGACCAAGATCCAGAAAGTCACCGACCGTTATGCTGCTACCACCGGCGCGGTCAAGGGTATCCTCATCGAGAAGGCCGGTTCCAAGTATGCCCCCACCGCCGCATTGGATAACACCATTCTGGATCAGATGAAAGAGCTGGATAAGCGGATTTCCACCTGGCAGAGCAAAATGTCCGACAAAGTGGATTATTATACCAACAAATTTACACAGCTCGAAAAGCTGATCAACCAGATGAACTCCCAGAGCTCTGCGTTGGCCGGTTTGATGGGCGGCAGCTATTGATCCTGAAAAGGAGAAAGGACAGCTAATATATGGATATGCGAGGCTATCAGCGGTATCGGGAAGAATCGCTGAATACCATGACCCAAGGCGAGCTTCTGCTCTTGCTGTATGACGAGCTGGTCAAGCGACTGCGGCAGGCTGATTTGGAGATGGGGAAGCAAAATTACGAAAATTTTGAAAAAGCAGTGGATCGGGCGGTGGAGATCATCCACTATCTGTCCGACACCTTGGATCACCGCTATCCCATCAGCGGGAATCTGTCTCGTTTGTATGAATATTTTTGTTATGAACTCATCCGCGTGAAAGCAGGCCGGAACCAGGAAGAGCTGATGCGGGTGACCCGCATGGTCAGCGAACTGCGGGACAGCTTCCGCCAAGCCGAAAAGACTTCCGGGGAGCATTAGACCATGGATGAGCAAGCGCTGAAAGTCGCCATGAGCGCGGAACAGAAAATGTATACGGCCCTCAGCGAAGTGATGGAACTGACTGGAGAACTGGCCGATGCGTTTCAGCGGCAGGATCAGGTGTCGGTGCAGATGTTTCTGGGAATGCGCCAGGAACCCATTGACCGGCTGGAAAGCTGCAAGGCCATGCTGGAGCGGCAATGTCTCCAGCTTCCCCCGGAACAGCGGCAGATATTGCGGGGTATCCTGCAAGGCCAGACCCCGCCGCCCCAGGCTCAGGCCCTGGGAGAGTTGGTTCAAAAAAACAAACGGCTGCTGGATAGAATTCTGGAAGTGGACCGGCGGCTCAATTTGAGGATCGGCGGTGAACATTCCTTTTATCGCCAGCAGCCGGGCAAGCCCTGACGGCCTGAAAAATCCCCTGCCCGTTTGGCAGGGGATTTGTTCTTGTTTCTCATAGGGCAGGTATCAGTTCTGCTGGGGCAAAGTGGAGATGCACCATAGCGGCGCACCGGAAGAGCGGGAATGGGAGAGCTCATCGATGATCAGCTGAGGGTCCCAGGCGATCAGGCTTCGTTGACGGCTGTTGGGGTCGGCCACCAGGATTTTTCCCTCCAGCGTCACCCCGCGCAGCACGATAAAATGACCGCCGGAGGTAAAATGGCCTTCTCGCATCAGAGCCACGCATACCTGGCCGGAGGCCAGGGCCTGGGTGAGAGAATCGGCTGTCAGATTCTTCAGCGGCGAGACGGTGAGACCAAAGGCGGCCCCCGTATTTTGAATGAGGGAATGATAGGAGCCGCTGCCCTTGGCCCAGTGGCCATGTTCCACAGCCCATTGGGCCATAGTGGTGGGGGTCATCGTTTCATCGGTGAGGGTGGCGATGATCATGGCCATGGAGGTAGGACCACAGCCATAACCGCCGATGTCGTCCGAGCCGTAGGGCTGAGAGGCCCAGGGCTCTTCCGCCTGGTTGAAATAGACCATGTCCACATTGCCGCCAGTGAGAACCTCCCGGCCTTTTCGTTGGGCGAAATGAGTGACGCCAGGGGCTTCCTCCTGCTGGGCGGTCTGGAGGGTGGGATCGGTGGCCAGCTGGCTGGCCGGTGCCTCCTCTTGCGTTGTTTTCTCAGGAGCTTCCTCTTTTTTTAGGGAGGGAAGGTGAATGGGCGGGATCTTTTCGATGAGCTCTTTTCCGGAGTCCAGCACCTGCCGGCCGAAAGACAGCACCGGCTGGGTGATGCGGTCAAACAGCTGGGGCGAGGCAAAGCGGCACACCAGCAGTTCCACTCCGCCGATGCAAAGCACCGCCAAAAGCAAAAGCCCTATGATGTTTATTTTTTTGTGAAAACGGGATTTGCGAGACAAATACAACACCTCAACTGGAAAAATCCATCCCAAGGGATTATACTGATATTATAATAAGGGAAGAGCAAAGCCGCAAGGCAGAAAATTTTCATTTACATTGGGATGATAACTCAATAAGATCTTTCTGTATACAGAAAAAAAGGAGCGCCTTATGCCGGAAATACGCTTGGAAGAGGTCAGCAAATATTATAAGCAGGAAAATCGAAGGATTGCTGTGGTAGAAGATATCAATCTGGTAATACGCCAGGGGGAGTTTGTCTTTGTCACCGGCAGCAGCGGTGCGGGGAAAAGCACCCTGCTTCAGTTGATCCATGGACAGCTGCGGCCGGACCATGGTTCCATTTATCTCAATGACACCGACACCACGCATTTTCGCCGTTGGGGCCGGGAGCGTTATCGCCGGCAGTTTGGCTATGTTCCTCAGATCCCCCAGCTGATGCGGCAGAAAACCATTAGGGAAAATCTGGAGACAGTGGTGATGATCGGCCGTCGCCGCCGGGAAGGAATGATACAAAAAGCCCTGGGTATGGTAGGGCTTCATGGAGTGGAAGACCGGTATCCGGTGGAGCTTTCTTTGGGCGAGTGCCGCCGGGTGGAGCTGGCCCGGGCCATTATCCTCAGCCCGCCGGTGCTGCTGCTGGATGAGCTTACCGCCAATCTGGATGAAGATGCCATCTGGGATGTGTTTCACCTGTTGGACGAGATGAACCGGCGAGGCACCACCATTGTCATGGTCACCCATGCCAAGATGTTTGTCAATATGATGCGCAAACGGGTCATCACCCTGGTGGACGGCAAAGTCTTTGGGGATGTGGCCAAAGGCCGCTATGGAGATATTATATAATCAGGAACGCCCCACAGGCGTTTGGGAAGGAGAACGGGCGATGGAGCAGCAAAGAGAAATGGAGATCCCCCAGGAAGAGGATCTGATCTATGCCCTGGACATCGGCACCCGCAGCGTCATTGGGATGCTGGGGAAGGTGAAAGAGGGCAAGGTCCATATTTTTGCCATGGAAAAGCAGCCCCACCAGCAAAGAGCCATGCAGGATGGCCAGATCGAGGACATCGGCCAGGCGGCCCGGGCTGTGGTGGAAGTGACCCGGCGTCTGGAAAAGACGGCGGGAAGAAAATTGCAAAGAGCTTGCGTGGCGGCGGCCGGCCGGGCGCTGCGCACCGAAGAGGGTACCGGTACACTGGAGCTGTCCGGCATGGAAACCATCACCCAGGAGCAGGTGGCCCGTCTGGAAGCGGCGGCGGTGTCCGACGCGGAACGGGCCTTGCAGGGCGAAGGAGAAGAAGGGCAGCGGCGGCTGTTTTTGGTGGGCTATACCGCCATCCGGTATCTGTTGGATGATTATCCTTTGACCAATCTTCTGGGACATAAAGGACAAAAACTGGAAAGCCGGGTGGTGGCCACCTTCCTGCCCAGCGAAGTGATCGACAGCCTGTATGCTGTACTGGAACAGGCCGGGCTGGAGGCCATGAGCCTGACGCTGGAACCCATTGCCGCTCTCAATGCTGCCATCCCCCAGGATCTGCGGCTGCTGAATCTGGCCTTGGTGGACATTGGCGCCGGTACTTCGGATATTGCCGTGTGCCGGGAGGGCACCGTGGTGGGCTATACCATGGCCACAGTGGCCGGCGATGAAATCACCGAGGCCCTGATGCGGGCCTATCTGGTGGACTACGATACCGCAGAACGAATGAAGATGGAGCTGGGAGAAATGTCCCAGATCACTTTTACTGATGTGCTGGGATTGGAGCAGACCTATTCGGCGGAAGAGGTGATGGCCGCCGCCGACGGCGCAGCCCAGAATCTGGCCAGCCAGGTGGCGGAGAAAATTCAGAAGCTCAACGGCGGAGCGCCGTCGGCGCTGTTTTTGGCCGGAGGCGGCAGCAAGCTGTCTACCCTGCGGGAAAAATTGGCGGAGACTCTGGGGATGGATTCCCACCGTGTGGCGCTGGCCGGAGCCCATTTCAAGAGAAGTGCCCAGTGGGACAGCAGCGAAATGGAGGACCCGGAGTACACCACTCCGTTGGGGATCGCCATTTCCGCCGGATTGGGTCTGATTGGTGACAGCTATCGGGTATTCCTCAATGGCAAACAGGCCAAACTATTTCGGAGCGGCCAGCTGAGTGTACTGGAAATTCTGATGATGAACGGCTATACCTATCGGGAACTTCTGGGGCGCAATGGAAAGAGCGTGATACTGGAAGTAGATGGGCGCCGGGTGGTTTTCCCTGGCCAGCCTGCTATTCCCGCTCAGCTGAAAGTCAATGGCAAGGAAGTGCGCCCCTCCACACGGGTCCAGGCAGGAGATCGGATTGATTTCACTCCGGCCCAGCCGGGAGAAGACCGGGTGGTATTGGTTCGGGAAGTGATGGAGCGAGTGGGAGCCCGGCAGCTTTTGGCCCAGGGACGCCCTCTGGCCCCCGATGAACCGGCGCCCCAGGGAATCCCTTTGCGCACGGCCGGGAAGGGGGAAAACAATCCTCCGGCTTCTCAGCAGCCTGCGCCCCAGGCGATGGAGCATATTGCTTCACCGGTGGAAACAAGGTCTCAGCCTTCGCCTCCCGTTCCTGCCGCACCGGTGGCAGCTGCGCCGGCGGCCCGGCCTTTGCGGCTGACTTTCAATGGCCAATCCATCCTTCTGCCGGGAAAAGCCGACGGGAATCCTTATTATTTGATGGATTTGCTGGAGCGCTCGGGAATTGATTTTGAAAAGCTGGATCGGCCGGTGACCCTGCGGGTCAATGGGAGAGACGGCACCTTCCAGCAGATTTTGCAGATGGACGATCAAGTAGAGATCCGCTGCGATGAATGAAATGAGGCAATAACATGAACAAATGGAAGAAATGGCCTGTTTGTCTGGGGATGGCGATGCTGTGCACCGTGCTCCCTGGATGCTCTGGGGAGGAGAAAGACGAGGGCCTTCCGGCAGAATATTCTTTCAGCGACGAGGAAAAATTGCCGGCCTTGGGCATGGCGGAAGAAAAAGAAGGCACCGTGTGCACCGTGGAAACCAACTCGGAAACAGAAACCGAAAATTATGTCTATACCGGTCTGGCGTCGGGAGGCGAAGCGGCCAAGGAATATGTCAACCAGATGATGGAAGAGCATGACTGCGCTGTGGTGGATGAGCAGGGGACGAAACAGCAGGAACCGACCTTTACCGAAGAAAGCGGCAGTGTGATTTTGGGTAAAAATTCCCAGGATGAGACGGGGATGCTCCAGCTGAAAGTGGAATGGAGCAAAGACAGCTGCACAGTGACGCCCGCTTTGGTGGAAGGGATCACAGTGCAGGATGGAGCTCAGAACAATTTGACGGTGGATGAAGCGGTGAGCCAGCTGGAGAGTATGACCCCTCAGCAGTTGGGACTGACCGGGGATTCCATGGCAGCCTACCAGGTATATGCCCAGGAAGGCTATGACATGGTGGACGACATCAGTTGTTTCTGCATCAATGTATACACACTGGATGGCGTAGGCTCTCACCAGATTGTGGGTACCTATCTGGTGCGTGTGGATGGAATGGGCATTTATCGCCTGAACCGGCAGACCAATCAAGTGGAGCCGCTGCAATAAATAAAATAAAAAACCGTCTATTGGAAAGCAAAAGCGCCTCAGGCCATCGGAAAGATGACCTGGGGCGCTTTTTGAATTCGGTTGCTTTACAGAAAGTTTTACTGTGAGAGAGGAGTTTTCACACAGCCATGGTGGAAAAGCAGTGATGTTGTATGATACAATGCCCACGCTTGATCGATCCGTGTATTGGGATCGGTGCCGTTAGATGCTGGTATAGTGGAGGGCCCTTTGTTTATGAAAGAATCCAAGACGGCAGCTGTATGCCAAATCATCCAGAATGAACAGATCAAAAGCGCGTATCAGCCCATCATTTCGCTGACCGATGGAAAGGTCCTGGGATATGAAGCGCTGGCTCGGATCAACCGCTCGGAACCGGATGTGTCCATTGAGGAAATGTTTGTCCTGGCGGAGCAGTGCGGAAAGCTGTGGGAGCTGGAATATCTGTGCCGGAAAAAGGCCATGGCCGGGATCGGGAAGGATCTGGCCAGCCAAAAGCTCTTTCTCAATGTGGACCCATATGTGATGTATGATCCCCAATTCCGGGAGGGAATGACGCGAAAGTACCTGAAAGAATACGGCATCTCTGCGGCCAATCTGGTGTTTGAAATCACCGAGCGCACCAATATTCAGAATGAGCATATAAGCCTGTTTCAGGAGCTGGTGAGCCATTATCAAAAGGAAAACTATCAGATTGCCATTGATGATTTTGGAAAAGCCTGTGCAGGGATTCAAAGGGTCATTGATTTGCATCCCCAATTTGTGAAAATCGATATGGATCTCATCCGGGATATCCACAAGTCTCCGGAGAAATCCAGGGCTCTGAGGAGAATGGTGAAGTTTTGCAAACCTTTGGGCATTCAGCTCATCGCCGAAGGCATTGAGGAACGGGAAGAGCTGCGGGAGCTGATCCGGCTGGGGATTTCGTATGGCCAGGGCTATTTGATTGCAAAACCTCAGGAAGTGCCGCAGCCCATTGCTCCAGAGATTTTGCAGCTCATCCAGTGGGAGCGGCGTATCGCCGCCAAAGGAGCCGCTGCACCGGTGTTCCTGGTGCAAAGGGATTCCTTTACCCGGCTGCCGAGAAGCGGCGGTTAAAGGGAACACAAGGAAAAAGAAAGTCCAAACAGGATCAAAAACTAAAAAAAGAGCCGCCTTCTGGCGGCTCTTTTTTTGCAAGGGATCAATCATTTTCGTTGTTCTGCTCGCTGAGAGTAAAGCGGCTGATCAATTCTTTCATGATCTGGGCCTGGCCGGACAGCTCTTCGCTGGCGGCAGCGCTTTGTTCAGCAGTAGCGGAGTTGGTCTGCACTACACTGGAGATCTGGTCGATGCCTTCGGCAATCTGAGAAATGGACTCGGCCTGGTTGACCACATTGTCTACCACCTGGTCGATAAATTCCACAGCAGAGCCGGTGAGGGATGCAGTCTCTTCCAAAGCAGCGGAGACTTCTTCGCTGAGGCGGCTGCCATTTTCCACATTGAGAGCGGAGTGTTCGATCAGTTCCTTGGTCTGCTTGGCAGCCTGATCGGACTTGGAAGCCAGGTTGCGCACTTCGTCGGCCACGACGGCAAAGCCCTTGCCGGCGCTGCCAGCCCGGGCCGCCTCCACTGCGGCGTTCAGGGCCAGGATATTGGTCTGGAAGGCGATGTTTTCAATGGTAGCGATGATCTGACCGATCTGCTCATGGCCGTCCAGAATGGTGGACATGGCTTCGCGCAGCTCAGACATCTTCTCGTTGCTCAGAGCCACCTGAGCGCCGGCGTCATTGGCCTTGTCTTTGGCGGTCTTGGCAGCGTCGCTGTTATTCTGCACACCGGAGTTGATGTCGGCCGAAGTGGCGGACAGTTCCTGCACAGCACTGGCCTGTTCGGTAGCACCCTGAGCCAGAGCCTGGGCACCGGAGGACACCTGATCGGCGCCGGAAGAGACCTGGGCCGCCGCAGTGTCGATCTGACGAAGTGTGTCGCTCAGGCTGTATTTGATGTTCTGCAGGGATTTCAGCACAGAGGAGAAGTCTCCCTGGTACACCTCATAGTGCTGGGAATGGACGGCAAAATTGCCTTGGGCCATTTCGCCGGTCACATGGGCAATGTCGGAGAACAGGGTATTGAGGGAGTTCACAATGCTTTCGGTGGAGTGGGCCAGTACACCCACTTCGTCCTGGCTTTTGACCTGAGGAGCCGGAGTGGTCAGGTCGCCTTTCTCCAGCAGGGACAGGCGCTTGGTGCAGGCACGGATGGGAGAGGCAATGCCTTTGGCCAGCCGGATGCTCAGCAGAGAAGAAACAACCAGCACAACCACCTCCAGCACAGAGATAATGATGATGCTCCGATAGGTAGCGCCCATCAGGTCGCTGGTGTGAGAGGTAACCGCGATGCTCCAGTCGTCGGTGCCCGGCACAGGAGCATAAGCAACATACTTGCTGATGCCATCAATGGTATAAGTGCCAAAGCCGGTCTTGCCTTCGTGCATCTTCTCATGGATGGAAGCCAAAGCGGACAGAGAAGAATCAGACTGGGCCTCTTCTTCGATGTTTTCTGTGCCGATGGTATCCATGACCACATCGGCGATGGTGGTGCCGTTCTTGTCCAGCATATAAGCACCGCTGTGCTCGCTGGTATGGATGGAAGACATAATATCACAGAGAAACTCTTCAGGGGGGACAAAGTACACAACGCCCGTCACTTCCGAGTTGGGCACGCCACCCTTCCACACAGGAGCGGCCACCATGATGGACAGTTCACCGGTCGTCTTGCTGATGGTCGGGGTGGAGATGAAAATGTTGCCTTCTATCGCACTCTGGAAATATTCCCGGTCGGAATAATCATTGCCGTCAAACAGGCTCTTGCCGTTTTTGTCCAGCAGATTGCCCCGTTCCATATTATAGGATTCGGCCCAACGGTTCACCAGTTCCTGTTTCTGGGCCGTGGTCACAGTGTCGTCGCTCAACTGAGGCACCATGCCCAGAGAGGCGGCCGCACCCTGATACGAGGTCAGCTCATAGGACACACGGTCGGCGGCCAGTGCGGCCAAGGATTTCAATTCCTCTTCCAGCCGGGACTGGTTGCTGGTGTAGACAGAAAAAATGCCTACGCCGCCGCACAGCAGTGCTGCCACAGATACCAGTATGAGGAAACAGGCGGTGATCTTTTTCTGGATACTCTTCATAACAGAAGTTCCCCCCAAACAAAATACTTTTAAACACCACATAGGTACTATCGACACAAAACGACAAAGGATAAGACACTAAACAAAATTTGTAAAAAAAGATGCAAGATATATGGAAAATTCCGGGTGGAGAGGAAAGTTAATTTTGGGCAGCTTTCCGGTCGGCCCGGAGCAGATCCACAAAGAGGATGCCCAGAGGGATGAGGGTGAAGAGCAGGGCCCGGCCCAAAAACAGCCGGCACAGCACTGTGGCGATGACACCGCCCAGAACAAAAAGCACCAGCATGCTCAGATGGCACAAAAGCCGTCCCACATGATCCCAGTTGCGATGCCGCACCGCCTTGGCGAAAAAGATACCCATCTGGCGCACATGGTTGGTGCAGAAGGTGGTGGCCATGGGGATGCCCTGGGTTTTGCGGAAGGTGTTATACTGCATGGAGCAGATGAAATTGATCACCACCTGGGTGATGGCAAAGGGGGTGCTTTCGGGAAGCAGGCCCAGGAAAACAACGGTCACCATTTCCACCAAAATAAGGAGGGTATCCCAACGCATCCAGCCCAGCTGTTCCATGGTGGAGGAAGCGGCCTCAGACAAAACGGACCCCAGGAAATAGGCGCTCATGGGGATGAAAAAATAAAGGGCATGCCCCCACTGGGCCCGTCCCAGAGCCATGGCAAAGAGAACGAAGTTGGCGGTCTGGGCATTGCAGAACACCCCGCCGCGGACGGAATAGGTAAAAGCGCCAAAAAAGCCGCCTACTCCCATCAAAACAGCAAAGACCCAAAATCTCTGGGCCTCCACTTCGGCGGAGTCGGATTCGTACAGCTTGATTTTTTTCATGGAATCATCCTTTGCTTGTGTGCGGGAAAGGGATCAGGCCTTGCCCAAATAGGTTTTCATTTCCGGGGTAGGGGGGATTTTCCCCTTTTTCAGCATACGGGCCATCCGCCCGGCCATGCCGCTCTGGGAGCCATCGCTGGTGGCGCCGTCCCGCAAGGCCAGCAGGCACATCTCCGCGGCCCCCTGGAAGTCACCCCGTTTTTCCAGCACCATGGCCAGGCGTTTGTAACCTTCTCCGTGAGTGAAGATCCAGTCTCCCTTTTCCAGCTGGGGCAGGATATCCCGCCGCAGGGAGATGGCCTGGTTGCACAAAAGCAGAAATTCATCGGCAGCCGGGCCTTCGAAAACGCCGTTGCTGCGCAGGGTGTTATAGGCTTTGGGAATCTGGGTGACCAGAAGGGAATAGCGGGAGCGCTGTTCCATGATCTCCTCCCCATAGGGAGTTTGTTGGTTGAGGGCCGCAAACGGGTCCGATGTGGTTTCGGCCGGCGCTTCCGGTGTGCTCTCCGGGGGAGCAGGGGGTTCGGGAGCGGGTTCTTCCGTCGCTTTTTCCTCCACTGGCTCCGGCTGAGGAGTCTCTGGGGGTGCATCAGGGTTTTCCGGTCCGGTGAACATTTTTTTGATGGACTGCAAAAAGCTCATGCTGATTTCCGATCCTCTCTAAAATTAAGAACAAAAAATAACTGCCTTCTGGCATTTCAAATCTGTGGTTAAGTTTATTCGGTATCATAACTGTTCTGCGGTTATTATACCATAGCGGCAAGTCCATGCAGACTTGCACGCCGCCAATGCGGTGTAAAATCGGCTTTGTCGATTTTGGCTATGGTGTAACATCAACAGCAGTCGTTTTGTGAGCAAAATGGCTGAATACACAGTATCCTGCCGCACATGTGCGGCAACTGTTGATATTATACCACGAAAAAAGAAGAAGGAGCAACTTTTCTGACGGAGGAAGGAAAAGAGAAGGGGATTTGCTGGGAAAAGGCCGCTGCGGTCTTTTTTCCCGCTGGGGTTTGTGGTATAGTACCCTCTGGCGGGAAAATCTATTTCCCGACAAATTTTTGTTTTGCGAGGTGTTCTATGGCAATTCTCACTCAGATCGGCGTGGTGCTGGGAGTGTGTCTTGTGGGAGAACTGGTGGCCCAGGTCCTGCCGTTCCCCTTTCCCTCCAGCGTCATCGCCATGGTGCTTTTGTTCGTCCTGTTGTGCGCAAAAGTGATAAAACCCCATCATATCCGCCAGAAGGGGGACTTTCTGCTGAAAAATATGGCGTTCTTCTTCATTCCCGCCGGGGTGGGGATTCTGGAGAATTTTGACCAGTTGAAAGCCAATCTGCTGCTCTTTCTGGCCGTGTGTGTGCTCACCACCTTCATCACTTTTTTTGTCTCGGCCATGACGGTACGGGCCATGATGGCTTTGCAGAAAAAAGGAGGAAAATAACATGAAAGAAGTATTGCAGTCTCCTTTGTTCGGCATCGTTTTGTCGGTGCTTGCCTTTCAGGTGGGGCTGTTTTTCAACAAAAAAACCGGCTCGCCTCTGTGCAATCCGTTGCTCATTGCGGTGGCGCTGATCATCGCCGTCATCAAAATCTTTCACATTCCCCTGGAATGGTATCAGAAGGGCGGCGATGTGATCGCCATTTTCCTGGCTCCCGCTACGGCCTGCCTGGCCCTTTCGATCTATGGACAGATCAAACAGCTGAAGCGGCACTTGCTTCCGGTGGTGGCCGGTTGCTTTATGGGCTCCTGTGCTTCGGTTATCAGCGTCATTGCCCTCTGCCGTCTCTTCGGCCTGGATGAGACCATGACGGCCTCCCTCATCCCCAAATCGGTGACCACTCCCATCGCCATGGAGCTTTCGGCCCAGGGGGGAGGCGTGCCTGCCTTCACCGTGGCGGCGGTGATCTTCACCGGCATTCTGGGGGCCATTACAGCGCCTTTGCTGGTGAAGCTGCTGCGGGTGAAGGAGCCGGTGGAAAAGGGCGTGGCCATCGGTACTTGCAGCCATGCCATCGGAACCACCAAAGCCATGGAAATGGGTGAGCTGGAAGGGGCCATGAGCGGCATCAGCATCGGGGTGGCCGGCATTGCCACAGTGATCATCTGCCTGTTTTTGTAAAGGGGGAGCATGGTGAAGGAATACAGCTTCTATGCCCTTTTGCTGCGGATGAAATACATCCAGCGCTGGGGGCTGATGCGCAGCAGCATCCCGGAAAACCTCAGTGAGCACGCTTTGGAAACGGCGGTAATCGCTCACGCTCTGGCAGTGATCCAGAATACCTACCTGGGGGGCGGCGCCCAGCCGGAGCGGGTGGCCACCATGGCCCTGTTCCACGACGCTTCCGAAATTCTCACCGGGGATCTGCCCACCCCGGTGAAGCACAATGACCCGGCGCTGCGCCAGGCCTACCGGGCCATTGAGGACCAGGCCAGAGAAAGTCTTCTGGGCTTTTTGCCCGATGCCCTGCGCCAGACTTACCGGCCCATTTTCTTCTGCGAGGAGCAGGATCCGGAGCTTTACCGCTATGTGAAGGCGGCGGACAAGATCTCCGCCTATCTCAAATGCATCCAGGAGAAAAAGAGCGGCAATGACGAGTTTGAAAGCGCGGCCCGGCAGTTGTACCGCTCCATTCAGGCCCTGTCCCTTCCGGCCGCCGACTATTTTATGTCCCATTTTGCCCCGGCCTTTTCCCTCACCCTGGATGAGCAGCAAAGCGCCGGGGTGGACTTCCAGTAAGAACAAAGGGCCGAAAAGTTGCGGAATCCGGGGAAAATATAGAGGGATGCCGGGTTTTCTCTGGGAAAAATGGTGCAAAGCGCTTGCGCTTCCGGGGGAAATACCGTACAATGGATAGGAAAACAGAAGAGAGAAGAGCACACCGGCCTTTTTGCGCTTTGGGGGTTCTTCTCTTTTTGGCTGGGGCCTTCGCCGCACCCGGCAGCTGCGGCAGAAGAGAGACAAAATATGGTGAGAGTTGCCGGAGAAGAGGGATTATCGTGATGAACTTCAACAAAAAGACCGTGCGCGATATCGATGTGCGCGGCAAAAAAGTGTTGATCCGCTGCGATTTCAACACCCCCATTGACGAGAATGGGCATCTGACCGATGAAAGACGCATCCAGGGGGCTCTGCCCACCCTGCGCTATCTGATCACCAGCGGTGCCGCTGTCATCGTCGTATCCCATTTGGGGCGCCCCAAGGGCCAGTATAACCCCAAGTACACCCTGAAGCCGGTGGCGAACCGCCTGTCCGAGCTGCTGAAAATGCCGGTGACTCTGGCCAACGATGTGATCGGGGAGGATGCCGACCGCTTGTGCGCCGCCATCCAGCCCGGTGAGATCGTCATGCTGGAAAATGTCCGTTTCCATAAGGAAGAGGAAAAGAACGATCCGGCCTTTTCCCAGAAGCTGGCTTCCTATGCCGATGTATATGTGAATGACGCTTTCGGCACCTCCCACAGAGCTCACAGCTCCACCGCCGGCGTGGCGGCCTATCTCCCCGCCGTCTGCGGCTTTTTGATTGAGAAGGAAATTTCGGTGATCGGCAAGGCTCTCACCAATCCGGCCCGCCCCTTTGTGGCCATCACCGGCGGTGCCAAGGTCTCTGACAAGATCGGCGTCATCAACGCCCTTATCGACCAGTGCGACACCGTCATCATCGGCGGCGCCATGAGCTATACCTTCCTGCGGGCGCTCAGCGGTGAGGTGGGCAACTCCCCCTGTGAGCTGGACAAGCTGGATGTGGCCGCCGATATCCTCATGCGTGCGTTGGAGGGTAATGTGCGCCTGGTGCTGCCTGACGATGTGGTGGTGACCAAGGAATTCTCCCCCGATGCCGACGCCTATGTGGTGGATGCCCGCCATATGCCCGACGGTATGGGCGGCATGGATATGGGCCCCCGTACCATTGAGAAATTCAAGCGTTATTTGAAGGATGCAGGAACCGTGGTATGGAACGGGCCTTTGGGCGTGTTCGAATTTGACAAATTCGCCGGCAGCACCCGGGAGATCGCCCGGGCCGTGGCCGAGTCGGGAGCCGTGTCCATCATCGGCGGCGGCGACAGTGCCGCGGCCATTGAGCAGCTGGGCTTCTCCGATCGGGTGACCCACATCTCCACCGGCGGCGGCGCTTCCCTGGAGCTCATCGAGGGCAAGGAGCTGCCGGGCATTGCCTGCCTGATGGATTCCGATGAATAAAAAGGCCCGGGATAGAAAAAGGGAAGAGAAACAAAAAAGAGGAAATCTATGAACAGAAGATACCGCAAAACCATTATTGCCGGAAACTGGAAGATGAACAAAACTCCGGCAGAAACAAAAGAATTCATCGCTCAGCTCAAGCCTCATGCGGCCCGGGCCAAGTGGTGCGAGACTGTGCTGTGCGTGCCTTATATCGATTTGCCTGCGGCGGTGAAGGCCGCCAAGAATACCCGGGTCTTTATTGCGGCCCAGAATATGCACCATGCCGAAAGCGGTGCCTATACCGGAGAAGTGTCCGGGCCCATGCTCTGCTCTTTGGGAGTCAAGTATGTGGTCATCGGCCATTCGGAGCGCCGTCAGTATTTCGGCGAGACCGATGAAATTGTGGCCCAGAAGGTAAAGGCCGCTCTCAGCTGCGGCCTGCGCCCCATTGTGTGCGTGGGCGAGTCCATGGCCCAGCGGGAAAAGAACCTGACTCTGGATCATGTGCGGATGCAGATCAAAACCATCTTCTTTGGGGTGGATCCCAAGGATGTGAAGAAGATCGTGGTGGCCTATGAGCCCATCTGGGCCATCGGTACTGGCAAGACCGCCACGGCGGAACAGGCCGACGAAGTGGGCCGGGCCATCCGGGAATGCATCCGGGAGATTTATGGCGCCCGCCATGCCCGGTCGGTGACCATCCTCTATGGGGGCAGCATGAACCCTCAGAACGCCGGAGAACTGCTGGCCATGCCCGATGTGGACGGCGGTCTGATCGGCGGCGCTTCTCTGGATTGGGAGAAGTTTGTGGATGTGATGGAAAGCGCCAACCAGTAATGGCCTTTGGGAAGGAAACAGAATGATGAAAAAACCGATTGCATTGATTATTTTGGACGGCTACGGACTGGCCGCAAAGGGAAATTGCAATGCCATCTGCCAGGCCAGCACTCCGGTGATGGATCGGCTGATGGCAGAATGTCCCTGGCAGCCCATTCGCTGCTCCGGTCTGGATGTGGGCCTGCCCGATGGCCAGATGGGCAACAGCGAAGTGGGCCACACCAACATCGGCGCAGGACGCGTGGTCTATCAGGAGCTGACCCGGATCACAAAGGAGATCCAGGACGGCACCTTTTTTGAGAATACAGAACTGGTGAGCGCTTGCCAGAAGGCCAAGGAGCAGGGGGGCAGCGTGCACCTGATGGGTCTTTTGTCCGACGGCGGCGTTCACAGCCACATCACCCACCTGTACGCTCTGCTGGAACTGTGCAAGCGTCAGCAGATGGAGAAGGTCTATGTCCACTGCTTCCTGGACGGACGGGATGTGCCCCCCTCTTCCGGCCTTTCCTATGTGAAGGCCCTCCAGGAAGAGATGGAGAAAATCGGCGTGGGTCAGGTCGCCACCATCAGCGGCCGGTATTATGTGATGGACAGAGACCGGCACTGGGATCGGGTCCAGCCGGCCTACGAGGCTATGGTGCTGGGAAAAGGCCCCTTCTTTGCCGATCCCATCCAGGCGGTGGAAAAGAGCTATGAGCAGGGAGAGACCGACGAGTTCATGAAGCCGGTGGTCTGCTGCAAAGACGCCGGGATCAGCCACCGTGACAGTGTGATTTTCTATAACTTCCGCCCCGACCGGGCCAGAGAGATCACCCGCACTCTTACCGATCCGGAGTTTGACGGCTTTGTGCGGGAAGGCGGACTGGTGGCTCCCTATTATGTGTGCTTCACCCAGTATGACGCCGCCATGCCCGGAGTACAGGTGGCCTTCAAGCCCCAGGTGCTGGAGAACATCCTGGGCCAGGTGGTCAGTGAGGCGGGCATGACCCAGCTGCGCATCGCCGAAACCGAGAAATATGCCCATGTCACCTTCTTCTTCAATGGTGGCGAGGAACGGGTATTTCCCGGGGAAGACCGGGTGCTCATCGAGTCCCCCAAGGTGGCTACTTTCGATATGAAGCCGGAAATGAGCGCCTATGAGGTCACCGATGCGGTGTGCAGCCGCATCGAAAGCGGAAAATATGATCTGATCGTTTTGAACTTTGCCAACTGCGATATGGTGGGCCACACCGGCATGCTTCCGGCCGCCATCCAGGCGGTGGAAGCGGTGGATACCTGCCTGGGGCGGGTGCTGGCCTCCTTGAAAAAGATGGGCGGCGCAGCTCTGGTCACAGCCGACCACGGCAATGCCGAGCAGATGGCCTGCCCCGATGGCACTCCCTTCACGGCCCACACCACAAACGAAGTGCCTCTGATTCTGGTGGGCAAGAAGGCCGGGCTGAAAGAAGGCGGCCGCCTGTGCGACATCGCCCCCACTTTGCTCTCCATGCTGGGGCTGGAAAAGCCCGGGGAAATGACCGGCGAGAGCTTGCTGACAGAAGCATAGGTTGCGGGGCCAAGGTTTTTCCCGAATTTTACTCTGGGAACCCCTTCTTTCTCCCCTCCGGCGATTGACGGGGAGGGAAAAAGAGGATACAATATCCTGGTGAACACAGAACGAATATCAAAGAAAAGAGGAAAACACCGATGAAAAAGTACATTGAGATCACCGATGTGGTGGGCCGCGAAGTGCTGGACAGCCGCGGCAACCCCACCGTGGAAGTAGAAGTGTATGCCATGGACGCTGAGCAGAACAAGCTGTTCATGGGCCGGGCCGCTGTGCCCTCCGGCGCCTCCACCGGCATTTTTGAAGCCTGTGAGCTGCGGGACGAGGACAAGAGCCGCTATATGGGCAAAGGCGTCACCAAGGCTGTGGCCGCTGTCAACACCGAGATCGCTGAGTGCCTGATGGGCCAGAATGTGCTGGATCAGCCCCTCATCGACAAGATGCTCATCGAGCTGGACGGCACTGCCAACAAGTCCCGCCTGGGCGCCAATGCCATCCTGGGCGCTTCCCTGGCCTGCGCCAAGTGCGCCAGCGAAGCTCTGGGCGTGACTCTGTATAACTATGTGGGCGGCTGCAACGCCAAGACTCTGCCCGTGCCCATGATGAACATCCTCAACGGCGGCGCTCATGCCACCAACAATGTGGATATTCAGGAGTTCATGGTTATGCCTGTGGGCGCCGGCACCTTTGCCGAGGGCCTGCGTTGGTGCGCCGAAGTGTTCCACACCCTGAAGAAAGTGCTCCAGGGCATGGGCCTGGCCACCGCTGTGGGCGATGAAGGCGGCTTTGCTCCCAATCTGAAGAAGGACGAGGACGCACTGAAGGTCATCGTGGAAGCCATCGAGAAGGCCGGTTTCGAGCCGGGCAAGGACTTCATGATCGCCATGGACCCCGCTGTGTCCGAGTGGTATAAGGAAGAGGACGGCGGTTATTACCTGCTGCCCAAGGCTGGCAAGAAGATGACTCGTCAGCAGATGGTGCGTATGTGGAAGAACTTCGTGGAGAAGTATCCCATCATCTCCATCGAGGATGGCATGGGCGAAGAGGACTGGGAAGGCTGGAAGATGCTGACTCAGGCTCTGGGCGACAAGATCCAGCTGGTGGGCGACGACCTGTTCGTCACCAACACCCAGCGCCTGGCCAAGGGCATCAAGATGGGCGTGGCCAACGCCATCCTCATCAAGGTCAACCAGATCGGCACCCTCACCGAGACCCTGGAAGCCATCCAGATGGCAAACCGGGCCGGTTACACTGCCGTTATTTCCCATCGCTCCGGCGAGACCGAGGACACCACCATTGCCGACTTGGCTGTGGCTCTCAACGCCGGCCAGATCAAGACCGGTGCTCCCAGCCGTACCGACCGGGTGGCCAAGTACAACCAGCTGCTGCGCATCGAAGAGGAGCTGGAGGATATCGCTTATTATCCCGGCCTGAATGCCTGGTTCAACCTGAACAAGTAAATCTACCCTATAACACAAAAGCGGACAGGATTTCCTGTCCGCTTTTTGTATTGTTCTTCATTCTTCCCTCATCAGCAAAGTGGGGACACCGCCGGTGTGGAAAATCACGGCAGCTTCATCGGTGGGCAGATGCCCTTTTTGACACAGATCGGTGAGCCCGGCGAACACTTTGGCATTATAGGTGGTGTCCAGGAAAATCCCCTCAGTGCGGGCTAGAAGCCGCAGAGCCAGCCAGGTTTCCGGGGAGTGTTTGGCATAGCCCGGCCCCAGATATTCCTCATAAAAATGGGTGTTGTACTGTAAAGACAGGGGAGGAGTCACATGGAGCTTTTCGCAAAGGCCCTGCCAGATCTCCTGGGCGATGGGCCAGAAAGTGTGGGCGGGATATTCCACCGAAACCAGATGGACATGAAGATCTGGCCCACCCATGAGACGAAGACCGAAGAGCAGCCCGATTTCCGTAGGCCCGGCGGAAGCACTGATGAACACATGACGCAAGTCGATGTGTTTCTGTTCGGCCTGGAAAAGCAGCTCCTGGGCGGCTGCAACATAGCCCAGCGCTCCCACTACCGGATCTCCCAGGATATAGGGATTGCGGCCTTGGTCCTTCAGTTCCTGGGCCCGTTCTTCTACAAAGGCCTTACGGGCCTGCTCGTCCACCGGACCGCAATAGATCTGGCGTACTCCCATCAGATCATAGAGAAAACGGCTGTCGCCCCGGCGGGGTTTGGTGTTGGATGGAGCGGCATTGTGGATGATTTCACAGTCCAGGTTCAGACGGCAGCAGGCGGCTGCGGTGAGACGGCACAGGTTGGAAGGGGGAAGCCCAGCGGCCAGGACGATATCACAGCCCTTTTCCAGGGCCTCGCCCAGCCAGAATTCCAGAGAGCGGACTTTGTTGCCCCCCATTCCCAGGCCCATTACATCCTCCCGTTTGATCCAAAGAGAGGAATGGCCGATGGTATCGCCAAAATGGGCGGCTTTTTCCAAAAGTGTGGGCTCTGTTAAAAGAGAAATCCGGGGAATCTGAGAAAACAGCATAGAAAACCTCCAAAGAACAGGCGGCGGGAAAATCACAAGAAAACAGGATCTCCCATGGATGATGTGCTTGTTTTGTATTGTATCTTATCTTTTCCTGGGGCGCAAGTGGAAAGGCAGCGGCATAGACTGGAATGACCCCTGCCGGTAGAGTATCGGTGGGGAATCATCAAAAAAGCGAGGTATGATCATGCGACAAAAAACTCCCTATGACCGGATGTTTCCCCACTGCGGCCCTGCCCGGGGACAGTGCCCCCAGGGCGGATGGCGGGGAAATGAGCCGGTCTGCCCTCGGCCGGGGCATAGCTACTATCCTCCGGCCAAACCAGGAAGACTCTTCCAGGAAAATCAGGGGCGCAGGCAGGAGGCCTGGCACACCGGGGCCTGGCAGCAGCCCATGCCCCGGCGGGAGCAGTGGCAGGAAGAAACCGGCCCTTCCGATCCCATGGCTCCACAGGAACCCACTGTGCCGGAAGTGCCAGAATATCCTGTGCTTCCGGAGGAGCCGGAAGCGCCGGAAGAACCAGTGGTGCCGGAGTGCCCGGAATGCCCGGAGTGTCCCTCTGAGCCGGAAGCGCCGGAAGAACCAGTGGTGCCGGAATGCCCGGAGTGTCCCTCTGAGCCGGAAGCGCCGGAAGAACCAGAGATGCCGGAATGCCCGGAGTGCCCGGAGTGTCCCTCCGAGCCGGAAGAATCAGAGATGCCGGAGTGTCCGGAATGTCCGGAGCATCCCTGTCCGCCCTGCCGTCCGAACCCTTGCCCGCCTTGCGGCCAGCCAATGACCCCGGAAGAGTGCCAGAAGATGCAGCATTACACGCCATTGCCCCAGCGGCCGACCCCCCAGGCCTGCCGACAAAATAGCTGCATCACCGACAACCAGGGAACCCTGGCCCAGAATGACAACCATTCCCTCACTGTGGGATGCAATGGCCCTATGCTGATGAAGGATGCCTATTACCTGGAAAAGATGGCCCATTTTGACCGGGAACGCATTCCCGAGCGGGTGGTGCATGCCAACGGTACCGGGGCCTTCGGTTATTTCCAGACCACTTGCTCCATGACCCAGTACACAAAGGCCGGTCTCTTCTCTCAGCCGGGCAAAGTGACGCCGGTATTTGTCCGGTTTTCCACTGTGGCAGGCCACAAAGGCAGCGCCGATACCCTGCGGGACCCTCGTGGATTTGCTGTGAAATTTTACACCGAGGAAGGGAATCTGGATATCGTAGGCCTGAATTTCCCAGTGTTCTTTATTCGTGACGCCATAAAATTCCCCGATTTGCTCCATTCCCTCAAGCCTGCTCCGGATACCGGCGTGAAAGACAACACCCGTTTCTGGGACTTTTACAGCCAGATGCCGGAATGCACCAATATGATCACATATCTGTATTCCGATGAGGGCACCATTCCCTCCTTCCGGAAGATGGATGGATTTGGCGTCAATACTTATGTGTGGGTCAACAGCCAGGGAGAGCGGTTCTATGTGAAATACCACTTCCAGTCCCATCAGGGGAAAGAGACGGTGGACCGTCACGAAGCGGCCCGCCTGGCCGGGGTGGAGCCCGATGTGGCCAAAACCGATCTGTACCGCACACTGGAAAGTGGGCAAACGGCATCCTGGGATCTGGCGGTGCAGCTGATGCCCATCTGCCAGGCCACCATGCAGGATTTTGACCCTCTGGACGACACCAAACTGTGGCCGGAAGAGCGTTTCCCCCTGCATAAAGTGGGGCAGTTGGTGCTCAACCGGAATTTTGAAAATGAGTTTGCCCAGGTGGAGCAGTCGGCCTTCTGCCCGGCCAATCTGGTGCCTGGTATCGAGTTTTCCGATGATAAAATGCTCACCGGGCGGGTGTTCTCCTATGGGGATGCCCAGCGCTACCGGGTGGGGCCCAACTACACCGAACTTCCCATCAACCGGCCCCGCACACCGGCCAACAATTACCAGCAGGACGGCATGATGCGCACCACCTTCCGGAAAGGAACGGTGAATTACTATCCCCACAGCGGTGCTTTGGGTTGCGGGCCTCAGCAGAAAGCCTCCTGTCCGCCCTATACCGCCCAGTATTCCCGGGGAAATCAGATCCGTTCTCCCTTGTATCAGGCCGACGACTTTACCCAGGCCGGGGAGCGCTTCCGGGGTATGAGCCAGCTGGAGCAGGAGCATCTGGTGGACAATATCGCCGTAGAGTTGGTGCAAACACCTGCTGTGATTTCGGGTCAGTGCCTGGAGTATTTCAGAAAGGCCTGTCCTCAGTGGGCCGATATGGTGAAAAAAGCCATGGATGGCTATTTGCAAAGACGCTGAACGCAGCAAAAAACGGACGGCATTGCCGTCCGTTTTTTCTTTTAGTTAGAAGAACAGATGCATGGCCAGCGCCGCCAGAGGGATGGCGATGAGGGTACGCTCAATGAAGCAGATGATCAGTTCATGGAGCTTTACGGGGAGCTTTGTGGCCAGCATCACGGTACCGGTCTCCGAGAAGAAGATGATCTGCACCATGGAAACGATGCACAAGAAGCACCGGGCCGACTCTGAGAGGGTGGCTGCCTTTTCTGAAATCAGCAGCACCGGCAGGAACATTTCGGCAATGCCCACCGGAATGGAGGGGGCAATGGCCGCTGCATCGGGCACCTGCAAAATTTGCAGCAGAGGCTGGAACACCAGGCCGATCCACTGGAAAAGCGGGGTGTATTCCGCCAGAATCATGGCAGAAACACCAATGGCCGCCAGCATGGTCAGCACCTGAGGGAGAACCTGCAGGCCTTCTTTCAGGCTGATGGCGATGTCCTTGGGCACCGGGTTTGCAACGAAAGCCCGCTTGACAGCCCGGCCTCCGCCGCGGCGAAGGATATCCTTGTCAAAATGGGCGTCGGCTTTCCGCTCTTCCTCGGTTTGCGGAGTTCCGTCGTAGTACTCATCGGGTTTCCGGCTGATGGGAGGAATGCGCACCACAATGGCCGAGATGATGAAAGCGGTGATAAAGCTGATCAGATAGATGGCGGTGAAATGCTGGGCCACACCTGCCGTGCTGATAACCAGATAGGCAAAGCCGATGCTCACAGCACTGAAGCAGGTGGCCACCGCCACGGCTTCCCGCTTGGTGTAGACCTTTTGCCGGTAAAGACGGCTGGTGATGATAACCGCCAGGGAAGAGGAGCTGACAAAGGAGGCGGTGGCATCCAGGGCGGCCTTGCCGGGGATCTTGAACAGGGGGCGCATCAGCGGCTCCAGCAAAGCGCCAATGAATTCAATGGCGCCATAGCTCAGCAGGAAGGGCATAAAGAGGGCGCCCACCAAGATGATGAACAACACACCCAGCACAATGGGCGGGAAAACGCTTTCGCCGGTGGCTGCACCTACAATGATCTCCGGGCCCACAAAGGAGGTGGTGGTGTGCAGAGTGTAGATCACGGTGTACACCGTGCCCAGGCCATAGAGGAAGGTTTGGGCGATACCTTCTTTCCGGTAGTGTTCATAGAGCTTTTTGCTCTTTTTGCCTTTGTCAATGTAACGGGAATACACATGGAGCAGGAAGTTTCCACCAATGATAATGGTCAGGATCCAGTAGCCTGCATTGCCCAGCAGATCCACAAAGAAATTGTAGATCCATCCGAAAACGATCTGGGATTCACCGCCGATGGTCAGATTGGTGAAAAAGACGAAAATGGCCACAGCGGTGCACAGGATGAATCGGATAAAGCCTTTGGTGAACTGGGATTTGCTCAAAGTGATCTGGTCCAGCTCTTGGGACGAGAGGTCAGGACTCAGCTTGATGGTTTCAGGAGCTGTTTTTGCCATAGAAGAGACCTCCTTGTGGGATGATTGCGTCCGGCCGAAGAACTATTTTTTCTTCGCGGCCAGAATGGACAGGAACTCAAAGACGATGTTGGCCGCCATGTAGGAAGTGATCTCTCCGTGGTCATAGGCCGGGAGCACTTCCACCACATCAAAGCCGATGTAGTTCAGATCCTTCAGTTTGCGGAGCATATCCAGGGTTTCGAAAGAGGTAAAGCCGCCCACTTCAGGAGTGCCGGTGCCGGGGGCATAGGCCGGGTCCACAAAGTCGATGTCAAAGGTGAGGAAGCAAGGCTTGTCGCCCACCCGCTCCAAAGCGGTGCGGATCAGCTCATCGGTGCCCATTTCCCGCACTTTGTGAGCGGGGATCAGCAGCATTCCCAGTTCGGCTGCCATTTTGTGCTCGTTGGGATCATACAGGGAGCCGCGCATGCCGATCTGGATGGAATGAGAGGGATCGATGAGGCCTTCTTCAATGGCCCGGCGGAAGGGAGTGCCGTGGTTGTATTTTTCTCCAAAGACCTCGTCGCACAGGTCGGAGTGGGAGTCAAAGTGAACCAGAGCCACTGGGCCGTGCTTTTTGGCTACCGCCCGCAGTTCAGCCAGGGTGATGGAGTGGTCGCCGCCCAGAACGATGGGAATGGCGTTTTCCTGCAAAATGCCAGCGACGCCTTCCTCGATGGCCTTATAGGAAGGATGGATATAACCAGGGGTGATATTGAAATCACCGATGTCGCCGCCCTTGAGGGATTCCATGATGTTCACCTGCAAAATCACATTGTTGGGCTTCATCATGGCGGAAATGGCCCGGATGGCCTGGGGGCCGAAGCGGGAACCGGAGCGGAAAGAGCTGGCGGTGTCAAAGGGAGCACCGGCGATGACGAAGTCCAATCCTTGAGCGGAATCCACTTTGCTCATGCGCATGAAGGTTCCAGTGTTGCAGAAGCGGGGAGAAGAAAGAGCGCTGGCGGGTTGTTTCACAGTAGACATATCCATACCTCCTGAAAGTGCAGTATCAATAAATCTTTTATGCAGCATCGACGCTTTCTATGGGTAGATTGTAGCACGGCGAAAACACCGTGGTTATAGGAAAAGACGATAATATATCGGAAATATAGAGGAAACAACCAAAAAAAGTCCAAAAAATGGCGAAAACTTGTGATATAATATAATGCAAGCAGAGGAGGTGAAGAACATGAACATCAAGCATCTCAGTTATGTGGTGGAGATCTGCCGCTGCGGGTCCATCAACAAGGCGGCCCAGAACCTGTATATCTCCCAGTCCAGTCTCAGCGGATCGGTGAAAAGCCTGGAGGAAGAGCTTCATTATCAGCTGTTCCGGCGGAAAAATGCCGGTATTGAGCTGACGGAGGAAGGGAAGTTGTTTTTGGAATCGGCTAAAAAGATTTTGGCGGAGGCCGAGAAGATCTACCGGGTGCCCGAACAGTTTTCCAGCCAACGGAATCTGTCGGTGTCCTGCACCTATTCCACCTTGCTGATGCAAAGCTTCATCCTCTTCAAAAAATCCCACCCGGCCCCAGGGGTCCAGGACGCTTTCAAGGAAACCGGCCTGATCCAGACCATCCGGGATGTAATCGCGCAGCAATACCGGCTGTGCATCTTTTACTGCTTCCAAAGCAGGCGGGAGTATCACGCCCGCTATGCGGCCCGATACAATATGGTGGTGGAACCTTTGTGCGAAGGCATTCCCGCGGTGGCGCTGCTCTCCCGGCAGAACCCCCTTTCTTCCCGGAGGGATATCCGGCTGGAAGATCTGCCCACCCGCAGGCTTGTCACCTATGAGAACTTCGAATACGAGGATTGGCTGGGAATGCTGGGCATCCCGGCCAGTGCCAATGTGCTCTATATCTTTGATCGCGGCGGCCTGTTGGATGCGGTGCGCAAGGACAATTATATGGCGGTGGTCATGTACGATCCCCAGCAGCAACGAGAATTATCTGATTGCGTCACCCTGCCCATCACCGGTTTTTCCGATACCCTGGATGTGTGCCTTATGCGCTCCAAGTCCTATACCCTCAACGCCAGAGAGAAAAAATTTGTCCAGTTCTGCAAAAAGCGGTTCCAGACCGCTCATGAGATTTGATTTTATAAATAAATATGTAAAAAGCCCCGCAGAACCCAATGTGAACTGCACCCCATTTGTTAGACAGTATGATATACTATCTAACAAGTGGGGTGTTTTGCTATGCCAAAAGGAGTATCAAACAAACGATATACGCCGGAGTTCAAGAGAATGGTTGTAG
>NZ_JAHLPO010000010.1:0-106585 GCF_018917925.1 Intestinimonas sp. MSJ-38 | reverse complement strand
CAGAAATCTTCCATGGTATAGGAATATCGGATCGCAGCGTCGATATCCTCCCGGATGGCACTGCGTAATGTGCCGGTTCCCTTTTGCTCGGCTTCCCACTCAGGATACTGTTTGCCTTTTGCCTTGGGCTTGATGACCGCTAAGCCATGTTCCTGGCACAACCGATCGGATTCTGCCCGCAGCATTTGAAAATAGCTTTTCTGGTTGGAGTGATACTTTTTCCCATCCACAAAAGACACAGAATTGATAACGATGTGATTATGATAATGATGCTTGTTCAGGTGGGTGGCCACCACTGCCTCATACCGATCCCCAAAGAGCTTTTGAGCAAATTCCATTCCGATGGTATGAGCCTGTTCTGGCGTTACCTCTCCCGGTTTGAAGGATTGGATGATGTGGTATCCCTGCACGCCATCTTCCTTTCCCCATTTCCTTTTTGTGGATACCATTACTTCATAAGCATTATCCACATTTTTGCAGTTGATACAACTTTCATACAACCGCATCTCGGTCTTTTCTGGATCGGCTGCATAATCCACCAGCTTGTCCAAACAGGTCTTTTCTTCGTTGGCCGCATAAGCCACTGTCTTATCCAGCCGTTGCCGGATGGCAAAGATCTTTGTATATCCCACAGCATCCCTCCTTCCAGTTGATTTTTCCTAAAGTTCTTTGATAGCCTGCCACAATTCATCCTGCATTTTTTGGATCGCTTCGATATCTTCCGATCGAATGAATTTGGAACTGTTGGCCACCTTGGCGATCTGGTTGATGTTGTTGCCCACGGCGGATATTTGCCGTAATAATTCGGCAAGATTTTCTGGTGGGCGAGGGCGAATCTCCTGTCCCCGAATCGCCGCTCGAAGCAATCCGGAAATCGTCATTCCAGACAATGACGCCTGTTTTTTTAAGTGCTCATATTCCTTCGGCGTCATCCAAAAAAGCACGGCCTTCTCCCGTTTCCGCATGGTTCGTTACTCTCCTTTCCGCCCTGCGGCGATTGGGGGTATTAGGGGGTATCCCCTTAACAAGCCGCATTTGTGTATATACAAATGCTATGCTTGCAAAGACACCGCAACACGCTGCGGTGTCTTTCGCCCTCCGGGCGTTTCCCCAATCTTTCTTCCTTATTCCTCCGTGATTTCTTCCTTTCTCCGGGGTTCTGAAAGGTTGCTTCGCTGATTGGAATCAACTCCGTCCGAAAAGAAAAATCCTTCATCTGCTTCCCACCTGGGCTCATCGTCAAAGGCAATGATCTTCTTCCCATAGTCGGCCAGACTATCCATATCCAGCCCGTTGTAAAACCACCCATGCCGGAAGATTCTCCACTCTCCTTTCCGAGCTTTCCCGTCCGGATCAAGCCAGGCCATAAAGACCAAAGAGGGCTTTCTTAAAAAGGTCATTTCTTCCAGTTTCTCTCTGCTGATAGGGCGTTGGGAAAATGATCTTTTTCCGCTTTCCAAATATCCATTTCCACCCATTTCCCCCAGAAGTTGATCTTGCGATTTTTGCCATTGGTAGACTCGCTCAATTTCTCGATCCAGGTCTAATTTTTGGCCACCGCATTCCAGAAAATCAGAAATGTAATACCGCCACTCCTCTTCCAGTTCTTCCCTCCATTCTTCATCTTCGATCTCCGTTTGAAGTTCTCTCCAAACAGCCAAAAACCGATCAGCAGATATTCCATTTTCTGTTAGATACTTCAACAGCGAATCTGACCAATACAAAGTACTCCGCTCTATCCAATCTTCTGCCTTCATCCGCTCATCGCTTCCGTTGCTATACGGCCCATGGGTCAGATCATTGATGAAGGATTCGATCAGCTCACCAGCCGTCATGCTTTTTTGTCCGGCCAGCTCTCCCAGCCGTTGAATGGATTCCTGATCCAAGCGAAGGGTTAGTTGCCCTGCTATTCTCCGATCCATCTCTATTCACCTTCTTCTATCGGGAGAGAATCTTCCAACCCCTTTTTCCGATCGGCAAAGTATACCTCATTGGCGACTACTTCCACCGATTTACGCTTGTTGCCCTGCTTATCCTCCCAGGTACGGGTCTGGATTCTGCCGCAAACGGCCATTTGCATTCCTTTACAAAACCACTTGCACACGAGCTCTGCGGTGTTCCTCCAGGCCACAATGTCAATAAAATCAGCTTGCTGATCCTGTCCAAATGTGCGATTTACGGCCAAGGTGAAGGATGTAACCGGAGTGTTTTCCGGCGTATGTTTCAACTCGGGATCGGCAGTAAGCCGCCCCATCAGAATCGCTTTATTCAGCATTTTCTTCCCCTCTTTCCATGATTTTTTCATAGCAATACAGCGTGGCCATAACATCACCCAGGCTGTTGTGGTACTCCACCGTGGGGATATAGCCAAAGTAGTCGGCACAGGTAGACAGCTTTTGAAACTTGTAAGTCTCATTTTTGCTGTCCCACTGCCCAAAGATAGGGGCAAACACCAGCATCACATCATAGATTCTTGAGACCGGCGGCTCTCTTTTCAGAGCTGGCCACAGAAAATCCAGATCAAAGCTGGTATTGTAGCCAATCACCAGCTCAGCCGCCCGGAAGATGCCCCTAAGCCGAGGGGCCACCTCATGCAGATAAGGAGCATCCTGCACCATCTCCGGAGTAATGTGGTTGATCCTTTGGGCATCGGGCCATTGAGTTTTCAAATAGGGCCGAATATAGCTATTGAACAGAAGATTGCCATCCAGATCCACAATGGACACTTGCAAAATTTCATCGTTCTCACAATCCAGTCCTGTTGTTTCCGTATCGATCACGATCCCTTTCAACGGAGGACAAACGCTCCATTGCCCTCGGACAGATTCCCAGCCCTTTTCCATTTGCTTTTCCATCTGTTTCTTCTGACGCCAGCGCTGCTGCTGTTCCCTTCTACGCCTTTTCTCCGGCGCAAAAAATTCCTGAAGAGCTTCTTCCGATGCCTTTTCCACATCATCCGGCCCATAATACCTACTCTTTCCCTGATGAAAATTGTTTGTCCAGAGAAGAATACCTTCGGCATCCTGGATAGGCAAATAGCCCAATTTTGCCCATTGCCGCACCGTTTTCAGCTTTTCATAGGCTATCAAATCCGTTCTACTTCTCATCGTTCCATACCCTTTCCTGGCTGTCCGCGGGTCTTCACCTTACCACGCAGCCCCTTTATTTTTTGCAGCAGCTCATTGTAATCCTTCCCATCTCTGGGCGGATTGTCTACTACTTCATACCGTCTCTCATACCGCTCTTCCAGCTGATGGCGGATCTCCTGAGCAGCAGCCCGGCCTGGTCCGTCGTTATCAAGGCACAGTATGATTTTTCTGATTTGGTCGTTGGTTTTCAGATAGTGCTCCAAAGCCACGGGGAATTTTGTCATCTTTTCCTTTTCTCCCACATGGATTCCACCCAGTGATAAAGTGCTGGCCTGACGCCAATCTTTTTCCTCGCCTTTGATAAGGGTGAGATACGAGAGCGCGTCGATGGCACTTTCAAAGACGCACACTGTACTGCGTTCTTGCCCCTGTCGGGGCACTATGAATCCAAACCGCTTATCACTTCCTGGAGCTTCCCCTACAAAGGCGCTGCTGGTGAGTGTGCCACGGAGCATGGCATATTTGGGCGTTTTACCATCAAACCCTACAAATACGCAGTTATGGTGTTTGGCATCCTCATACAACTGCCCGGCCTTGATGCAGTGGTTGATAATTTCTGGGTCAATTCCCCGGCTGCCGCTGAGATAAGCAAAGACACGCCGGTTATTGGCGTGTCTTGGGGGAAGCTGTATCAACTTGATAGCTTCTTCTTTTTGCTTTGCAATCTTTTCATGGACAGAGGGCCTGGGCGCTCCGGCCAGGATCTCCACCGCCTGGCGAAGCTCCACCCCCTTAACCTTTGTCAGATAATCCAGAGCGCTGCGCCCTCCGATCCCTTGGCTCCACCAGTACCATTTGCCATTGGAGATCTTCAAACTGTCATGGGTGCGGGTGCAGTATGTATTGCCACTGAAATGCACCAGCTCATCTGGCTCATACCGGCGCAAATAAGTCAGCAGATCCATCTCCCGTGCTTTTGCAACTTCGTCCTTCGTCATTGCGCTCCCCCTTTCTTTTCTGGCATAGAAAAAGCCTGTCTCCAAAAGGGAAACAGGCTTATTTTTTATCGCTCTTGTTCTTTTTTCGGCTTCAGCTGGATATGAAACAGGCGGCGATAATCACGCTGGGCTTCCACGAAAACAGCCAGGTTTCATTCTTTTCTTATTCCTGCCTCGCTTTCCAATCTTTCAGCAGATGCAGAATCACATCCTCCATCTGCTTAGGGGTATAATCTTGCGGAAAATACTCTCCCAGGCTGGTTTCTTTGAGAACCACTTTCTTCTCCTTGGCCTTTTTGGCCATGATCTGCCGGAGCACAGCTTCTGTAAGCTCCCCGGCTTCACTCAGCCGTTTCAGCTGCTGCGCCTGATCCACACTGGGGGACACCTGCTCTTGTGCCATCACCATCTCCAGCATCACTTGTTCCTTCTCGGTAAGTTTGTGCAAATAATCCGCCGCTGGAATAAATCCCAGCTTCTTTTCATCCACACGATCCAGCAGCGCCGGGATCAGATGTGTCAGGCGAATATAGCGTTGGACGGTGCTCACATTTTCCTGCACCTGCTCCGCCAAAAGTTCCACGGACAGCTTACCCATCAAATTCTCTTCAATTTGAAGAGAATTTTCTGACGAGCCGTTTCTGAAATTCTCTTCAATTTGAAGAGAATTTTCTGACGAGCCGTTTCTGAAATTCTCTTCATTTTGAAGAGAATTTTTAGAAGGTCTTCCAGCAGTACGCCGCATGCCATCCATCCAAAGGGCGTAGGCTCTGGCCCGCTCGCTGGGAAGAAGATCTTCTCGGGTGATGTTGTAATCGCTGATAAGCACATCTGCCGTGGCATCGTCATACTCTCGCACAATTACCGGGCGATCCGGAAGTCCCAGCTTCCTCGCACAGTAATCCCGCCGGTGTCCGGCTATGATCTCGTATCCTCCCTCTGTGCGAGGACGAACGATCATCGGCTCTGCAATACCCACCCTCTGGATGCTGTCCATCAGCTGCACCAGATCAGCGGTCGCCCGATCCACCTGATAAGGCTCCCGGGGATAGGGGTGTACCTGATCCGCCGGAACGATCTGCACCTTCTCCAGCTTGTCTGTCTGGCGCTCCTCATCCGTCTTGAAAAGGTCTTCCACGCTGGTCAGCCGAATATTCGGCATTTTACTCATGGAGCAGCACCTCCCTGGCCAACTGCTGATAGGCTGCCGCCGCCTTGCTTTGCGGATCATATCGATAGATGCTCTGGCTGGATGCGCTCATTTCTGCCAGCCGGGTAGCAAACGGGATCTCCGTGGTCAACACCAGATTTTTGTATGTATCCCGCAGCACTCCGCTCATGTCCTTGCACAACCGGGTGCGCCGATCCACCATGGTCACCAGGATTCCCAGCACATCCAGGCCAGGATTGAGCTGGCGCTTTACCCGGAACACACTGCGCAGCAGCTGTTCCAACCCTTTGGCCGGAAGGTACTGTGCCTGTACCGGGATAATCACACGATCTGCTGCGGCCAATGCGTTGATTGTCATCATCCCCAAGGAGGGCATACAGTCGATCAAGATGTAATCATAGGCATCAGCCAATGTCTCCAAATAACGCCGCAGCAAGGTCTCCCGGCTCAGCTGATTCATCATCGACACTTCCGCCGCCGACAGGTCAATGTTGGCAGGCATCAGTTCCACTCCTTCTTCGTGGAGCAGCACTCCCTCCTTGAAGGCGATGGGTGTGTCGGTCATCACCTTTTCCAGCATGGTGGACAAGGTGGTCTCCAGCTCGTCCGGCTGCCAGCCCAGCATCTGGGTCAAATTTCCCTGGGCGTCGGCATCCACCAGCAGCACCTTCTTGCCCTCTCTTACCAGCCCGATTCCCAGGTTGGCCGCCGTGGTGCTTTTGCCAACTCCACCTTTCTGATTTGCCAATGCGATGATCTTCATCTCTCTTTTCCTCCTTGCCGAAAAGAAGAAGGGGGCCCGCCTTTGGGGGCGGCCCCACTCTCCTTTACTTAGTCTCTTTTAATTTACCTGTTAGTATATTTCTTTTTCGGGTAGTATATATATTATATTTTAATAATATACTCAGTCTTATTCTATCAGTCTTATTAGGGTTCGATTTTCGGACTTCTAGAGGTCTGAAATTCCGACCTCTGGGTTATCTAATTTTAAGAACTAGATTGCTTTTCGTAGAACCGCTTCACATAAATTCGAATAGGTTTCCCTTGCCCTTGCCGTTTTCGTTCAATCAGGCCAACTCCGGTCTTCTCATCCAGTTTGGCAAAAAGTTTTAGTGCTTTTTCTTTTCGGCATCCCAGCATTTTCATAGCATCTTCTACGGTAAAGTACACATACACTCTGTTTTCTTCATCGACCCATCCATTTTCTAATGAGAGCTGCATACGATCAAGCAGCAAGCCATACAGCACTTTGCTCTCAGCATCTAAGTCTTGAAAACGGCTGCTGGAAAAAAGAAGCTTTGGAATACGATAAAAGGTGTACTGTATCGCTTCCTGCCCGTAGTAATACGGAAAATCCATAGGATTCATAAGTTTTCCCTCCTTTCAATGTGTTTTTTTACAGCGGGATGGATGGCCGGTGGCACGGCTCCACGGGTCTCTCCCCCTCCGGCATCCGCCGGAGCCTTGCCCATGGCCTGTGACGGCTGTTAGCGCGCTCGGACTATGGCTGCAAGGGAGTATCATTGTCCTGGCTGGAGGTCATGGCCGATCAGGTGCCGCCCTGATCCTGCGGCCTGGTGGTGCTCGCTCCTCCTTCTTTTTTCGGAAGGTCTCCTGGCGCACCAGCCGCCGGGCTTGTCCCAGACAGAATGTATCCATCCCGCTTTATTCAATTCTCAAGGTGCTTGGCATATCAGCCAGCAAAACCTCCTACATGAGGGGGCTTTGCTCGGTGATATCGGGTGGCCAAGTGCCCCAATTTCCTGTATTTTGGGCGCACTTGACCAAGCGACCCGTCCCCGGCCCGCTTTTGAACTAAAATAGGTGTCTATTTACCTGGATCTATTTGGCTCCGCTTTTCCTTCCATCCAGCGGATAAATGCTCTGCGAGGGATTCTCGTGCGAGTACCTTGCACATTTACCGGGAAGCCCAAAGCGGCAGGATTCTGTCTGGCTTGCAGGCGTATGTAATGAGGATCGCAGCCAATCACCTGAGCCACAATTGCAGGAGAGAGACACTCTTTCTCCATAACTTTAATATCATTGAGCGTCATGCTTCACACTCCTTCCTTTCTGTCCTGTTTATTGGGCTATCGTTGATGTAGAGTTATATTTAGGCTAATCCGATATAGTCCTATAGCCGATTTTCTTAGTTTTTCCACTGTTCTTCATATGTCACAATGCTCAAAACAGAAATTTCGAAAATAGTTGCCAATCCAGATGCAATCATCATATCCATTTTCTTTTGCCGATCTCCATTTTCGATAGCACAATAATAACTTTCCGAAATGCCAAGTTTCTCCCCCATATCCTTCATGGTGAGCCCTTTCTCATTTCTCAACTTTCGAAGCCACTCTCGCATTATCTCACCTCCCAAACTTGTCATTTTGTGAAGTACAAGAGGATAATATCACCATTTTCACGATTTGTCAAGTTATTCTTCACGATTTGAAAAGTTCTATTTACTTTTCAAATCGTAAAGTTTAAAATGATCACAAACAAAATGGAGGGAAAGTCATGGGAAATCGTCTACGCGAATTAAGGAAGTCTCGCCATTTGACAATGAAACAACTTGGTGCCGAATTTGGAATAGCTGAAAGCACCATTTCTCAATACGAAACTGGGAAACGGCAACCCGACAATGAAACGCTTCTTCGCTTTGGAGAATTTTTTGATGTAAGCGTGGATTATATTCTGGGAAGAGACGACAAAACGCCCGCCCCAATGGGCGAGCGTTCTGTCAACGATGATGATATTAAATTTGCCCTTTTCGGTGGTGATGGGGAAATCACTGATGCTATGTTTGATGAGGTAAAACGCTTTGCTAAAATGGTAAAACTGCGAGAGGAGGCGGAAAAGGAGAAAAAGCAATGAATACCACCGAGCTTTTTGATGTTGCGCAAAATTCCAATATCCCGGTCATTCTTCTTGACATTCCGGAAAATGGATCTATGTGTATTCAGAGCGATAGAAAATATTATATCGGAATGGACTATGGTGTTCTTGAAAGCGAAGCTGATAAACGGGTGCATCTAGCCCATGAACTAGGCCATTGTGCCACTGGAAGTTTTTATAATCGCTGGGTCGCTCAGGATATTCGACAACGCCATGAAAATCGAGCAGATAAATGGGCCATCAGTAGACTTATTCCCAGAAATGAATTTGATCGAGCACTTTCCATTGGTCTTACCTCACCGTGGGAACTAGCAGAACATTTTGGAGTAACGGAAACATTTGCAATGAAGGCAATGTGTTTGTATTTACATGGAAATTTAAATATATCGCTATAAATGAAAACAAATAGATTGTGTAAAACATCTAGGCTAAATTATAAAAAAGCAAATAAAAATCCCCGCCCAGTGTCGGAAGCACTGAACGGGGAGCAGGGGCAGAATCCTTGAGCGAGGTCTCTGCCCCTTTATTCTAAACGAATAGGGGGAAAGTGTCAATGAAATGTCGAAAATGCCACGCAGAAATACCGGACGAATCGAATTTTTGTCTGGTGTGTGGAGTAAAGCAAAAAGTGACACAAAACACCAAAAGCCGAGGAAACGGCACTGGGTCAGTTTACAAACGGGGCCGCACCTGGACAGCGGTGCGTGTGCTGGGATACATGACTGATGAAAACGGAAAAATACACAAAACCACCCGTAGTAAAAGTGGCTTTAAAACCAAAAAAGAAGCCTTGGAATACCTGCCCCAGCTAACCAGCAAAGCCCGAAAAAAGATGCTTAACTGGGCAGCCATGTACGATGCCTGGAAGCCTACTCACCGGGCCGGAAAGAGCACCATGGACTGCTATGCTGCGGCAGAAAAGTATTTCCGCCCAATCTGGCCCATGGCGTTCGACCAGATCGACATTGATGATCTGCAGGAATGTATCGATGACTGTCCCAAAGGCAAGCGTACCCGAGAGAATATGAAGGCCCTGGCCGGGCTGCTCTACAAATATGCTATCCCCCGCCACATGGCATCTCTGAATCTTGGGCAATATCTGATTGTCGGCGGCGGTGAAACAGCAGACAGAGCCGCTCTGCCGGATGATGCCGTCGAAGCGATCCGTACAGCTGTAGGCTCCGTTCCTTTTGCAGATTATGTTCTTTGCCAGTGCTACCTGGGCTTCCGTCCCTCCGAGCTGCTGGCCCTGGATGCGAAAAATTACAATCGACAAGAGCGAGCTTTTGTAGGTGGTTCCAAGACGGACGCTGGCCGGGATCGGGTGGTGACGGTATCTCCACGGATACAGCCTATCGTCGATCGACTGGTTCAAGATAAAACCAGCGGCCCTGTGTTTTGCGGGCCCGATAGCAGCCCTATGTCGCTAGTACAATACCGGGATGAATTTTATCGCGTGTTGGACGCTTGCGGCGTAGAAAACCCCATGGAGGGGCCGGAAGGGGCACAACGGCACAGATATACGCCGCATTCCTGCCGCCACACTTTTGCTACCCTGATGAAAAGAGCACCGGGGGCTGACAAAGACAAGCTGGAGCTAATCGGACATACCAGCAATGAAATGCTGCGGCATTATCAAGATGTTTCCTTCGAAGATCTTCGCAAAATCACGGATGCGCTATAAAAAACGATTGCAGTCTATTGCTTACAAATTGCTTTATCGGGCATCACGAAAAAAATCTTACAACGAGAAAAAGGGCTTGAAATTTTTAGTTTCAAGCCCTTTTTCTTTCATTCACTTGGTCCGAGTGAGAGGAGTCGAACCTCCGGCCTCTTGAACCCCATTCAAGCGCGCTACCAAACTGCGCCACACCCGGGTGCAAGAAAGATACTACCACAGTGTCCCCCATTTGGCAAGTGTTTTTTTCAAATTTTTTAAAAAAATTTGATTTTAACCATTTTCTTCCTCTCCCGATTGTGTACCTGTACCCTCCAGCAGCTTTTCCACCGAAGTATGCAGGCCGCCGGCAATCTTGGCCAGAGTGGAGATGGTGGGGTTGTTTTTATCGCTTCCCCTTTCGATGTTTCCCAAATGGGCGGCGCCCATGCCCGACAGAAAGGCCAGCTTTTCCTGACTGTATCCCAACGCCTCCCGACGAGCTTTGATATTCTGCCCCAGACGCTGCTTTGTCCGTTCCAGCTCTTCTTCCTGCCGTTTCAGCACTTCGGCCAGTTCCTTGGTCTGTCCCATTCTATCCTTTCCTCTCTGTCTCTACGAAAATTGCCAGCTGTGTATCCACCATTATTATAAAATGTCCCCCGTTCCTGCGCCAGAATATCTATGACCGGTTAAAAACAACAGGCCTTTTTTCGCCTGTCACAAAGTCCGGGGAATATTTTCCCATTCCATCGGCACACTAACACAGGGTGATATCACGATGTTGGTTCCTTTTTTCCGCACCATTCTTCTTTACATCTTCATCATTGCAGCCTTTCGGCTGATGGGCAAACGGCAGGTGGCCGAAATGCAGGCCACCGAGTTTGTCATAACCATTCTGATCTCTGCCGTGGCCTCGGTGCCCATGCAGGATCTGAACATTCCTCTGCTCCATGGCCTGGTGCCCATTCTGACCCTGATCGCCGCCGAGATCTTCCTGTCGGTGCTGTCCATGCGCAGTCAGAAACTGCGGCGGCTGCTCAGCGGACGGCCGGTGCAGATCATCCGTAACGGCGTTCCGGACCAGCAGGCCCTGCGCAAAGTGCGCATGACCCTAGACGATGTGTTCGAGACCCTGCGGCTCAAAGATGTATTCGATCTGCGTTCCATCCAATTTGCTCAGGTGGAGACAAACGGCCAGGTGAGCCTGCTGCTCTTTCCAGGCGCACAGGCGGTGACTCTGGACACTTTGGGAAAATCCCCCAAACCTTCCCCACCCATGGAACTGATCGTCTCGGACGGCGTTCTCTACCGGGAAAACCTGCAGGCCATCGGCCGGGATGAGGCCTGGCTGGATTCCATCCTAAAAGCCAATCTGCTCTCCAGCCTGAAGCAGGTGTTTCTCCTGTGCGCCGATCGCAGCGGCAACATCCTTCTTTTCCGAAAGGAGGGAAAATAGCCATGACCCGCACCTATATTGCCGCATTCCTGCTGCTGATCACTCTCACCGGTGCTTTTTTCGCCCACAGATACACCAGGAGCCTCTCTTCCTCCTTGGCGGAAGAAGTACCCCTGTGGGCCGAAGAGGCCCGCAGCGGCGCTCTGGACGCCCTGGAAAGCCGATATCAGCGCCTGTCCCCTCTCCTGTCCACCTTTTATGTTCATTCCTCCATCGAGGAAATCGGCCAGGTGCTGGAGGAATGTCAGGGCTGCCTGGAAGTGGAGAAGGATCGAGAGTACCATCAAAAGGCCCGGCTGCTTCGGTATCTGCTGCTGCGCCTGCCCTCCAGTGACGACCCCACCTGGGAAAACATCCTGTGACCCATGTCAGCAAAAAGCCGCCCAAACACCATGTTGTGTCAGGCGGCTTTTTTGTTGTCATTGAGGCTTGGTATGGATCAGCTTGCTCAGCTCCTCCATAAAGGTGCCGATGTCCTTGAACTGCCGGTATACCGAAGCAAAGCGCACATAGGCCACTTCGTCCACCTGCTTCAGCTGTTCCATCACCAGTTCACCGATCTGTTCGGATTTGATCTCCCTCTCCAGGGAATTGGAGAGCTTCTGCTCGATCTCATCGCAGATTTCTTCCAAAGCGGACATGGTCACCGGCCGTTTCTCACAGGCCTTCACCAAACCGCTAAGCATTTTGCTGCGGCTGAAAGCCTGACGGGAACCGTCTTTCTTGATGACCACCAGCGGTACGCTCTCCACCGTTTCATAGGTGGTGAACCGCCGGCCGCAGGACAAACACTCCCGCCTGCGGCGGATGCAGCTGCCCTCATCGGTGGGCCGGGAATCCACCACTTTACTCTCCAAATATCCGCAATACAGGCACTTCATGCCATTTCCTCCCCCGCAGTTTTCCTTCCGGTCATTTTGGTTTGGGGCTATTGTACCACAAAGAAACCAGGGGGAGCAAGAGTTTCCCGGCGGCCGCCTGGCGCCGGGGTATCTTTTCTCCTTTTTCATTGTCCCACAGTTTTTCGACAAATTAAACCCCTTTTTCGTCGCAACTTTCGACATCATTCGACAAAATATGAAATTTCTGGAATATGCAACCATAAAGATCCCCGTCTTGTGAAAAGACGGGGATCTGAAACAGGCTTATTTCGCTTTTTTCTGATGCTTCTTCAGCAGGGCCCACAGAGGAGCGGCCACGAAGATGGAAGAATAAGCGCCGCTGACAATGCCAACGGTGATGGGAATGGCGAAATTCACCAGAGAGGAAACACCGGTAAAGATGATGAGCACGATGGTAAACAGCGTGGTCAGTGTGGTGTTGATATTCCGGGTAAAGCTCTGGCGCACACTCTTGTCCACAATGGCGTCATAGCTTTCCCGACGGGACAGCTTCTGATTTTCGCGAATGCGGTCAAAGGTGATGATACTGGCGTTGATGGAATAGCCGAAGATGGTAAGGGCTGCGGCGATGAAGTTCATATTCACCGGCAGCTGGAAGATCACATAGGCGCTGATCATCACCAGCACATCGTGAATCAGGCAGATCACAGCGGCAAAACCGGACTTGAAGTCAAAACGGATGGTGATATACAGCAGCATCAGCAGAGCAGCCACCAGAGAGGACTTGACGGCCGCGGCCTGCATATCCTTGCCCACGGCCGGGCTGACATTCTGCACATCCTGCCGGGCATCGTCCTCCAGAGAGAAGGTGGTCTTCATGGCCTCATGGAGCTTTTCCCGATCCTCGGAAGAAAGGTTCTTGGTTTTGATGAGCACCTGGGTGCCGTCGCCAGTGGGCACGGCGGAAACCGTCTTGCCCGCCACATCGGCCACAGAGTCCTCCACCTTGTCGATCACATCGGGAGTAACCGCTTCGTTCAGCTGATAGGTGAAGGATGTACCGCCGGCAAAATCGATATCCAGATTAAACAGATTGACGCCAAAGGGAGCCGCCAGCAAAGCCACAAGACCTGCGGCAACGAGCAGCACCGAAAGGATGGCGCAATATTTGAAGTTTTTTGTAGCACTGAATGTCTTCAGCATTACGCATCCCTCCCTTCACGAGCACCGTACAGCCGGATGTTGGTCACTTTCATACCTACCAGGCTGTTGAGCAGCATCCGTGTCACAGTCAGAGCAGTGAACATGGACAGGATAATGCCCAGGCCCAGGGTGATGGCAAAGCCCACGATGGTGCCCTTGCCGAAGAAATAGAGCACGGCCGCAGCGATAAAGGTGGTGATATTACTGTCCAAAATGGCGGAGAACGCCCGATGGAAACCGGAATCGATGGCCGAACGGATGGTCTTGCCCGCCCGCAGTTCTTCCTTGATTCTTTCAAAGATAACCACATTGGCGTCCACGGCCATGCCGATGGACAGGATGATACCGGCGATGCCGGGCAGAGACAGGTTGACCTTGAAGATCACCAGCGCCAGTCCCTCCAGCACGCAGTAGAACAGCAGAGCCACACAGGAGACGACGCCGGGCAGACGATACACCGCGATCATGAAGATCATCACAAGCAGCACGCCGATGACGCCGGCCTTGATGCTGCTGGTCAGAGCAGTCATACCCAGCTGAGCGCCCACGCTGCGCATCTCCACCTGCTCCAGGCCAAAGGGCAGCTGGCCCAGGGCGATGTTATTGGCCAGGAGGCCTGCTTCCTCTGCGGTGAAGCCGCCGGTGATCATCACTTCCTTGCTGGTGATGCCGGTTTCTGCATACTGGCTGCTCACAGCAGGGCTGCTGATGGTCTGGCCGTCCATGACGATATTGATGTGGTTCTTGCCTTCCGACTCAGCCGCGGCCGCTTTCTTTGTGGCCTCGGTAAAGATCTCCAGACCTTCGTCGGTGAGCTCCAGAGAGACATAATTCTGCTTGACACCGGTGCTGTCGATGGCGCCGTATTCGGCGGTGGCATCGGCCACCTGGTTGCCTTCCAGGATCACATTGCCGTCGTCATCCAGGAACTGCAGCTGAGCGGTAGAGCCCAGAGTCTGCACAGCTTCTTCGGGATCGCTGATGGAGGGGATCTCCACTGTGACCCGCCGGTCACCGGCCTGGTATACCTGAGCTTCGGTGAGGCCCTGGAAGTCCAGACGCTGACGAAGCATATCCACAACGATTTCCATGTTGCGGCTAAGCTCCTCGGCAGGCATATCCTCGTCGGCCGTGCCCTCAAAGGTGATGATGGAACCGCCCACCAGATCCAGGCCCAGCCGCACGCCGTTTTCGGTGTCGGTGATGCTGGGAATCTGTGTGAAGCCCAGATCCACCCCGTGCCATACTGTAAAGCCAAGCAGTGCTATGACTAACAGTGAGCAAACGAAAGTGAGAATGCTCTTTTTCATTGTCCTGTTGTTTCCTCCTTTATGAAAAGCGTGACGCTTTTTGAAAAGCAACGATTATTATACTCCACCCCTGGGATTCCGTCAACAAAAAGAGGATTTTTCGTAAATTTTCCCCTCTTTTCTGTACAGATTGTTCAAAGATCCCCTTTTTACACCGGTTTTCCCGATGCAAAAAGAGAACATTTGCCTCCCAGACGCGGCTGTGGGCAGAGGACATATCCTCTGCCCACAGCGAAACCTCCCTTTGCGGGAGCTTTATTCTTTTTTGATTTTCTGCTTACTGAGCCAGCAGTTTTTCCACGGCGGCCTTCTTGGCGCAGACGCAGAACACTTCCATGGCCAGCTGCAGCTCCTCAATGGGAGGATAGGAAGGAGCAATACGCAGATTGCTGTCCTTCGGGTCCTTACCATAGGGATAGGTGGCGCCGGCCCCGGTCATGACGATGCCCGCTTCCTTACACAGCTGCTGGGTGTGCTTGGCGCAGCCTTCCATGGCGTCAAAGCTGACAAAATAGCCGCCCTTGGGCACAGTCCAGCTGCCAGCTCCGGTACCGGCCAGGTTCTTTTCCAAGGTGTTGATCACGGCGTCGAACTTGGGCCGCAGCATCTTCTTGTGGATCTCCATATGGTTCTTCAGACCGGCGGCATCCTTGAAGAAGAGCACATGGCGCAGCTGATTGATCTTGTCCGGTCCGATCTGCTGGGCCTTCATGTACTTTTTCTGCCAGGCGATGTTGGCCGGGCTTGCGGCGAAGGCACAGACGCCAGCGCCGGGGAAGGAGACCTTGGAGGTGGAGCAGAACTCAAACACCATGTCGGGCTTGCCCGCCTTGGCGCATTCCTCGATGATGTTGGGGATCTGGATATCCTCGTCGGTGATGCCGTGGATGATGTAAGCATTGTCCCAGAAAATACGGAAATCCCGTGCCTTGGGCTGGAGGGCGGCAAAACGGCGCACCACTTCATCGCTGTACACAACGCCCGAGGGGTTGGCAAACTTGGGAACGCACCAGATGCCCTTGATGCTCTCGTCCTCAGCCACCAGCTTTTCCACCATGTCCATATCGGGGCCGTTGTCATCCATGGGGATGTTGATCATCTCAATGCCGAACTGCTCGCAGATGGCAAAATGACGGTCATAGCCAGGCACCGGGCAAAGGAACTTCACATTGTCCTTTTTCAGCCAGGGCTCATCCACACCAGCGGCGCCGAAGACCATCAAACGGTCCACGGTGTCATACATAAAGGTCAGGCTGGAGTTGCCTCCGGCCAGCACCTGCTCCACCGGCACTTCCAGCAGATCAGCAAACATCTGGCGGCAGGCGGGAATGCCTTCCAGGGTGCCGTAGTTGCGGGTGTCCAGGCCCTGATAGACGGTGTCCTCACTGGTCTTGACCACCGTCAGCATCCCTTCGCAGGCATTCAACTGGTCAGCGCCGGGCTTGCCCCGGGACATATCCAGCTTCAGGCCCCGGGCCTTATAGCCTTCGTACTCTTCATTGAGCTTTTTCAGTTCCTCTTCCAGCTCAGCGCGTGTGGCTTTTGTCAGATCCATACGATTACCTCCAATTTTATATACTTCCATTATCCTTTCAAACCCTTACCGTCCGGCCAAAGCCGCCCCCAGGGCGGTAGCAAAGTCGGCGTTGTCGGGTATGATGAACCGTGCGTCGTAGAGCTTTTCAAAATCGGAAAACACTTTTCTGGCCATAGGCACCATGGCCAGGTTGCCGGTGAGCACTACATCCCGTATACCGGCGCCCCGGGCGGAGAAGGCCGCCAGGGTTCCCACTGTCTGGAACACCAGATTGCAGACACCCAGAGCCAGGTCCTCCGGCGCAGCCATATCGCTGACCTTGCCGAAGTTGGAGGCGGTGGTCTCCTTGTCCATGTTGGAGATGGCCGCCTTAGAAATATCCCCAATGGTCAGGTCCACATTGGACAGACTGCCTTTTTCCGCCAGATGGAGAATGTGTTCCACTCCCCGCACACCCAGCATCTTGTCGCACAGCCCCACCAGGGTGCCGCCGCCTACGCCGGTGCCGCCGATGTGGCAGATTGTTTCCCCTTCCACTTTGACAAAGGCCGTGCCGGTGCCCATGCTCACGATGATAGCGTCACCGCAGCCGGAGAGGAACCGTCCTCCCAGGCCGATGGCCCGGAACTCGTCCACCTTCCGGGTGGGGATGCCGTAAATATCCCCCTGAATGAAGGAGGAGCCCACACCGGTGCACAGCACCTCGGCGATCTCTCCCAGCTCCAGCCCATTGTCCGCCAGGAATTTACCGAAGGCTCCATAAGCCGAAGTCACCGGGTCGTCCGCCCGCACCCGGATGGAGCAGATCATCTGCCCATCCCGCATGCCCACGATTTTGGTGGTGCTGCCGCCGATGTCAATACCGATGGTCAAACCCATAGGCTCGCCTCTTAAAAGTCGGCGCTGCCCACCGTACGGGGGAAGGGCAGTACATCCCGGATGTTGCTGATGCCGGTGAGGTACATGATCAGCCGCTCAAAGCCCAGGCCGTAGCCAGCGTGCTTGGTGCCGCCGTACTTCCGCAGATCCATATACCACCAGTAAGGAGCCTCTTCCATTCCCAGCTCATCCATGCGCTTTTTCAGCACATCAAAGCGCTCTTCACGCTGGCTGCCGCCAATCAGCTCGCCAATGCCGGGAACCAGCATATCCATGGCGGCCACTGTCTTGCCGTCATCGTTGAGGCGCATATAGAAAGACTTGATATCCTTGGGATAATCGGTCATAAAGGTGGGCTTTTTGAACACTTTTTCGGTGATGAACCGCTCATGCTCACTTTGCAGGTCGCAGCCCCAGTACACAGGGAACTGGAACTCATCCTTGTGGGGCAGCAGAATATCAATGGCATCGGTGTAGGTCACATGGGCAAACTCGTCCACATCCACCAGTGCCTGCAGCCGCTCCAGCAGGCCCTTGTCCACAAACTTGTTGAAGAATTCCATCTCGTCAGGGCATCTCTCCAGCACCCGGCGGATGATAAACTGCATCATATCCTTGGCCAGCGTCATGTTGTCCTTCAGATCGGCAAAGGCAATTTCCGGCTCGATCATCCAGAATTCCGCCGCATGACGGCTGGTGTTGGAGTTTTCCGAACGGAAGGTGGGACCAAAGGTGTAGGTGTTCTTAAAGGCCAGTGCAAAGACCTCGGCTTCCAGCTGGCCGGACACCGTCAGATTGGTACCCGAACCGAAGAAGTCCTGGGAATAGTCCACTTTCCCCTCTTTGTCCCGGGGCAGGTTCTCCAGATCCAAAGTGGTCACCCGGAACATGTCCCCGGCCCCTTCTGCATCGCTGGCAGTGATGATGGGGGTATGGGCATAGACAAAGCCCCGCTGATGGAAAAATTCATGGATGGCAAAGGCCGCTTCGCTGCGCACACGGAAAGCGGCGTTGAACAGGTTGGTGCGAGGGCGCAGATGGGCGATGGTGCGGAGATATTCCACCGAATGACGCTTTTTCTGCAAGGGATAATCGGAGGGGCACTCCCCTTCCACCCGCAGGCTTTCCACCTGGATTTCAATGGGCTGATTGCCCTGGGACTCGGCGACAGTGCCCTGAGCTTCCACCGCAGTACCCACCGTCAGAGCCCGGCCCATGTCATAAACCGGCTGGCCGCCGGGGCAGACCAACTGAATGTTCTTTACCACAGAGCCGTCGTTGAGTTCCACAAAGGCGCAGGCCTTCACATCCCGCACCGTGCGCACCCAGCCTTGGAGATGCACCTGTTTCCCCAGATGCTCCTGGGGATGATGCAATAGTTCTTTTACCGTCAGCTCACACATTTTGTTTCATCTCATTTCTTTTGTCATTTGATAAAGCGGCTTTTAGCTTTTCTGCTTATAAGCCTTGAGCGCCCGGGCGATCTGGTCGGGGCAGGAGGTGGTCTTCAGGCCGCAGGGAACGCCGTCAAAGCGCTCGATGACCTCATCCACCTTCATTCCTTTCAGCAGATGGGTGATGCCCAGCAGATTTCCCGGGCAGCCTCCTGCGATCTCGATATTACGGATGGTATCATTATCATTATCCACCGTGATGGTATACCGTTTGGCGCACACACCTTGGGGTTCATAAACGAAAGTTTCCATTGTATCCTCCATTGCATATAGAATGACCGGTATTCCCCAGTCTTATCTATCAATCTATCACATTTGCAAACTTCTGTCCATATATCTGCCGGTAAAATCCCATTTTTTGCCCTCTTTTGCTTCTTTTTTCTCTAGCTCCCCATTCTCTTTGGTTGTTTTCACCAATTTTGCGCTTGCGCAAGCGGTGTTTTTGTTTTAAACTATATGATATAGAAGCAGTTCAAATCAATCCGGTTTGTGAAAGGCCGGATCCACAAGGAGTATGCATATGAAAAAAGTCATCATCACTCTCAGCCGTGAATATGGCAGCGGCGGTCTGGCCATCGGCCAACAGCTGGCCGAAGCGCTGGACATTCCTTTCTATGACAAAAAGCTCCTCAGCCGTGCAGCCGAGGAAAGCGGTTTTTCCGAGGAAATGCTTCGTCAGGCAGAATCCAAAGCCACCAACAGCCTCCTGTATTCCCTGGCCACCAGCCTGGGCGTAGGTGCTTATGGCCCTGACACACTCTCTCTGTATGACAAACTCTATCTGGCTCAGTTTGATATGATCCGCAAAGTGGCCGACGAAGGCTCCTGCCTGATCGTGGGCCGGTGTGCCGACTATGTGCTGCGGGCCGAGGAGAACTGCTATCACTTCTTCCTCCACGCTCCCCTGGAAAAGAGAATGGAACGGGCGGTGAAGGAATACGGCCAGGAGCAGGACAGCATCAAGAGCACCGTCCTCAAGCACGACAAGGCCCGGGCCAATTATTATTACCACTACACCAACCAAAAATGGGGCGACGCCAAGCTCTATGACATGACCCTGGACACCACCCGCACCGGTATGGAAGGCTCTGTCAAAATGCTTCTCCACTATCTGGAGACCGTCCACGCCATCTAAACAGACAAACCAAAAAGCCCTTTCCGAAAAGCGGAAAGGGCTTGAGCGTGTCGAAAAAGTGGCTTAGGCCACTTTTTCGAGTTTTTGCAAGGGGCTGGCGGAGTGCCTCCGCTCCCATACTGCGCTCCCGCGCTGGCGGCGAGCCGCCGCTCCCATACTGCGCTCCCGCGCCGGGCCGGTTGTACGCAGAAAAGCAAAGAAAGTATGGCCGTCCGGACACCGGACCAAAGAAAGTATGGCCGTCCGGCCACCGGACCAGCGGGGCGCCCCGCCCTTGAGAAGTGCAAAAAGCCACGCACAGGTCGCGGCTTTTTGCGGATTGATAGGGGTAGGGCGGACGACCCTTTTCGTTATATAGGTTTTTCGACAGTCTGAAGCCCTTTCCGAAAAGCGGAAAGGGCTTTTTTCATTGCATTATTTTTTGTTTTTCAGCGCTTTGCGGGAACCTACCACGCGGAAATAGGGAAGCTCGGTCTCCAGCTGGTAGATGGCGGCCCGGGTATCCAGGCTGTCCAGGCAGCCGTCGAAATCCACATACAGATGGAACTGGTGCAGCTCGTCGGCCCAGTCGCTTTTCTCCAGGTGGATGAACTCCATGTTCTGCTTGTTGTCGGCCAGCACCGACAGCACTCCGGCCAGAGAGCCGCTTTCCGAGGGCATATAAAATACGGCGCTGATCAATCCCTCCTGGCCTTTCTGATGATACAGCTTGGGAGAGATCACTGCGGCCAGGCGGCCATCCTCGGTTTCTTCGGTGTGATTCAGATAAAGCTTGCGTTTGTCCAGCTGATCGAACAGCTCGTCGGTTTTATAAACGCCCCGCAGAGAAACCACACAGAAGGGATACTCTCCCCGCTCCACGGCGCTGAGAGCATCTTCCTCATTTTCCATGGGATGGAGTGTGAGCCCCAGTGCCTTCTGGGCCGCGGGTAGGAAAGTTCCATCACAGCAGCCCTCCCCTTCCGGCCGGCCGGACACGATATCCTTCTCATGGCTGAGGCACAAAGCTTCATCCAGCTCCAGAAATACCCGGTACTGCCGGTTACGGCTCATGCGAAGCAGGGACTTCCAGAGCATCCGGGCTTTCATCTGCAGTTCGGGAGAAAGGCCCATGGAAATGCTGCTGAGCAGCTGTTCCTCCCGGCGGGCCGAATAGACCGGCACCCCTTCCTGGAATTTGGATTGGGCAATACAGACAGAAGCCTCCATCCGGCGCAGGAAAACATCCTTCAAAGCCTCGTCACAGCTGGCGACGATCTGCCGAAACAATTCGATCTGATCCATAAAAGAGAGACCTCCGGTCTTTTAAACTGAAGAGCCAACGCCCTTTTCAAATTGCGGAATCTGATGGATTTATTTTATAATTTCCATGGAAGGATGTCAATGGAAGGAAGGGCACAAATGCTTCCCCGCCGTTTACAAAATCCCGGGCCTCTGGTATACTTTGTTTGTCTAAATTGATCAGGAAGGCCGGGAGCCATCCTGAGGAAAGAAGGGTTTTATGATGCGTTACATCGATCTGCGAAGCGACACGGTAACCCAGCCCACGGAGGAGATGCGCCAGGCCATGCTGGAAGCTCCGGTGGGAGACGATGTGTACATGGACGATCCCACGGTGAACCGTCTGGAAGAAGAAGGCGCCCGTATCCTGGGGAAAGAAGCCGCCCTCTATCTGTCCAGCGGCACCCAGAGCAATCAGGTGGCGGTGATGACCTGGTGCAAACGAGGGGACGAGATCATCGTCTCCGACGGCTGCCACATTTATGAGCACGAAGTGGGAGCTGTGGCGGTGCTGGCCGGCGCCAATATGCGCACCCTCCATTTTGAAGGCGGCATCCCCGATGCATCCATGATCGAAAAAGCCATCCGCGGCGTGGATATCCACTTCCCGGAAACCACTCTAATCTGCATGGAAAACGCCCTGTCCAATGGCCGGGTGGTGCCCCTGTCCGTGATGAAAGAGGTCTATCAGGTGGCACAGCGCCACCATATCCCCGTCCATCTGGACGGCGCCCGGGTGTTCAACGCCGCCGCTTCCCTGGGTGTGGATGTGAAAGAGATCACACAGTACGCCGATTCGGTGTCCTGCTGCCTGTCCAAAGGCCTGTGTGCTCCCATCGGCACCCTGCTGGCCGGCAGCCGGGAATTCATCCAGCGGGCCCGGAAAAACCGTAAAATGCTGGGCGGCGGTATGCGCCAGGCCGGCGTCATCGCGGCTCCTGCTCTCATCGCCCTGACCAAAATGCCAGCCCGTCTGAAAGAAGACCACGAAAACGCCCGGTATATGGCTCAGAAACTCAGCGCCATGGAGGGCATCTGCTGCGATCCCCAGTCGGTGGAGATCAACATGGTTTTCTTCACCATCGACCGGCCTCAGTCCCTGCGGGACAATCTCCCCCAGGCCATGCTTCAGAAGGGCGTCAAGATCTGCCCCGAGGATCAGGGACACTTCCGTTTTGTCACAAACAACGACATTTCCCGGGAGGATATCGATCAGGCCCTGGCCGCACTCCAGGAATGCCTGAACTAAAACTTCTCTTCCTTATATAAAGAGCAAAAGAGCGCGCCGCATTTGCGGCGCGCTCCAGACTGTCGAAAAACCTATATAACGAAAAGGGTCGTCCGCCCTACCCCTATAAATCCGCAAAAAGCCGCGACCTGTGCGTGGCTTTTTGCACTTCTCAAGGGGCAAGTGTGCGCCAAAGGCGTGCATACAGCCCCTTGCAAAAACTCGAAAAAGTGGCCTAAGCCACTTTTTCGACACGCTCGAGCGCGCCGCAAATGCGGCGCGCTCTTTTGTTTTCAGTGGGTGCATTCCAGGATGCGTATATCCTCGCCCACTTCTTTTTCCACCAGCTCCTGCATCTTCTGGTGAAAAGGGCAGGGATAGCCGATGGGGGTCCCCTTCTGGATGCAGCTGGCAAAGGCGATGGCATCCGCCCCTCGTTTCACCAGCTCTCTGGCCCGCAGCACTGCTTTTTTACCCGGGCAGCCTCCGCAGCTGGTGAAGCCCACGATTTCGATCTCCTCTTCCACCTGGGCAAAAGCCCCCATATGAAGCCGGGCCGCTTTAAAATCCGCCGTACCCGGACAATAATCTTCGGTCTGCATGCATCGAATGATCCCCAATTTCATGGTGTTTCCTCCTTTGATCTCCTGTGTTTTCCCGTCTTTTTATCATATCACAGGCCGATTTCAAAAGGAAAGAACTTTTATCCCTTTTCTGCTTTCTCTGTTTTTTCCACCGACACAATGGACAAAGGCTTATTTTCCTCCAGTTTTCCCCGATAAGTGATGCGTACCATGTCCCCCAAGCCGAGAAAATCCAATTTGGTCTCCCTGGCCCAAAAGGTGTAGGCCTTCCCCTCTTCCGGCTCCCGGGCCACCAGACTCCAGTCGCTGATCTGCTCCACCCGTCCGGTAAAGGTGCCCTGGTTTCCGGCGCAGCCACCCAAAATCAAAAGAAGCCCCAGCACCAGTGCCAGCAGAGCTTTTTTCCCATGTATCATGTAAGGTCCTCCTTGTTTCCGTTCTTCCTGTTCTTTTGACGGCGGAGAAGAGAAAAAGGTTGACCGAACGGAAAGAAAGCCTCATTCCCTTTCAAGAATGAGGCTTCCTGCATAAATGGATTTTAATATTGCAGCCGCCGCTTGGCACTGAGCCCCGCGGGTGTGATGGCCAGACCGCCTTCGGCGGTCTCCCGCACGGCAGATGGCATATTGATGCCGATCTGATACATGGCATCGATGACCTGATCGGGTGGAATAAAACTTTCGATCCCGGCCAGAGCCATATCCGCTGCGGCGATGGCAAAAGTGGCATAGATGCCGTTGCGCTTGACGCAAGGCACTTCCACCAGCCCGGCCACCGGATCGCAGGCCAGGCCAAGGCAGTTTTTCAGAGCGATGGCCGCCGCATGAGTGCACTGCTTGGCTGTGCCGCCCATCACTTCGGTGAGAGCGGCAGCCGCCATGGCTGCGGCCGAACCTACTTCGGCCTGGCAGCCGCCCGCCGCGCCGGAAATGGTGGCCCGGGTGGCAATGACAGCGCCGATGCCGCCGGCGGTGATCAAACCGTTGACGGCCTCCCGATCGGTAAAGCCAAACTCCTCCTGGGCCGCGATCATCACCCCAGGCAGAATGCCCGAAGAGCCGCAAGTAGGAGCCGCCACAATCACGCCCATGGAGGCGTTATACTCCGATGTGCCCAGAGAATAGCTCATGGCCTTGGCTTCCAGAGAACCCATCAGGTTTTTCCGGTTGCGGTAGTGACGGTAGTATTTGGCCGCATCGCCGCCGGTGAGGCCGCTGATGCTCTTGACCTCAGAGGAAATGCCGCCCATGGCAGCGTTTTTCATCACCTGATAGGATTCTTCCAGGCGGGCGCGGATGTCCTCTTCGCTCATGCCGCTTTCGGCCTGCTCCTCCTTGAGCACCACCTGCCAGATGGCCATGTTGTTTTTGGCCGCTTCATCCAGAATATAATCAATGCTTGGGATGTCCATAGACCTTCCTCCTGACGGGGAATACCCCCGCTTTCTTCGTGAGATTTTCCGCCGCCTAGAATTTCGGCATGGAGATCACCCGGAGCACATCCTGTACCCCCATCAGATTTTTGATGGTGGCCTCGTCCACTCGGGCGTCGCTTTCGATGACGGTGATCACATCCCCCTCCCGCTTGGTACGGGCCAGGCGGAGATTGGCGATATTATATCCCGCCACATTGAGGGTGATGGCGATGTTGGCCAGCACGCCGGGGGAGTCTTTGTTGACCACCAAAAGGGTATCCATCAGGCAGGCTGCCTCCATGGGAAAGCCGTTGAGCTCCTGAATGCGGATCTGTCCGCCGCCAATGGAAGCTCCCCGCAGGGAGATGGTGGTGTTTTTGCCGCTGGCCTCGATGGCCAGGGTGTTGGGATGGTACCGACCTTCTTCTCCGGTGAAAAATCCATATTGCATTCCCCGGAACTGGGCCAGCTGCAGGCTTTCCCGAATCTTCACATTGTCGGTGTTGAAGCCCAGCAGGCCGCCGATCACCGCTTTGTCGGTACCATGGCCCCGGTAGGTGTCGGCAAAGGAGCCATAAAAGGTGATTTTCGCCTTTTTCACTTCTTCACCCAAAATGGTGCGGCAGGCCAAGCCCAGCCGTACCGCTCCCGCGGTGTGGGAGCTGGAGGGCCCTACGGTGATGGGCCCTAAAATATCGAACATACTGATGCTCATTGCCCTTTTCCTCCTGAGTGCTTACGGGATTATGGGAAAATGCCCCGGATCTTCTTGGCCCGGCACACCCGCTCCAGGGCCAGAGCATAGGCGCTTTGACGCAGGGTGATGTGATCTTCCTGGGCCTTGGTCCACACATCGTCAAAGGCCTTGAGGATGATCTGCCGCAGCATACGGCTGACCTCGTCCCCATCCCATACCAGGGTCTGAATGTTCTGCACCCATTCGAAATAGGAGACGATCATGCCGCCGGCGTTGGCCAGAATATCGGGCACCACCAGCACGCCCTTTTCCCGCAGCACAGCATCGGCCTTCCAGGTGACCGGGCAGTTGGCCCCTTCAATAATAATACGGGCCCCAATCTCCTGCACATTTTTCTCGTGGATCTGGCATTCCACGGCGGCGGGAACCAAAATATCGCATTCCAGACGGAGCAGCTCCTCAATGGAAATGTGCTGCACACCGTCTTCCTGGTAATTATCCAGCGTGCCGCCCTGGGCCAGGTGTTCCAGCACCCCAGGGATATGCAGGCCACTGCGGCAATAGAGGGCGCCGGTAATGTCTCCCACGGCCATAATGCGGATACCGGCAATATACATCAGCCGGGCCACGCTGGAGCCCACTTTGCCCAGGCCCAGCACGGCGGCGGTGGTGAGGTCCACCGGTTTTTTCAGCCGCTTGAGCACTTCTCTGGCCACAAAGGTCAGGCCCTGGGCCGGAGCCTCTTCCATGCCCTGGGAACCGCCCAGATCCAGGGGTTTGCCGGTGACGATGCCCTGAACGGCATGGCCCTTCATCATGCTGTATGTGTCCATGATCCAGCCCATGATCTCTTCATCGGTGTTCATATCCGGGGCGGGAATGTCCTCATTGGGGCCGATGAAGGGGAGGATCATAGCGGTATACCGCCGGGTGAGACGGCAGCGCTCTCTGTGGGAAATCTCGTTCACATCCACATTGACGCCGCCATAAGCGCCCCCATAGGGGATGTTCACCAGAGCGCATTGCAGAGTGGTCAGTCCGGCCAGAGCCTGGACTTCATCCTCGCAGACACTGGTGTGAAAGCGTACGCCGCCTTTGCAGGGGCCCCGCAGGGTGGAGTGCTGCACCCGATAGCCCTCAAACAGGCGCACGGTGCCGTCGTCCATCTCCACCGGGATGGAAACTTTCAGCTGCCGCTCCGGGTATTTCACAAATTCATATGCCACCCGGTCCAGACCCATCTGCTGGGCGGCCTCGTCCACATTGTGGGTAAAATTCTCATAGGGATTGCGGTCGGTGCCCATAGGTTATCCCACCTTTTTGCATAAATTTTGTATTCCACTTTTGTGCAACATGCTTCTTTTGTCTTCCTGCAAGCAGATGCACTGGAAACTGTCTTTATTATAAACAATCCCAGACCGATGCGCAAGACAGGGCAATTTGCTTTTTTGCACCAAAGAACGAGCTCTTTTTTGTATATTTTGCTTTTCTCTCTTTCTGTGTTTATTTTGACCTTATCACCGGAGGATGAACCGTCCTCGACAAAAACTGTCTTTTTATGATAAACTGATAAAAAAAGAAAGAAGGCGCGCTGATGGAACACACGGTATATCAAGCCCAACTTTTGGAGCCCAAGTTTTGGAGCATTGAAGAAAACGGCGTCCGTTGCTTTTTGGTGGAGGGAGAAAGGGAGGCCATGCTGGTGGACACCGGTTTTGGCACCGGCGATCTGAAAGCCTTTGTCCAGACCCTCACTTCCCTTCCCGTCTTTGTGGTCAATACCCATGCCGACCGGGATCACATCGGCTGCAATGGCCAGTTCTCTCCGGCCTGGATGCATCCCGCCGATTTCGACCGGTGCGCCCGTTCCCCCCAAGGCAAAGATCTGCCGCTGCGGCCTTTGTGGGAAGGCCAGGTGCTGGAGCTGGGGCAGCGGCGGTTTGAAGTGATCCTCATTCCCGGTCACACCCCCGGCAGCATCGTGCTGTGGGACGAAGCACACAAAACCCTCATCAGCGGCGACAGTGTCCAGGCAGGCAACATCTATCTCTTTGGCCCGGGCCGCAATCTTCCCGCCCTGATTACCAGCCTGGAAAAGCTGATAGCGCGCTGCACAGACATCCAGACCATTTTCCCCTCCCACGGACCTCTCCCCCTGCCCGGTTCCACCCTGCCCACACTATTGCAGGATGCCCGGGATCTGCAAAGCGGCAAACTCACCGGCACTGCTCCCGATCGGGATGTACCCGGCCATCTGTTCCGTGGAAAGGCCGCTGGATTTTATTACGACGGCCCCATCCTCTGATCTCCCCTTTTCCGGCGGAAAACACCGCCGGAAATTTTTAAAAAAACACTTGCATATCTGCTCCTCGTCTGTTATACTGATAAAGCTGACACCGTTCAGAGAATCTGCCAGTTGACTTGGAGAAGTCGCGTAGCTGGTCGAGCGCGCACGATTGGAAATCGTGTAACCGTCAAAAGCGGTTCGAGGGTTCGAATCCCTCCTTCTCCGCCAGAAAAACAGACGAGCCTTTTGGTTCGTCTGTTTTTTATTTTCTCATTGGCCACCAGCAATATAAACATTTTCCTTTCCACTTCATTATTCATTTTGTCCATTTAGAACTGCAGGACTTGCTTATTTTTTATCAATGTAGTACAATAAATCAAGCAGAATACCTTTACCATCTGGATGCCCTTTGGAAAGGAGGGGTCTTATGTTCATCGACAAGAAAATGAGCAACCGTTCCTTTGTCCCCACAAACATCATTTCCCTGTTGCTTTTGGGGATCGTCTCTCTGGTTCTGTGGGAATTCACCCGTTCTTCCAGCCTGATCCGTCCGGCCCACGGCCCTTTCCTGGCGCTGATGGTGGTTCTGTCCCTCTTCTGCACCATTTACTGCCTGGTGAGCTTTGGATTCTATTTTTACGATCATGACTTTTCCTCTCCCCGGAAGAAATGGGGGCTGTTTGTTTTCCTCTGCCTCCTGGCCCTGCTCTACCTTGTCATTTCTTTGTCCGTCATTTTCCCGGCCTTTTCGGAGGCCCGCTGGGACGAAGGCGCCAGCCAGGCGATCAGCCGATATTTTGATTTTTCCTTCGGAAAAGAAAAGAAACCCTCCGCCCGCCTCACTCCCCATGACCCGGAGGATGTGAAGTGGCATTGGGATATGCTCCTTTGGGCCGGTGGTATCCTCCTCTTCTGCCTGATCTGCAATATGATCTATCTGCCCATCCGTCTGCGGGTGGCCAAGGAAAAAGGCTACGACACCGACAGCATCGGTAACCTGCTGGCCAGTGTAGCCATTCTGCTGCTGGTGATCCTAGGCCTGGCCAAACCTTCTCTTTACTGGTGGCTGGGCGGCTTGCTCCTGGTGCTGCTGGCGGTGCGCATCCCCAAGCTGGGGCTGCTTCACGCCTTGCTCTTCACCTTGTTCCAACCCTTTGCCCTGCTGGACAGCGGCCTGAGCAAGGTCAAGCTTCTCTCCACTTCGGTTTCCACCACCAGCGCCATTTCCGGCGAAATGAAAGCCCGCTCTGCCGGTCTGCACCAAACCATCCGCGATGAGGTCCATGAGGAATTCCAGCAGGACATCGACCAAAACACCACTGTACAAACCCACAAAGAACCAAAAACAGAAAAAACAGACCGCAACTTCTGATTTGCTGTATCTGCCCATGAAAAAAAGGAAGCCGAAACGGCTTCCTTTTTTTCATGTATTTTCAATATTCCGTGGATTTCAGCGGTAATCCTTGGGGGAAGAAACGATGTTTTTCACAAATGATTCCATCTCATCCTCTCTGTACCAGCTGTACGAATAGACCGTATACTTTTCATGTCCATCACGCTGGAAGGCCGCATCGCTTCGCAGGAAGAAGGCATTCTGGTTCCCATTGGTGTCCGCCCATGTGAGATCCACATTGTACCAGACTCCATCCAGCTGCACCTTGTTCCACTGGTGTCCTTCGCCATAGTCTTCCGGGTAAGCACACACATGGACACAGGGAATCCCGGCCATATTCATCAGAAGCTGAAAAGCCTCGCTGTAACCGTCACACACCACATCCACGCCGTTGGCAAACCCCATCCAGCTATGGCACAGCCAGTATTCCGGATCTGCTTCCAGGATCTCCCGTTCTTCTGTGCTGGGATTGTTGACACCGATCCCCTGGCTTTGGTAGCGGTTGATCAGTGAATAATTGTATTTTGTATTGTCCATCACTGCATGATACAGGGTTTTCACGATCTCATAATCGCTCATGCCTTCAGTCACATATTTCTCGTAGAAATCGATCATCCAGTTGATGGAATCCAGCAGATACTGCCTGCCGTTGTCCGGCGCTACCTTATACAGTTCCAGGAACCCATCCCACTGGTCGCCGGAAAGATATCCCTTCTCTCGATAGAGGGGCATATTGATATATTCCGGATTGAACACATCCCGATACCGGCAAACAACTGGCCGCTGACGCCGCCGATCTGCTTCGGAACACCTCCGCCGCTTCCAGCCAATCGGTTCAGGCCACCGCCAAGGTGCTGGACACCCTCACCAATCAATTTTCCACCCCGGAGCAGCTTCATGCCGCTTTGGAACAGATCAACGCCGCCATCCAAACCAATTCCGCCTCTGCTGAGGAAAGCGCAGCGGCCAGCCAGCAGCTGCACGCCCAGTCCTCCGCTCTGGAGCAGCATGTGAGTGTTTTCACCTTGCATTAACCCCCCTTTTCGCAATCAAAAAACAGGAGCCCAAAAGCTCCTGTTTCAGACTGTCGAAAAACCTATATAACGAAAAGGATCGTCCGCCCTACCCCTATAAATCCGCAAAAAGCCGCGACCTGTGCGTGGCTTTTTGCACTTCTCAAGGGCGGGGCGCCCCGCTGGTCCGGTGGCCGGACGGCCATACTTTCTTTGCCTTTCTGCATCGGACCTGCCCAGCGCGGGAGCGCAGTATGGGAGCGGAGGCACTCCGCCAGCCCCTTGCAAAAACTCGAAAAAGTGGCCTAGGCCACTTTTTCGACACGCTCAAACAGGAGCCCAAAAGCTCCTGTTTTTGACTTCACTTACATTTCCAGCGCCAGCTGCTTGTCGGGAGAATCCTCCTCTTTCAGCAAAGCGCCTGCCGCAGGAAGGGTTCGTGTGCGGTAACGGGCCACATTGACAATGCCCGATTCCGCCAACAAAACGGCTTTTTTCACCTTTTTGTTCTTTTTCAGGCTCATCACCACCACCCCCTGAGAAGAACGGGTGGCTTTGGCTGCCACGGCGGCCGTGGACACCACCAGTGCCCGACTGTCAGTGGAATAGAGCACCGCTTCCCCTTCTTCCGGCAAATGCAGTACCGAAACCAGAGGGGATTTATCGCAATAGGCCCCGGTCAGCCTTCTCCGGTTGGATTTGGTATCAAAGCTCTTCACCGGGATCTTGGCCACCTTGCCGTTTTCATACACATACAGCAAGTGACCGCTGTAATCTCCAGGAAGGAAGCAGAAGATCACCCGCTCTCCATCGCTCATCTGGAGCTTTTGAGGCAGATAATCCCCCAGCAGACTGGCCTTGCCATCGTCAAACTCGTGGAGCCGACATTTATAGGCCTGCACCTTATCGGTGAGGAAAATGATCTCACTCTTGTTGGTGCACTCCGTCGTCATAGCAACGGTGTCTCCTTCCTTCACCTTCTGCTCTCCGCTCATTCGCAGAGACTGGGGCGTGATCTTTTTGAAATACCCCTCCCGGGTGAGGAAAATATGCACCGGGTAATCTTCGATCTGATCTTCCTCGTCGTACTGCTCCACCTGATCTTCATAGATGATGGCAGTGCGCCGGGGTGTTTTGTACTTTTTGTTGATCTCCCGCAGCTCGCCGATGATGATATTCTTGATCTTCCGGGAGTCGGCCAGGATGCTCTCCAGCTCCTGGATCTCCTGGGCCAGCTCGTCGGTCTCCCGGGTACGCTTCAGAATATGCTCTTTGTTGATGTTCCGCAGCTTGATCTCGGCCACATATTCTGCCTGGAGCTCGTCGATGCCGAAACCGATCATCAGATTGGGCACCACTTCGCTGTCCTCTTCGGTATCCCGGATGATGGCAATGGCCCGGTCGATATCCAGCAGAATCTTCCGCAATCCCAGCAGCAGATGGAGCTTTTCCTTCTTTTTGCCCAGGTCAAAGTAAACCCTGCGGCGGATGCACTCCATCCGCCAGGCGCTCCACTCTTCCAGCAGCTGGCCTACGCCCAGCACCCGGGGCGTGCCGCCGATGAGCACATTGAAATTGCAGCCAAAGGTGTCCATGAGGGGGGTCATCTTCATCAGCTTGGCCATTAGCTTTTGCGGATCAACGCCCCGCTTCAGATCAATGGCGATCTTGAGACCTTCCAGACCGCTTTCGTCCCGCATATCGGAGATCTCCCGCACCTTCCCCTGACGGATCAGGTCGGTGACCTTGTCCATAATGGCTTCAATGGTGGTAGTGTAGGGGATCTCTGTGATCTCGATGATGTTTTCCTTTTTCAGATAGTTCCACTTGGCCCGCACCCGGAAAGAACCCCGGCCCGTGCGGTAAATCTCCTCCATCTGTCCCTCATCCAGGATCAGCTCGCCTCCGGTGGGAAAATCGGGCCCTTTCAAAGTGTCCATCAGCCGGCAGCCGGGATTTTTCAGATAGGCGATAGTGGTATCACAGACTTCATTCAGATTGAAGCCGCAGATGGAAGAGGCCATGCCCACGGCAATGCCCAGATTGGCGCTGACCAGAATGTTGGGAAAACGGGTGGGCAGCAAGGTGGGTTCTTTCACGGTGCCATCGTAGTTGTCCGCAAAATCCACGGCATCACAGTCGATATCGGCGAAGATCTCCCCGCAGAAGGGGTCCAGCTTCACCTCGGTATACCGGGAAGCGGCATAAGCCATATCTCGGGAATAGACCTTGCCGAAGTTTCCTTTGCTGTCCACAAAGGGAGTGAGCAGGGATTCGTTGCCCCGGGCCAGGCGCACCATGGTCTCATAAATGGCAGCATCCCCATGGGGATTGAGCCGCATGGTTTGTCCCACCACATTGGCCGACTTGGTACGAGCTCCCTGCAAAAGCCCCATCTTATACATGGTGTACAGCAGTTTGCGGTGGGAGGGCTTGAAACCGTCGATCTCCGGGATGGCCCGGGAAAGAATGACGCTCATGGCATAGGGCATATAGTTTTCTTCCAGAGTTTTTGTGATGGGCTGGGGAATAAAACGGTCTTTGGGCAAAACTCTTTTCCTCCTTTAACTCACATCGGTGAGATCCAGATATTCGCTGCCGTGCTGGGCGATATAGTCCTTTCGGCCCTGGAGGTTGTCTCCCAACAGCAGATCGAATACTTGGCTGGTTTTTTCGGCGTCCTCAGGCATCACCCGGATGAGTCTCCGGGTCTCCGGGTTCATGGTGGTCTGCCACATCATTTCCGGCTCGTTTTCACCCAATCCCTTGGAGCGCTGGATGGAGCATTTCCCCTCCAGCTTTTTGACGATGTCATCCCGCTCCTTATCGGTATAGGCAAAATAGGTCTTGGGGGCCTTTTTGCTCCCCTTGCCCCCTTTGGTGTTGATCTCATACAAAGGGGTCTCAGCGATATAGACATATCCCTTCTCAATGAGCTGAGGAGTGAGACGATAGAGCATGGTGAGCACCAGAGTACGGATCTGGAATCCGTCCACATCGCCATCGGTGCAGATGACCACCTTATTCCACCGGAGCATATTCAGGTCAAAAGACGAAAACTCCTTGTTGCGGGTCTGGATCTCCACCCCGCAGCCCAGCACTTTAATCAGATCGGTGATGATGTCGCTTTTGAGAATCTTATTGTAATCGGCCTTGAGGCAGTTGAGGATCTTGCCACGAATGGGCATGATGGCCTGAAATTCCGGGTCACGCCCCTGCTTGCAGGAACCCAGGGCGGAGTCGCCTTCCACGATATAGACCTCCCGCTTGTCCAGGTCCTTGCTGCGGCAATCCACGAACTTCTGTACCCGGTTGGTCACATCCATGGTGCCGGCCAGCTTCTTTTTGATGTTCAGCCGGGTCTTTTCCGCCTGCTCCCGGCTGCGCTTGTTCACCAGCACCTGATCGGCGATCTTGTCGGCCTCCTGGCGGTTTTCGATGAAATAGATCTCCAGAGTGGACCGAAGGAACTCGGTCATCATCTCCTGGATGAATTTGTTGGTAATGGCCTTTTTGGTCTGGTTTTCATAGGAGGTGTAGGTGGAAAAGCCATTGGTCACCAGAATCAGGCTGTCGGAAATGTCGGCAAAAGAGACCTTACTTTCATTCTTCTGGTATTTTCCCGTCTGCTTCAGATAGGCATCCAAGGCAGAGACAAAAGCCGAGCGGGCCGCCTTGTCCGGCGCGCCGCCATGCTCCAGCCAGGAGGAGTTGTGGTAATACTCCAACAGAGCTCCCACATTGGAAAAACAAAAGGCGGCCTGGACCTTTACCTTGTATTCCGGCTTGTCCGACCGGTCTCTTCCCCGGCGCTCGGTTTGATTGAACTGCACCGAAGTCAGGGCATTGTCCCCGGCCAACTCCTTTACATAGTCCACAATGCCGTTTTCGTAGTAAAAATCCTCTTCCTCAAACTTGCCCTTCTCCACTTCCTGGCGGAAATGGAAACGCAGTCCCTGATTGACCACGGCCTGCTTTTTCAGCACCTGCTGAAAATACTCTTTGGGGATGCGGGTATCGGTGAACACATCCAGGTCCAGTTTGAAACGGTGGGTGGTACCCGTTTGTTTGGGGGAACAGGGCTCTTTCAGCAGTTTGTCCGGCCCTTCGGTCACATTCTCTCCCCGGCGGAAATGGAGGGTATACTGCCAGCCATCCCGGCGGGAGATCACATCCATATATTCCGAAGAATACTGGGTGGCGCAGGCGCCCAAACCGTTGAGGCCCAGGGAATATTCATAATTCTCCCCTTCGGCGTTGCCGTATTTTCCGCCGGCATAGAGCTCGCAGTAGATCAGCTCCCAGTTATAACGGCCTTCCCTCTCGTTGTGATCCACCGGCACGCCCCGGCCGAAGTCCTGCACCTCGATGGACCCGTCCAGAAAATGGGTCACATTGATCACATGGCCAAACCCTTCCCGGGCTTCGTCAATGGAATTGGAGAGGATCTCAAAAAAGGCGTGCTCGCAGCCCTCGATCCCATCGGAGCCGAAAATGACCCCGGGCCGCTTGCGTACCCGATCGGCTCCTTTCAGAGCCGAAATGCTCTCGTTGCCATATTCCTGCTTCTTCTTTCTTGTCATATACCCTCCGAAAAAAGCCCCTCTCTCCAAGGCATCCCTTGAAAAGCCAGGGCATACATTGATACCATATCGGGCCATCCTGCCAAAAATGCTTTTCCCAAGGCGCAAAAGAACAAAGCCCCGCAGGACGCGGCTTAATTCATATCATAATCAAAAAAAGCCGCTCTGTCAAATGGCCCTCCGTTCCCTCTGTGTATATTTGCCGGAAAAGGGAAAAAAATATTCCCATCCTGCTTTCGGAGGTATTTACCATGCGTGTATTTTCTTTCCCCTTTGGCAAAAAGAAGGTTCCCTCTCCTCTGGAGCTTCGTCAGGCTCAGCTGCTGGAAGACCTGACCGAAACCAGGCGGCAGCTGGCCGCCGCCCGCTGCCTCTTCCAGCAGGCCAGCGACCAGGACCTGGTGGCTGCCTCGGTCTATGAGATCAACGCCTTGCAGGCCCGTTACTCCTATCTGCTCCACCAGGCCAAACTCCACGAAGTGCGGCGCTCGGCCTGGGCAGCATCCTAAAAATAAAAAAGGACGGCACAGCCGTCCTTTTTTATTTGTCCGGGAACAGAGGTGTTTTTTCCCACCCCTCCAAAGGCTGACGCTGCACAGCGCCGAAAATCCGCCCCCGCAGGCCGGGGTTTTGCTTTTCCAGTGTATTCAGCAGCTGCTTCACTTCTTCCCGCTTGGTGTTTTTGTCGGCCGGACAAGTGCTCTCCACCACCGGCAGATGCTCCCGGCGGACAAAATTGCGGATCTCCCGCTCCGGGATATAAAGCATGGGACGAATACAATGGATATCTTTCCGGCTGAGGTAGGTCACCGGAGAAAAGCTGTGAAAACGCCCTTCATAAAATAAGGAGAGCAAAACGGTCTCCACCACATCGTCAAAATGATGGCCCAGGGCCACCACCCGGCACCCTTCGGCCAAAGCAGCATCGTTGAGGGCGCCCCGGCGCATCTTGGCACAGAGGGCACAAGGGTTGCTTTCCTTGCGGATGTCGAAGATCACCTGCTTCATCTGGGTCTGGCGGATCACATAAGGCACCTCAATGGCCCGGCAGAAATCAGCAATGGGAGAAAAATCCATTCCTTCAAATCCCATATCCAATGTGATGGCCGTCAGCTCAAAACCGCCGGGATAAAACCGGCGCAGCTGAGAGAGCAGATACAGCAGGGCCAGGGAGTCCTTGCCTCCCGAGACCCCTACCGCCACCCGGCTGCCGGGAGGCACCATATTATAATCCTGCATGCAGCGCCTAGTCAGCGCCAAAAGTTCTTTCATTTCTGATCACCGCTCTTCATTTTAAAGGAAAAGGGGGCTGTTTGGCAATAGAAAAAGGCAAAAAATTTTGAAATGGAATGTGAGCAAATCGAAGATATCCAGCGTAAAACGGCAAAAATAAAAGGATACCCTCTTGCAAATCACAATTTTGAAAAATAACTGTTGACACCGGTTTTCCCCTATGATATAACTAGTAAGGTCAAAAAATCAAACATTTATCACGATAAACGGAGGATTCAAGATGTCCACATTCATGGCAAATGCTCAGACTATTGAGCGCAAATGGTACATCATCGATGCTGCCGGCAAATCCATGGGCAGAACCGCCGCCAAGGCCGCCGCTATTCTGCGGGGCAAGCACAAGGTGGATTTTACCCCCCATGCCGACAACGGTGATTTCGTCATCATCATCAACGCCAAAGACGCCGTTCTCACCGGCAAAAAGCTGACTCAGAAATACTATCGCACCCACTCCGGTTATGTGGGCGGCCTGAAGGAGACCCAGTACAAGACCCTGATGGCCACAAAGCCCGAGCTGGCCATGCGCCTTGCTGTCAAGGGCATGATGCCCAAGAACTCCGTGGGCCGCTGGTCTCTGGACCGTCTGAAGGTCTATGCCGGCCCCGAGCACAAACACCAGGCCCAGAAGCCCGTGGCCCTGGACGCTGAATAATCAGGAGGATTGCGAAGATGTATACACCGAAAAAAGCTTATTTCTATGGCACCGGCAGAAGAAAGAGCTCTGTCGCCCGCGTCCGTCTGATTCCCGGCGGCAGCGGCCAGATCACCATCAACAACCGGGAGTTTGACAACTACTTTGGTCTGGACACTCTGAAGACCATCGTCAAGCAGCCCCTGGAGCTGGTGGGTGTCACCGGCCAGTTCGACCTGGATGTGAAGGTTCAGGGCGGCGGCTTCACCGGCCAGGCCGGCGCTATCCGCTTTGGCGTGGCCCGCGCTCTGCTGCAGGCCAACGAGGAGTACCGTCCTCTGCTGAAGAAGGCTGGCTTCCTCACCCGCGACCCCAGAATGAAGGAACGCAAGAAGTACGGCCTGAAGGCTGCTCGTCGCGCTCCCCAGTTCTCCAAGCGATAATTCAAGCACAGAAAAACGAAATTCAGAAACCCCGAAAACCTTGTGTTTTCGGGGTTTTTTCAATATTGTTCAATATATAATGCTATGTGCGGCGGTCAAAATTTTTGCGAGGTATGACACACGCAAAACACAAATATGACACAAGGGAAATTGTATCTTCCGTAAGACTTTCGCAATCTTCCGTAAGACACGAAACGGCATAAGAAAAGGGCGTATCAAACGCCCTTTTCCTTGCAGTATTCTATGATTGTGGATCGTACTTCCTTTTTCGTTTTACAGTGAATTGTATGCCCGTTCTTAAAGATAATATTATACCCATCGTGCATATTACCCTGAATGCCTGATAGTTGTTCCCGGTTCTTATCTGCTATCTGCATGGTGTCAAACAATCCTTCTTGATCCCGCCGAACCAAATCTTGAATATAGGCGTTTACAGATAAATGCTTGTCCGCAGCAAGGTTTTTGATTATTTCTTTCATGCCCTTTGGAACTGCGAGTTCAATTCTATCATAGTGTGCCGCCTTGTGGTGGTTTTTATATGCTGTCCTACTCATAGCGCATACCCTTATATTTTGTTGATTGCTGTAATCAATTCTTGCATTTCAAAGTGGGTATATACAATTTCTGTTACAGATTGCCCCTTATGTCCGACAATTTTCTTGATGATCTTATCCTGAACCCCGGCAACGGTAAGTAAAGAAACGCAAGTATGCCGGGTATCGTGCGGGCGGTGATTCATTCCCATCTGCTCAATAAAAGGTGTCCAATAGGAATCATAGTAATTGCGATATTCAAAATGCTTTTCTTCCGGGGTGGAAAGCAAATATTCACAGTCGTTTTTGTTCATCCAATATTCAAAGTATGGGAACACCTTTTCGGCAATCGGAACTTTACGGATGCCGGATTCTGTTTTGGATGCAGTTATATCAAACCATCGTTCTTCAAGGTTGACACATTCTTTTTTCAAATTGAGCAATTCACCAATGCGAACGCCGGAATAGATCAGCATGAGGATAACAGAAATATATTCGTTGCTGTCTTTCCATTGCCAAACCTTTTCAATTTCACTTTTGCTGAATGGCTGGCGGTTGTATGCGTTCGGATTTCGATCCCGATATTGGTTTATATCGACATACTTAGAATAATCTTTTCCGCAAAGATCATTCTGCATAGCGTATTTGTAAAGCTGATTGAATAGCTGCTTGATTTTCTTCATTGTAGGATAATTTTTCCCGCAATCATCAATCACGCCTTGCAGATGGGCTAACCGAATATCTACGAACCGCAGCTTTTCAATAACAGCACAAGAACGATAAGCGGCATTATAGCCTTTTGCATTGGAAGCGGACACTTTGGGGTAGTGTTCAGCAGACCACCGATCAAAGACTTCCGCAAAAGTAATTTTTGTGCTGTCTATATCATATGGGGTTTGATGATAGGTCGAAAGAGCAATCAATCCTTCTTGTTTTGTTTCATAATAGCCTATGGTTTTGAAGCGTTGCCGGATTGTTCCGGCTTTTTCGTCTGTTTCCCATCCAACTGTAACCCTTGCCCGGTACGGTTTTCTTCTGTTTCCGGGCAGTTTTGAAACATTACCAAATCCATTTGGTAAGCGCATATACACCATTCCTTTCATTGATTTTTGAATCATGGAATGGTATAATGACACTAACCATTTCACGATTCTTTGCAGGTTTCTTGATTTGGTTGCTTTCGGAATCCCTGTCTATTGCAGTAGACGGGGATTCTTCTTTTTTTAGCCGTTTTTCGTTGCAGCGGGAAGCGGCTTATTTTTTGTGTTGTTTCTTCCAAAGAAAAGAAAAAATCAAATCCCCCGCAGAGGATTGTAGCTGATTATATTCTTCGTTGGAGAGTACAACAGAAACGCCATTGCCTGACACAACATAAGAGCAAGATATAAGTCCTTCTGCATCATATCTTTCCGGCTTTTCCTTAATGATATATCCCAATGAAGAAAGGTAGCTTTGAAAACTGCTGTATTCTGCATACTGCTTTCCGGCGTTAGGGTATTTGAGGTCAAAATATTCTATTCCCATCAGATCAAAAGCAGTTACCCCTAAAGCAGTAGCTATTTTTTCAATGGTTTCCAACTTGGGGTTTTTTCCGTTTTCAAACTGTCCAATCATTTGCTGAGATACATTTAATGCGTTGGCAAGTGCAGCTTGTGTAAGCCCCTTTTCCTTCCTTATGCGCCTAATGTTATCACCAACTGACATTATTTCACCACCTTCCACTTGTAGAAGTATAGCATAAGGAAAGAACAAATAAAAGTGTAAACTTGTAAAAATGTTTATATATGGACTTGACAACAAGTATTAGCTTGTATTAGAATATTATCACAAGATAGAACTTGTGTCAAGGAAGGAGAAAAGAAAAATGTGTAAGGTGATTGATTTTACAGAAGCTGCTATTCGTGAAGCAGATATTTATTGGGATATATCAGTTGATTCAAAAAGCAGTGAACGAATTGGAATCCTGAAAAATCCGGCAAATGAAAGAATTATGATTTATCTAACAGTTCAAAACTTTGAACATATTTCAGATATGAGAGATCAAGCCTTGAAAGAGTTAAAGCAGAAGGTTTTCAAAGGACAAATTGAGTATGTCTAAATATTTCCGTCAGTGCTGCAACACCAACGGGGGAAGTGACCGAAAATCAGGATGAAGTGATTTTTCAGGCGAAAAAAGAAAGAAGGTGAACAAATTGAAGATTAACTTTCAAAAGTTACAAATTGCAATGGCTAACGCTTGCATGAACAAAAGCGATTTAGCCGATTCAGCAGGGATTTCAAGGGTTTCAATTAGCAAGTATTTTTCCGGCAAACGCTGCCCATCCCCTAAAACTATCGGGAAAATTGCAAAGGCTTTGAATGTAGCCGTAACCGATTTGATCGACATTGAATAAGGGATTCCGAAAGCAACTTAAAATTTTAGAAGAAAGGAAAGTAAATCGTGAAATATTATGCGAAACGCTTTAATAAGCAATGCTGCAACATTGTTTATATCAAAAGCGGTGTTTCTGATTTCAATGTGTAAATCAATGAACCGCTTTTGTGAGAAAAACACATATCAGGATGAAGTAACAAACTTATTCAAGGAAGGGGTGAATATCGGTGATTACATTAGAACAAGCTGCAAACATCATCTGTTCGGGCTTCGTTGAAGGGGGAAACGGCGGTAAGGATGGAAAGCCAAATTTCAAAGCCCCCTTTCTAAACCATAAGCCGCAGCCGTGGGATAAAGCCCAAAAATATAGATGGATTTGCGGAATTTTACCCGAACATATCATCATGGTTGATTATGACGATGCAGCGGCGTTTGATTGCAGATTAAGAATGGCAAAAGCCCTGAATCAGTATTGCATAGCTGTAAAATCCCCTAACAAGGGCGGTCATTTTTATTGGTTCAATTCCGCAAGACAGCCAGTAAAGAACAACAGTGGTAATAAAACCGTTTTGACCTTACACCCGGTAGACTATAAAAGTGGAATTAAACAAATTGCAAGCACAGGGGAAATCAAAGCTGCAAAATGTGCAACAAGTCTTTCAAAGGAAGATGGCACATTGCGGGAAGTCGTATATGCCAACATCAAAGAGGATAAAACACTTGATGAAATCCCGTTCTATGATCTTCCGTTAAAATCGGGTAGTAAGCACAACTTTCTGAATATTGGTGAAGGTGACGGGCGGCAAGATGGACTTTTCACCTATATGAATCCTATGAAAGCAGCTGGGTATTCTTATGAGCAGTTCAAAGAAGCGGCTAAACTGATTGAACAGTTCTTATTTTCTGTTCCTTTGGGGGATGAATTTGAAAATGCCGTTCGCCGTGAAGCATGGGATTCCGTGAATGCAATCGACAGTTCCAAATTTTACAGCAGCAAGGGGCAATTCCTTCATAACAAGTTCGGTGATTACTTGATTGAAAAATACCATATCAAGCGAATTAACGGAAGCATTCATGTATATCAGGATGGTATCTATTTGCCGGGGTATGAACCGATTGAGAAAATCATGTTGAAGGAGTTAGATAATCTGACAAGGACAAAGCGAAATGAAGTTTTGGACTATATCAGAATTAAAGCCGCCGATGCACAGCCAGCCGCCCCAGTGTTAATTGCGTTCAAAAATGGTTTGTTTAATGTTGAACTGAATGAACTTTTGGAATTCACACCAAATCAAGCTATTACGAACTTGATTCCATGGGAATATAACCCCGGTGCAACTTCCCCGTTGGTTGATGATGTATTAAACCGCCTTTCGTGCAATGATTCGCAAATCCGGGCTTTACTGGAAGAAGTAGGCGGTATGTGCCTATACCGTGATAACACCATCGGCAGCGGTAAAGCAGCCATCCTTGTGGGCGAAAAAAGCAACGGTAAGAGTACCTTTATCTTCATGCTGCAATCAATGCTTGGGGATGCGAATGTGTCAAACCTTGACTTTAAGGAATTGGACGGAAAATTTTCAACATATATGCTATTTGGAAAGCTGGCAAATCTTGGGGATGATATATCGGATTCCTACAAAGAGGATGTTGCAACCTTCAAAAAGATAGTTACCGGGGATATTGTCAAGGCAGAAGAAAAGGGCAAGCCGCCGTTCAATTTCAGACCGTATGTGAAGCTGATCTTTTCAGCGAATAGTATTCCCCGCATGAATGATTCCACTGGTGCAGCATTACGGCGGCTTTTAATAATCCCCCTGAATGCACATTTTAGCGAAACGGACAGCGGCTATGATCCGCAAATTCGCTATAAACTTACAGAGCCGGAAGCAGTCCAGTATTTTATAAATCTTTCACTTGAGGGATTGCGGCGGGTGCTGAAACAAAAGAAATTCACAATGCCGACAAGGGTTCAGGAAGAAAAAGATAACTATGAGCGTGAAAACAACCCGGTGTTATCTTTCATTGAAGAATGCCGGAATGATGCGGGTGAAATTGAAGGTATTTACAACGAACCCACAAAGGAAGTCTTCAAACGCTATGAGGTGTTTTGCTCTGAAAATGGTTTTCGACCTATGAGCAATTTAACTTTTTCAAAGCGATTGAATCAGGCGTTGGGAACAATCGTGAAACCGTTGCGGTTTAATGGCAAGCAACAGAAAGCCTTTGTTAAACCGTAACAGTAACACAACGGTAACGCAAACGGTAACACTTTGAGAAGCATTGATATTACAGCAGATTTTGAACAGGTGTTACCGTTGTTACTGTTCTATGAAAGTTCTATATAGAAATAAAAAAATGGTTGTTCGACAGCTTTTTTTTTTGAAAGTAAAAGATAAATAAAAAAGGCTCTTAACAGTAACAACCGTAACAAGAGAGGATGGCATAAAATGACAGGTGAAGAATTTTTGAATAAAGTAAGAAGTATAAAGCGCATTACAGGCATACGCTGGGAAACCGTTGGTGATGTATTGGATGCAGATGAAGTGAAGGTAATTATCACCGCAGATGGGGAAGAATTTTCAATCCTTGTTGGACACCCAAAAGACACAAGTAAAATTGAATGGTGTCGGGAAGTTTCTATTCGGCTGGTAATTCAAAAGATTTTGCAGCAGGAAGATATTGAAGCGGTTCTTCCCACTGATTTGGTTGAAGAAATCAATTTTGCAAGAAAAGTTATGAAAGGCGGTACTTACCATGAATGAACAGCAGATTACACGGGTTGATGAAAACAACATGAAAGCAAGGGCTATTCTGCAAAGCCTGATTTTCGCTTTGGAAAAGGATGCTGATCCGGGGGAAGAAATTGATGTTCTTCCCCTTGTGGAAGCTGCTTGCGACTATCTGAACGATACAAACAGAATGTTTCAAGAATGGGTGTAAGGTTAGCAAAAGTTAGTAATTGACCGATTTTGAAAAGAATTTGAAAATTAAAGGATTTTGAAAATTGAAAACCTTACAAAACCTGACATTTCGGACACCCCCCAAAAAAAGTATTCGGACATTTCGGACACCCTAAAAAGGGGAAAGGAAGTTGTTGACATTCAGGTTGAAAATGCTGTTGTTATGCCGCTGATAACTGTAAAACACAGTATTTACAAGGCTTTCCGGGCTGTATGTGTCATGTGGGTGTATTCTCACTTTGAAAATTAACTTTCAAAAGGTGGTGATTGATTGAGTAAGAACGAAATTAACTTGAAATTGTTAGAAGGAATCACAGGTAGCGAAATATTCAAGCAAATTCTTGAAGCCTTTCCCGGTGAACGGCTTTACATACCGGGACGGGGTGAATTCTCATCAAAGCATGAACGAAATGAAGCAATTTGGCGTGATTTCTGCAATGATATGAGCATTTCAGAACTTGCGAATAAATACGGGTTGTCTGTTGATTCCATATATCGCATTATTGATTGCCGGGGCTAATGCCCCGGTTTTCTTATTTTGTGCAAAAATAACTAAATATAGTATATAAGGTTGATATTAAATACTATATCTTGTATTATTGAAAATGGAAGAAGGTGAACAAATGGACAAACTGACACGGAAACAGCGGAAATTTGCAGAGGAATATTTGGTTGATTGCAACGGCACAAAAGCCGCCATTCGTGCCGGATATTCGCCGAAAACCGCTAATGAACAAGCTGCAAAACTTATGTCAAACCCTAAAATTAAATCCTATATTGAGGAAAAGCTGGACGAAATGAGTTCTGAAAAGTTAGCTGATGCACAGGAAGTTCTTGAATATCTTACTTCCGTAATGCGTGGCGAACACACAGAACAAGTTTTTAGATTGAACGGAAACGGGGTTCAGGTTGTGGATTATATACAGGTGTCAGCACAAGAACGGCTGAAAGCCGCTGAACTTATCGGCAAGCGTTACGGGCTGTTTAAGGGGGCATTTGAACTTGAATCCATTGCCCCAATTATACTTATAAATGATTTGAAAGACTAATTGAAAGGTTGGTAAGAATTATGACAGAAATTAAAAGAGATGAAGCATTCAAGACAAAGCTGCTTGAACTGGTAACAGTTGTGAAAGAACTTCATAATCTTGCAAAGCTATCCTTCCCGAATGGCAATCCCTATATCAGTTCGAGATTCGGAACTTACGGCGATATTTACGCCGAAATCAAAGAAGTATGTAAATATTTCGGCATTGATTTTTGATAAAGGAGAAAACAAGAAATGGAAAGATCTTATGAAACCTATGCAAAGAAAATCCTGATCTTTATGAATACTCATAAGCAGGAAGTAAAGAAAATTTCTGATACTGCAAATAAAATTGCAGTTAATCAGCGTTTTTCTGATTTTGGACGAAAAGAAGCAATCGACACGCTGAAATCTGAACTTGCAAATCTGAACGAACAGTTTTCCGAATCCATTCGTGGGGCAGTAAAACAGTTTTGTAAGGAATACAGCGTTTCTTTTGCAGAGGACAACGCAGACCATTCAACGGAAATTGCGAATGCTCTGAAAGTCATTGAAATGTGCGGAACAGGACTGACAAGCGAACTGTTCAGAACAACTCTTGAACCGCTGAAAGGCTCATATAAGGCTTTGAAGATCATCCACGATGTCATTACTATCAAGCATAGCAAAATTCTTAATGTGGACGGTATCAGCGGATATGACCCGGAAATCACTAAAATTATCTATGAGTACATGGGCGTAAATTCGGAAATCAGTGCATACATGGATCGCCTGAAAGAAATTGAAGAAGTCGCTGATTACCCGGTACTTGTCAATTATGAGATCGTCAACACGGGATATAACGGCGCATATTGCTTTGAACTGCGCGAAAAAACAAGTTATTCCGTGTATGCAACCCCGGATTGGATGATGGAAGTTGGAAAGCAGTATGAAGAACTTGCCTTGAAATACCCGCTGATGTTCAGCAACTATATTCCGACAAATGAGGAAATTGCACTGGATAAGATTGACACTTGATCCTTTCTTTTGGGGGTTGTGGGGCTTCCCGCAGCCCTCTTTTGATTATGTAGGGAAAGGAGTGCAGCACATGACAGCAAGGCAACAAGCACTATTAAAACAGAATGAACAGCGAATCCGGCAGCGGCTGGAAGTTATCATTCATGCAAAAGAAGCGGGCGTTAAACAGCGCACGCTTGATAAGATGATTGTTCAGGTGTCTTATGAGAAAAAAGAACTTGATTTGTTGAAAGCGAGGTTTGAAGCAGATGGAAAATGAAGAACTGGTTCAACAAATTCAAGCCGGGGTTGATGTGAATTCCAATTTGGAACAGCTTTATTTGCAGAACCGTTCTTTTATTTTCCAGCTTGCAAGCAAGTATTCCGGCTATGTTGAAATAGATGATCTAATGCAAGAGGGGTATTTAGGTTTATATAAAGCAGCTAATGAGTATATAACGGGCAAAGGTGCAAAGTTTATAACTTATGCTGCATATTGGATTGAACAGTATATGCGGCGATATTGTGAAAATCATAGCAGTTCAAAACGCATTTCCGCTTATATGCTTGCGAGAATATCAAAGTATAAACAATTTCTGTCTACCTGCAAAGTGCAGAACAAAGAACCTACGGAAATGGAAATCTGCACAGAACTGAACATTTCAAAGGCGCAGTTGAACGCTTTGAAAAAAGCAATGCAGGAAGCAAACTCTGTAAGTCTGCAAACTCCGATTGATGGCAAGAACAACATTTCGATGGAAGATACAATTCCTGATCCGTCCAACATGGAAGAAGATGTTACAGAACGCCTTACACAAGAATATTTTGATGCGCTGCTTTGGAATATTGTGGATGAACTGAATGAGAACGAAAGCAAGGTCATTTCCGGCTATTACCGATATTCTAAAACCCTTGAAGAATTAGGAAAAGAACTTCACCTTTCCGGCTCACGAATTGCACAGATAAAAAATAAAGCACTGAACATACTTCGGTGCAATAGAGAAGTTGAAAAAATAGCTTCCTTCTATGGTTGTGCCGTATCCAGCAATTACAAGTGTGGCTTACGATCCTTTAGGGCGCACGGATCAAGCACGGAAAATATTGCTTTGGCACGGATAGAACGGGATGAAAAGATTTTATCTTTGGAACAGGAAATTCAGAAAAAGAAAGCAGAGATTCAGCAGACTTTGAATATTGATGAACTTTTTTCAAGTGTGGTGAATTTTGCTTCACAGTAAAGGGGGTAAACCGTTATGCAGAAACATCAAGCAGAGTTTATGAAAGTTGTAAAAGAATACAATCAGCAAATCAATATGCTGTTGGGTATGGCACAGACCGCAAACCGCCGACAGCTTAGCCGACTGACCGAAATTTTGAACAGGTTAAAAGGCTCACTTCAAAAACTGACGATGCAGCAGAATGAATTTAAGCGGTATATTGCAAATCCCGTAAAATACAACGCACTGTTGCAGCCTTATATTTCGTTGTTGGAACAGACAAAGCAGGAAATTCAAAAGGCGGGTGAAAAAGCATGAACCCTAATGTTGAGATTATCACCCCGGAATTGTGGGCAGTCAATCGGGAGTACATAAAAGCCGGGTGGATTCAGGAGCTGCACCCTACTTCTGATTTTGACAGCAGCACAAATGAAAATGCTTCCCTGACAGATAGCGGGATAATGATTTTGAATAAAGGTTCGGAATTTTACCCGATTCTAAAACAATTTGTTCCTAAAATCATGCAGCACAGCAATGCAGAATTGCAGCAATGCTATCAGTCCATGACCAACAAGATATTTTTGGATAATCACGAAAAGTTGTATCTGAATGTTTTGGAATGGGAAATGAAAAGGCGTCGTGTGCGTTCGGAATATCTGAGTAGTTTGCAGCACCCTATAATCAGGGCTTTCAAAAATTTTCTAAAGAAAGTAGGTGAAAAATTTGGCTACTATCAGCACAGCGATTGAATTATATGATTCCTTCACCGCACCACTGATGAATGTTATTAACGCTGTTAGTGCGGGTGTATCAGCAATGGAGAGTTTACAGGCAACCATGAGCGAACCCGTTACAATGTCTGTTGCAGATACGGTAACGGATCAGATCAATCAGGCAATGACGGCGATTAACGCCGCAAGGGAAGCAATGTCAGAACCGCTTACTCCTGAAACCACAACGGCAACATGGAATAATCCAACAATGCCTGTCTTTACAGATTCAGGGGTAGAGCGTTTTAATCAGGAAGTTCAGAACGCAAACACGCTATTGGAGCAGTTGGGAAATACACAAGCGGAAATTGTAAGCAGGACAAGCCGTATGAATTTCTTACCGTCCAATATGATAAACGATATGAACACCATACAAAGTCGGATTCAGGGAATTCAGGAAAGGATTCAGCAGATAGAAAATAATCCGCTGAATCTGGGAACGGATCAGGCAAACGCTGAATTAGAAGGCTTGCGTTCACAGCTTAATCAGGCGGTTCAGGCGCAGGAAGAAATGAACCGGGCAATTCAGCAGATGGATATTGAAACGGCGAATGATGCGTATATCAGACTTTCCAACACCGTTTCTAATACAGAACGCTATATTCGTGACAATGTGGACGAACAGGGGCGTTTCAATCAGGAAATCAATGAAGGTGTTGCGAATGCCGATAACCTGATGAATGCAATTAAGGGTGCTGTTGCCGCTTACGCTACGGTTCAAACCGTGGGGAAAGTCCTTGACCTGTCCGACACAATGGTACAGACGAATGCGCGATTGAATTTGATTGTGGATGATGGCGGCAGTGTGGAAGAATTGCAAAATAAAATATATGCTTCTGCACAAAATGCAAGGGGTTCTTACTTAGCAACTGCTGATGCCGTTGCGAAATTGGGAATGCAAGCCGCCAATGCATTCAATTCTAACGATGAATTGATTGCGTTTACCGAACTTTTGAACAAACAGTTTGTAAACGCCGGAACCGCTGCACAGGGTGTAGATTCTGTTATGCTGCAGCTTACCCAATCAATGGCGGCTGGCAAGATGCAGGGTGAAGAATTCAATGCAGTCATGCAAAATGCTTCCCTTATTGTTCAGGATATTCAGCGGTATTTTGAAGAAGTACAGGGCATTGATGCAAGTAATATTAAGGAACTTGCTTCGGAAGGCAAAATTACAGCAGATGTTATAAAGAACGCAATGTTCTATGCCGCTGATGAAACAAATGCTAAATTTGAATCTATGCCTATGACATTCGGGCAAGTGTGGCAATCGTTTCAGAATACGGCATTGATGGCATTTCAACCCGTATTACAGAAAATGAATGAACTTGCCAACAGTGAAGCCTTTAATGCTATGGTTGAAAATGGTATTAGTGCGGTTGCTACACTGGCGGGGTTAGTGTTGAATGTATTTGATATGATGGCGCAAGCAGGATCTTTTGTTTCCGAAAATTGGTCTATTATCAGTCCTATTATTTACGGTGTAGCCGCAGCCCTTGCCGTATATTACAGCTATCTGCTGGTTACTAAAGCGATTGAAGTAATCAGCGCAGGTGTAAAGATTGCCCTTGCAGTTGCTTCCTACGCACACGCAGCGGCAACAGGCGCAGAAGCAAGCGCAACGGCAGCAGCTACGGCGGCGCAGTATGGTTTGAATACGGCGTTGCTTGCTTGCCCTATCACATGGATCATCGTTCTTATAATCGCCCTGATTGCCCTATTCTATGCGGCAGTTGCGGCGGTGAATAAGTTTGCGGGAACTTCTGCTTCTGCAACGGGTATCATTTGCGGAGTATTTGCGATGGCGGGTGCATTCATCGGAAACCTGTTCGTTACCCTGATTAACTTTGTGATTGATATTTTCGTTGTGCTTTGGAACTTCATTGCGGCATTTGCGAACTTCTTTGCAAATGTATTCAATGACCCCGTGGCGGCAATCGCCCGGTTGTTCTTTGATTTGGTTGATACAATCCTTTCCCTGTTGCAGTCTTTGGCAAGTGCGATTGATACAATTTTCGGTTCAAATCTTGCGGGTGCTGTTTCCGGGTGGCGGGATTCCCTTGGTGGTTGGGTGGATTCTACCTTTGGCAAGGGAACGGAAGTCATGGCGAAAGTCAACGCTTCTGATTATCACCTTGAACGCTTTGAATATTCCGGGGCGTGGGATGCGGGGTATAGTTTCGGTGAAGGTATTGAAGATACCATTTCCAACTTTGACCCGTCCAGCCTGTTCAACACAAATATTCCTTCCGCAAGTGATTATGCCGATTTGAGCAACTACACAGGTTCTATCGGTGACGGTGTGGGCGATATTGCCGACAACACGGGTTCTATCAAGGATTCGTTGGACATTACGGAAGAAGAATTGAAATATATGCGTGATATTGCTGAACAGGAAGCAATCAACAGATTTACAACAGCTGAAATCACCATAGATCAATCGGGTATGCAGAATACCATTAAAAGTGGGATGGATTTAGACGGTGTATTTTCTGCCCTTGAGGATGGCTTAAATGAAGCAATCGAAACTATGACAGAGGGCGTTCATATTTGATGTTAAAATTCCCCCGGTTTTAGCCGGGGGAATTTCCTATGTCTTGACTATTGGTAACGAATAGCATATAATAAATTCAAAACGATTGAATTTACTTCAAAGGGGCGGTGAATATGGAGCGCAGAAACGCAAATATGATATTTGGAAAGGCTGGCGGTAACGCAAGCAGAAATTCATACACTTGTAAGCTGTCTATTCCCAAAGCATGGGTTGATCGAATGGGGTTAAATCCTGAACAGCGGGAAGTTGAACTTGCTTTCGATGGGGATAGAATTACAGTTGAAAGACCAAATGGAAGCCCTATCAAGCGTGCAGCATTGGCAAGTAATCATAAAATTCACCGTTTTGCGTTGGTGTGGCAGCAGATGTATAAGAACCATGCCAATATACCGTTTGACTTCTTTGAAGAAATGGCTTTCATTGGTGAAGAACTTGCTGATTTAGGTTTTGTAATGGATTGTGGGGAATCTTTCAAGGCAGCTTTTCCAAACCAAAATTTAGGCGGTTACGAAAGCTGGAAACGAATTGTAAATCAAATTGACAGCGTGGAACTTTTGGGAAATGTAATCTTTTCACAATGGCGATATTGGAATCATTGGAGTATGACACCAATGGAAGAAGCTGATTTTGAATGGTTTGTTCTTGCGTTTGGGCGGTTGGCTGAATTAACAATGTAACGATAATAAGCACTTTTGAAAGTTAATTTTCAAGGGTGCTTTTTTCATGCCATTTTTCAGGTAACAGCTATATCAAAGACCTTGAAAACAACGGTATATGAGCCTTATATAAAGTCCTGTTATAATGATTATGCCGTATCAAACGGTAGAAAATCATATTCAGGAGGTTCAGAGGATGAGCAAAGGAAAAAAGTTTATAGCAGCATTGTTTTGTGTTATGCTGCTTGTAGGGTTGTGCGCTGGAATGACTGCCAATGCCGCAGTTGAAAGCGTAACAGATGTGAATGATCTAAAATACGCAATCGAACGGGCAAATGATGGGGATACCATTCTTTTCTTTGGAACAATAACCGCTGTTTCTGATCTTGGCAGCCCCCAAAAGCACATAATTCTAAAGCGTGGAAATGCTGAAAGCTGCTTAGTGACTACAAAAGGCGTGTCCGGCAGTATTCAGAATATTACATTTGACGGAACGGGTATGGTTTCTTCACAACCAATACTAAAAATTCAGGGGGATTATGCAATTCAAAATTGCACTTTTGAGCAATGCGGCGATGTGAATAATGCTTCAAGCTCCAATACCATAGGCGGGGCGGTATGCGTTAATTTTGGAAATCCTTGTTTTTCTGATTGTACTTTTAATAGTAATAATGCGATTGTGGGCGGTCATGTGGCTATCATCGGTAATGCTGATGTATCATTTCGGAATTGTACTATGAAGAACGGTCATAGCGGTTCAGGTGGTGCAATATCTATTGCCGGAAGTGCAAAATGCGATATTGAAGGATGTACGATCACTGAAAACGAAACCCGTGACTATGGCGGCGGTATTGCTAATGCTGGCAACATTCATATCAGGAAAACAAAGCTATTCAATAATACAACTGTCAATGGTGGTGCAGATATTGCAACGAAAATCGGCGGCACAACAGTTTTAGAAGATTCCCTTGACGAGTTGCAAACGCTGTTTGAGGAAGATAATATTTCCGTTCGTGGCTGGGTATGTGATTATGATTTTGAAGAAAGTGTTTTTATCCCGGATGTTGAACCCACAGAGGCAAATCTGTTGAAACTGGATTTTGAGGTAATACAGCCGGAAGAACCCGATCAGCCCACCGAACCGGGTACGGGTGAGCCAACAGACCCCAAACAGCCGGATCAACCTTCACAGCCTAAACCAACCGAACCGGGGGAATCTAACCCTTCAACGGATCAGCCGACAGATGATAAACCGTCAACAGATGATTCTGGGAAGGAGCCTGACACCCCCAATAATGATGCACCGGGGCAAAGCACACCTTCTAATTCAACGATTGATAACAGCACAACCACGGGCGATACCATTACTAATAATAGTTCAAGCAGTTCAATAGACAATTCAACCAGTTCAAACCACGAAAGCACTACAACCGATAATTCCAGACATTCAAATACAACGGATTCAAATAACACTTCTACGGTCAACAATTACTATACACAGGCAGAAACACCGACTTCAAGCGATAAGCAGAATGAGATTCAGACAATCGTTATTCCTGTTGGAAATACTGGAAGCAGCGAACCCATAGAACAAACAATAACAATTCAAAACCCGGACGGAAGTACAAGTGGGAATTGGGATGGTGCGACACTAAATATCAATGTGAACCTTGACAATGCAGAACAACAGAACACCACAGCTAACACTTCAACAGACGGAATTCCATGGTATCAAGCGGCGGTGTTGTGTTTGCTGACAGCTATTGTTGTTTGCTTGTTAAAACGGCACTGATATATGCTTTATATGGGGTTTTTAATGCTTGCTTGATAAACTAACAGGTTAAAAGGTTCATGGTGCTATATGGCTTTATATGGCTTGTGTAAAGTAGAATAATTTGATATACTATTAAACAAGTAGAAAACTTCAAAATAGTTTATTAAAAATGACAACTTGGGGTAACTTTGAACATTACACATGAATGACACAAAAAGGGCGAAAAGCATTGAAAACACTGGGTTTGAAGTTCTCCAAGCGCTAATTTGTTTCAAGCAGTGTTCAAAACCCCGAAGCCATATGGCTTCGGGGTTTTCCTATGGTACGGATTTCGGACAAAATAATCCCTTTCCTCGCTACAGATTTTCTGTATAAAAAGGAGATATCATTATGAAAAATATTTTAAAGAAAAAAATTCCTCATATTATTATCCCAATACTGCTTGCTCTATTATCTATATTCGTTTTGTCCAAGCATGCTTCATCTGTATCTTTCCATCAAGACTCCTTGAAAGTCTTGCAAGAAAAGCAAACTACTGTTTTGGAGCTTTCCGCAGCCTCTGCGTCTGCCTCTGCGGCGATCACCTTAATTCCTGGTGACACAGCTGAACCTATTGCCGATAAACTAGCCGATCTAAGCTCCCATTTTCTCTTGGTCCTGAGCGCCATCTTCCTAGAAAAATATTTGTTGACCATCACAGGCACTGTGACTTTTTCCATTTTGATCCCCGCCGCTTGTCTGCTTTACATTTTATACACTTTATTTCACTGGAAAGCCATAGCTTTGCTGGCACTTAAAATAACGGTGTTTGGACTTCTGATTTTCGCCCTTATTCCAGCCAGTATTCACCTATCTAATTTAATAGAAGACACCTATCAAAACTCTATTGATACTACATTAAAGTCTGCAAAAGAAACAACTGACGAAATCAAAAACAATGTCAATGGAGAAAAAGATGATGATGGACTATTTTCCGGAATTCTTGCCTCTGTCACAAACGGTGTATCGAATTTTTTCTCCAGTATAACAAATAAAATTGAAACCTTAATCAATAACTTTATCGAAGCTCTAGCTGTAATGCTTGTAACCTGCTGTGCCATTCCAGTATTGGTTTTATTGTCCTTTGTTTGGCTGGCAAAAGTTATCTTATCAGTAGATATTCCTTTTGATTATAATAAAACCCATCGACGCCTGAAAGATAATCTCCGCATCAAAAAGCATAAAGATCCGCATCAGTCGTAGTTCTCCCGTTGGTAGCCTGATGTCTTTCTGTAGAATTGATTTCTTTTCCTTATCCAAAAGAGGTAATCCGTATGACCTACTGTATGTCCGATCTCCATGGAGAAAAAGATCTTTTTGATAAAATACTGGAACAGATCCATTTTTCTTCCCAGGATCACTTATATATTTTGGGGGATGTGATCGACCGAGGCTCCCATGGTGTGGAGCTTCTGGAGCAGATCATGGCATCTGACAATATCACCATGTTGCTGGGCAACCATGAGCAGATGTGTCTGAGCACTCTGGGCCTGCATCAGGAAATAGGGGCCCGGGAACTGTGGCGTCAGAATGGCGGGATGAGCACCTATCGCACTTTGCTCTACCGCCGCACTTCCAGGGATCGGCATCAGATCCTGCGTTTTCTCGCCGGGTTGCCGGATCATCTGGACATCACGGTGAATGAACAGAAATTCCACCTGGTCCATGGCTGCCCCGGATCGGATCGGGAAACCCGCATCTGGGGCCGGGTGGATGAAAACACGATAAGCCCCTATCCAGACACCCTTTGCATCGTGGACCATACCCCTACGGTTTTCCTTTCCGGCTCTGTGGATGTTCCCTTCTCCATCTGGCACGGAAAGGGTGTTTTGAACATCGACTGTGGCTGCGGCCACCGGAACGAACCTCTGCGGCGATTGGCTTGCCTGCGCCTGGAGGACATGATGGAATTTTATGTGGGAAGTGCAGAAAACGAGCCATCCCAGTATGATGATGGGAAGCAGCTCCTCCTCTCAAGCCAAGAACTTTTCCCAGCTGATAGCCGGCACCGATGATCAAGCCATCAGTCAGGCAGTCACCGACAGCTATGATCTTCTCTATGGCGCCTGGCCGGAAGAATACAACCAGGTGGTCCTGGTTCTGGACGAAAATAACTCCCTTTCCACCGCTTCCCTGTACCAGCTGGGGCTAATCTCGGCCCAGCAATATCTGGAGATCCAGGAACAGATCGCCGATGGCGCTGAAGTCACTCCGCTCTCCTGGGACTATGAGACCATCTGCGGACACACCTTCTCTTTGGTTCCTGCATCCGATCGTTATTCCGAAAAAGAAGATGGCACCTTTGCCTACACAGCGGACAGCACACCTCAGCAGGAACAGTTGGTGAAAAACGGAATCACTCTCACCATTTCCGGTGTAATCCGCCCCAAAACAGATGCGGCCAATGCCACCATTTCCACCCCGGTGGCCTATACCTCCCAACTGACCGATTATGTGATCGAGCATGCCAATGCCAGTGCCGTAGTGACGGCTCAAGAAGAGACGCCTGAGATCAATGTGCTCAACGGCATGGAGTTTGAAGCCCCCAGCCAGGAAGAAAAGATAGAGGACGCCAAAACCTATCTTTCGTCCATGGGAGTGTCGGACAAGGCCGCCATGTTCCAGATGATTCAGTACTACCTGGCTCAGGAGCAAACCGGGGTGAAGTTTTCCGGAGACCCCAGCCAGCTTTCCCAGGGGAATGGCTCCATGGTCTCCTCCATGGGAAGCGCCGATGAAGCGGCTTTGGCCCAGGCCCTGGATCTGTGGCTGGCCGATTCTCCAGACCCGGATATTCTGCTGTCCATCTACGATGAAACCATCGCCGGGGCCTCTTATGAAGAGAATATGGAGAACTTCGGAAAGGTCAGCTACGATGCCCCCTCTTCCATCAGCATCTACACCGACAGTTTTGAGGACAAAGAATCGGTGTCCCAATGCATCGCCGACTACAACAAAGAAGCCAGCGAGGAAAACCAGATCACCTACACCGATTATGTGGAATTGATGACCCAATCCCTTACCTCCATTGTGGACATTATTTCCTATGTGCTCATTGCTTTTGTGGCAGTATCCCTGGTGGTGTCCTGCATTATGGATCGGCATCATCACCCACATTTCCGTCATGGAGCGCACCAAGGAGATCGGTATTCTCCGGGCCATGGGTGCTTCCAAAAGGAATATCTCCCAGGTATTCAATGCCGAAACCTTCATCATCGGCTGCCTGGCCGGAGCACTGGGGGTGCTGGTCTCCGCTTTGCTCGCCATTCCCATCAACGCCATCCTGCAGAGTTTGCTGGATGCATCCTCTCTCACCGTGGCCTTGCCCGTGACTTACGGCGGTTTCTTGGTTCTGCTCAGCATTCTGATCACCATGTTGGGCGGCCTGCTCCCCGCCAAAAATGCGGCAAAAAAGATCCCGTGGCCGCTTTGCGTACCGAATAACATCTTTCGCCCTACAAGGAAAGCCCTCTTGCAGCTGTTGCCGCAAGAGGGCTTTTTGCAAAAAATAATCTCTCAACCTTTGGTGCCATGGATCACTTTGATCCATTTTCGGCTCCGCAGCCGGAAGACGCACCAGACGCATTTGATGATCTGATCGATTTTCAGCATGGTATAGATCCAGAAAGGCGACCAATGGAATACCATCCCCGCCAGATACCCCAAGGGGATAGAAGCCACCCACAGGAAGAGGATGTCGCCCACCATCAAAAATTTGGTATCTCCCCCGGCCCGCAGCACGCCTTTGGTGAGAATGGAGTTCATGGCCTGGAAAATAATGATAAAGCTGATGGCGTCCATCAGGCTCCAGGCGATCTCCTTGGCCTGGGGCGTCACCTGATAATAGTTGATGATGGGGCCCCGCAGCAGCAAAATCGCCAGAGCCGCCAGGCATCCTACCAGAAATCCCAATCCCAGGAAGGTATAGCCCTGCCGCTGCGCCTTGTCATATTCTCCCCGGCCCATGGTATGACCGGTAATGATGCCGCTGGCATTGGAAATGCCCTGGGTCAGCACTGAGCTGAGCTGCTGCACCACAGTGGTCACCGAATTGGCCGCCACAAAAGCAGTGCCCAGCCGTCCGGTGATCATGGCCACAGCGTTATTTCCCAAGGCCAGCAAGCCGTCGCTGACCAGAACAGGGATGCTGATACGCAAATATTCGCTCAGAAGATCCCGACACTTCATAAACAAATGCCCGATACGATAGCCGATCTTCTGATCCCGGAAAAAGAAATAACCGCAAATAAACACCAGCTCAAAAACCCGGGAAATCAGCGTTCCCAGTGCGGCGCCGGCAATCTCCATCCGGGGTGCCCCCAGATGACCAAAAATAAACACCCAGTTAAAGAAAATGTTGATAAAGAAAGCCAGAATGGAGCAGAACAGCGGCAGCTTTACTTGGCTGACACTACGCAGAACGATAGTACAAGTCAAAGACAGGCCCATACAGAAATAAGTGGGCAGCAACCAGCGGAGATAGAGCACACCGTAATCCACCGTTACCTTTTCAGAAGTATAGATCCGCATGACCATCTGGGGGCTGATCAAAGTGGCCAGGGTAAACACCGCGGCAAAGGCCAGACAGATGCGAAGCATGATGGTGATGGCTTTGCGCAGCCCTTCTTTGTCCTGCATCCCCCAGAAGCGGGAGGTGAGCACCGAAGCTCCCATACCGATGCCCATGCAAAAGATCTGAAACAGGTTGATAAACTGCCCGGCCAGGGCCGAGGCCGAAAGCTGGGCATCCCCCATGCTGCTGAGCATGATGGTGTCCATCAGATTGATCCCCACGGTAATCAACTGCTGCAAGGAGACCGGCACGGCAATGCGCACCACATTTTTATAAAACTCCTTGTCCCCCAGATATCCCCTGAGATCCCATTTTCCCTCACTCATGGCGCCCCTCCTTCCCGAGACGCTCTTTGCTTTGCTCTTTCCTTGTCACAAAGCACCTCTCCTTTCGTTTTTTCATCCAATTCTATTATAAAAACATTGTGAGTTTTTCGTCAAGTTTCCCCGGTCCATGCCCATCGTTGTTTTTTCGTTGATTTTTTCGTTCTACCATCGACATCTACATTTTCTCATGCTATAATTCATAATATCTTTCGAAGAACGAAAATAATTACGAAATCTGAAAGGAGAATATCACATGACAAATCAAGAAATTCTGCATCAGTTGAAAGAGATCCAGGGCCAGGTAAATGGATTGATCCAGGCCTTGGAGCGGGAAGAGCAAAGCCAGTCGGTCACTGCTACGGTGGGAGAAGTGCGCCGGGCCGCCATTCTGGAGGAAGTCTACCGCCAGGGCGGCAGCGTGACAGCGGCGGACATTTCGGTTTTTGCCCAGCGCTATGGCCGCTCGCCCCGTTCCTGTGGCGGCTATTATTCCGGCGCCGCTCCCTCTCTGGCCGCCAGCGAAGATAAAACCCGTCGTGAACTCACCGCTGTGGGAACCGAACTGGTGCTGGAGACCCGGGAAAAATGGGGAGAAGATTGGCTGGACCGTCTGCCCATGGATGTGCTTTCCAACCCCCACACCCCGGATACCACCATCGCTTTTTGATCTCCTCTCTTCCTTGACATACCCTTCTTCCAGTGCTACACTTCCCCTGGACCCCGCAGTGGATACCGTTTTGGCAGCCATGGGCTTTTGTGGCGGCTCCTGGAAAAATCTGGCCGCCCGACAGCGCATTGTGATTCCCTGCGTAGACGACTGCATCACCCTGCTGCTTCACACCGATGACCGAAAGGCCTCCAATCTGAAGCAAACCGGCCATTTTTATTTCCGTGAACCGGATGTCGGAGAGATTTCCTTGGAAAGTATGGAACAGCGCCTTTGCCAGAGCCGCGGAAAAGCCCAGGGCCGCGCCCTTTTCCACCAATGGTTTGATCCTTTCACCCATATTGATATCATCGATACCGGGACCTACGACAGTTATGCTCCGGCCCATCTGCGCCAGGTGCAGCGGGATGCCGATCTGACCCAATGTGCCGTACGCCATGTCCCGGGCAGCATCCGTATATTGGAGAAGCTGGTATCCGGCCAGTGGGATAAACAGTTTTTGATCGTGGAGCCAGGAAATTCCCTGGCCTGGAAGGATTTTCTCTGATTTTCTGCCAGAAACCCATTTTTCAGCCGCCGTCAGGCGGCTTTTTCTTTTTTTGAAATTCCCCCTTGACAAAGCAAATGGACAGCTGTATTATTGTACTATGTTCTTAATACAGTGATACAAAAGGAGCGTGAGCCTATGGCCTGGCAATTTGACAGCGACCGCCCCATCTATGCCCAGCTGGTGGAGCAGATCCAGCGGCTGATCCTCTCCGGCGCCTATCCCCCAGGCAGCAAACTGCCTTCGGTGCGGGAACTGGCGGCCCAGGCGGCGGTCAATCCCAATACCATGCAGAAAGCCCTGGCCGAGCTGGAGACCGATGGGCTGCTTTTCACCCAGCGCACAGCGGGCCGCTTTGTCACAGAGGATGGTGAGGCCATCCAGCAGCTTCGGCGGCAGCTGTGCCAAGGCATCTTGGAAAACTTCATCCAAAGCATGACCGGTTTGGGATTCACTCCCCAGCAGGCTTTGGAACAATTACAATTTCATGTGGAGGGAAGAAACTGATGAACGCTTTACTGGAATGCCGTAATCTGACCAAATCCTATGGCAGAAAACCGGCGCTGTCCAATGTGGACCTGACCATCTCCCCCGGCCGGATCGTGGGGCTTCTGGGACCCAACGGCAGCGGGAAGAGCACTTTGATCAAGCTGGCCAACGGTCTTTTGAACCCCACCGCCGGCGAAATACTGGTGTGCGGCAAGAAGCCGGGAGTGGAAAGCCATCTGTCGGTGTCCTATCTGCCGGACAAAAACTATCTCAATGACTGGATGCGGGTATCGGACATCATTGGCTATTTTTCCGATTTTTATCAGAATTTTGACGCCAACCGCGCCCGGGATATGCTCCGCCGCCTGGACATCGACGAAAGCCAGCGGCTGAAGTCTTTGTCCAAGGGCACCAAAGAAAAGGTGCAGCTGATTCTGGTGATGAGCCGCAGAGCCCAGCTTTATCTGCTGGATGAGCCCATCGGCGGCGTGGACCCGGCGGCCCGGGACTATATCCTCAATACCATCATCACAAATTACGATGAACGAGCCAGCATCGTTCTTTCCACCCATCTGATCGCCGACATTGAAAAAGTGTTGGACGATGTGATCTTCCTGGCCGAAGGCCGGGTGGCTCTGGTGTCCTCGGTGGACGAAATCCGGGAGAAAAATGGAAAATCGGTGGATGCTTTGTTCCGGGAGGTATACAAATGCTAAGAAAATTACTGAAATATGAATTCAAGTCCACAGGGCGTATCTTTCTTCCCATCTATGGAGCCCTGTTGATCACCGCTTTCCTTACCCGCCTCTTTGTCTTTAACAAGGATTTCTCCAATTCCTTCTTTTTGGGAATTTTCCAGGTGGCGATCTCCTCCCTGTTCGGCTTTTTGCTCATGGCGGTGTTTATCCTCACTTTGGTGGTCTCTCTCCAGCGTTTTTACAAAAATCTGCTGGGCGAAGAAGGGTATCTGTCCATGACCTTGCCGGTGAAGCCCTGGCAGCACATCTGCTGCAAATCCCTGACCTCTCTGGTATGGTACATTTTAAGCAGCATTGCCGCCTTCCTGGCCTTTGTGATTCTGGCCTATGAAAAAGGGATGGTGGCAATGTCCTTTGGGGTCATCGGTACTTCCATCCGTCTGGGTTATCTGAATGGTCAGATTATCACAGCCTGCATAGAGTTTTTCCTGTTCGGTATTATAGGTGTACTGGCTTTCACCATGATGCTCTATGCCAGCATGGCCTTGGGGCAGCTGAGCGCCAACAAGCGGCTGCTCACCTCCTTCGGCGCCTTCCTGGCCCTGAACTTCCTGGTCCAGATCCTTCTGGGGGTACTGGGGAACCTGGCTGCTCAATGGATTTTCCCCGTATCCGATGACTGGGCCATTCATGTGGCCCTGCTGCTGAGCATCGCTTTGGAAATCTTTTTCCTGGCCGGATTCTTTTTCATCACAAATCACATTCTGTCCCGCAAGCTCAACCTGGAATAAAAAAACGCCCTGCTGCGACGGTTTCCGCCCCTTGATCTGTGATACCATATCCTTTGCGGGGGACGCTGCCAACGGGCTGGCGCAAGCGGCTGTGCCGCGCCCCGCAGCCAAAAAAGCACAAAAGAAGCGTATGTTTTCTCAAAACAGCGCTTCTTTTTTCTTTTTCTCCCCTCTTCCTCCCTCTTCGGCAACAAAAATAGAAAATCTTTTTTTCTCCCGAAAATTCGACACCTTCCTCCACACATCCCATGTATAATAGAAGCATCGGGATCGTATCACTTACGGAAACCACAAGAAAGAGGACTCCTGCAATGAAACACACTCTCCAACTGTTCGCTTATCGACTGCTGACCCTGTGGCACCATGGGCTCATCCGGCTCTATCAGCTATGGGGAAAACTGTGGCTTCTGCCTGGCCTTCCTGCGCCGGACAGCTTCCGAAGCCGCCTCCTGCTTTCTCTGTGCCGCAAACTCAACCGCCATCTGTGCCTGGCCATGCGCTGCTCCCACCACCAGAAACGGCTGATCCTGGCTTTGCAATAACCCTATAAAAAAAGCCGCCTGAAAAGGCGGCTTTTTTATGTTAAAAATCCAGCATGGGGGTATCCAGCAAAATATCCTGTTTTTTCACCTTTTCCCAATCGAATAAAGAAACCAGTTCCCGGGGTGTAACCGCTTCTTCTTTGGGCAAAATCCCTGCCCAGAAAGCCAATTTTCCCACCAGCTCTTCCGGCCCGATCCGGCTACGCAAAGCTCCCAGATCCAGATCTCCATCCCGCTTGGACAAACGGCGGCCATCGGGAGCCAGGAGCAAGGGCGCATGATAATACTGTGGCTGGGGAAAGCCCCACAACCGCTGAAGCCAGATCTGCCGTGGCGTGGAGGAAAGAAGATCGCTGCCCCGCACCACCTGACTCACTCCCATGACCCCATCGTCCCAGGTCACCGCCAGCTGATAGGCAAAGACCCCATCGGAGCGCCGCAAGATAAAGTCCCCGCAGTCCCAGGCCAGATTTTCTTCATACACGCCCCGGCATCCGTCGGTGAAAGAGATCATTTCATCCGGCACACGAATGCGAATGGCCGGGCGGCGGTGTTTTTCTTTCTCCTGCCGCTCCTCCATCGTCAACTCCCGACAGCGGCCACTGTAAATCACCTGTCCATCGGAGGCGTGAGGGGCCTCAGCGGCGTGCAGTTCTGCCCGGGTGCAGAAGCAGGGATACAGAAGCTCTTGCCACTTCAACAGATCCAAGGCCTTTGCATATTCCTCCTCCCGGCGGCTCTGCCAATACTGTTTCTCCTCTTCCCCAGGAATACCGGCGCCTTCGTCCCAATCCAGCCCCATCCACAAAAGATCTTCCATCAGCATCCGGGCATATCTCTCCCGACTGCGCTGCGGGTCCAGGTCCTCCATGCGCAGCAGAAGCCTTCCACCCTGGCTGCGAGCCGAGAGCCAGGCCAAAAGGGCACAAAAGGCATTGCCCAAATGCATTCGTCCCGTGGGACTGGGGGCAAACCGCCCTTTGATGGATTCCATCGTCCATTCTCCTTCCTTTTTGGGGATATTCCTTGGAAAATCCGAAAAATTTTTCTTTTCCCTTGCAATTCATCGCTTTACAGAGTAGTCTATATAAAGCTGCCCTCTGGACAGGCCGCAACCACTATGGAAAGCAGGACGCAAATCATGTCAAAGACCAACGATCTGGGCAGAGATCCCATTGGAAAACTGGTGCTCAAACTGGCCATTCCCTCTATGCTGGCCCAATTCGTCAATGTATTCTACGGCATTGTGGACCGGATGTACATCGGCCACATTCCCCATGTAGGTGATCTGGCGCTGGCCGGTGTGGGCGTGTGCGGTCCCATCGTCACCCTGATCTCTTCTTTTGCCTTCTTGGTAGGCTTGGGCGGAGCGCCGCTGATGGCCATCCGATTAGGTGAAAAAAACAAAGAAGGCGCCCAAAAGATCCTAGTCAATGCCTTTCTCATGCTCTGTGTTCTGGCTCTTTTGCTCACCGGCGCCGCTCTTTTGCTGAAAAAGCCCATGCTCATGGCTTTCGGCGCCAGCGGCGCTACCTATGGCTATGCCAATGAATACATGACCATTTATGTACTGGGCACCCTGTTCGCCATCCTGTCTGTGGGACTGAACCAGTATATCATCTGTCAGGGCTATTCCACCATGGGCATGGCCACGGTAATCATCGGTGCGATTCTGAATGTGCTGCTGGACCCGGTGTTCATCTTCCTGCTGGGATTGGGCGTGCGGGGGGCTGCTTTGGCCACCGTGATCTCCCAGGCCGTCAGCTGCTTTTTTGTGATTTGGTTCCTCCGCAGCCGTAAACCCCAGATCTCCCTCACATTGGGAGGCTACTCCCCTTCCATCATGCGGCGGATTTTGCTGTTCGGTCTGTCTCCCTTTACCATCATCGCCACCGACAGTGTGCTGCTCATCGCTCTCAACAGCGTACTCCAGCGCTACGGCGGTGCCGAGATGGGAGACACCTATATCACCGTGGCCACCATTGTGCTCAGCTATATGCAGCTGATCACCATGCCCCTGGGCGGCATCACCGGCGGCACCCAGCCCATTCACAGCTTTAACTATGGTGCAAAGAAAGTGGACCGCATCCGCCTGGCCATCCGCAAAGTGCTGACGCTGTGTCTGGTTTTCACCGGCGTGATGTTCCTGATCAGCCAGCTGGCCGGTTATTATTTCGCCATGATCTTCACCCGCAACGAAGAACTGCTTCGTCTGTCCTCCTGGGCCATCCGGGTGTTCACCTTCTCGGTGATCCCTCTGGCCTTCCAGTATGAGTTTGTGGACACCTTTACCGCCCTGGGCATCGCCCGGGGAGCTCTCAGCCTGTCCCTCATCCGCAAAGCGGTCTTTTTGGTTTTCACCCTGGCTCTCCCCTATTTCCTTGGAGCCCAGGCCACCTTTTTCGCCGAGCCTGTCACCGACCTGCTCTGCGCCATCCTCACCAGCGCCGTATTTTTAAGCAACATCAACCGGCTTCTGGACGAACGGCTGGCCATGCCCGACGATGTACAGCTTTATCAATGATCCATGCCGCCCCTGCAATGGGGCGGCATTTTTAATAGCCCATTTCCCGCAGAATACGGGCCAGCACCCGAAAACGCTCGCCCAGCATTTCATCATCCTGAGCCAGAGCCTGATAGAACAAGGCAATATCCTCATCAATATGGGGATTCTCCCGGCAGATATCCACTGTCATGGCATCTCCCTGCAACCCTACCCGAGCCACTGGCCCTCCCTCTTCCTCATAGAGCTTGGGAAAGCGATAGGCCTCCCGGAAATACAGCCGGGCCTGGCTGATGAGAATCGCCAGATCCAGCGCCCGGTGAAGGGGCAATTCCTCCGATTGCCGGGACCACTTCTCTCCGGTGTACCTCCAGACCTTGGCTGAAATATCCACCTTTCCCCGATCATTCCATTGGGCCAGACCCAGAGAAAGACCTTTTGCATCGCTATGATAGGCCATGCGGCCATCCACTTCTTCGTAGTTTTCCACCACGACCACCGGTTTGTGCTTTAATGTGGTTGGGATTTTCATATATTCCTCCTGTATGCAGTAAATTAGTAAATTACTTATTCAGTACTTTTGGAGTATATCACAGTCCCTGTGCTCTGTCAATCAAAACAAAAAGGCCCCAAAGGGCCTTTTTTATGTTTTCCGGTGTTTTTTCCACTCCCGGATCTGTTCCAAGCGCTCTTTGAAGCGCTTTTCCAGTCCTTGTTCCGTGGGATTATAGTATCGCTTTCCCCGAAGAGACTCGGGCAGACATTCCATATCGGTGAGTTTTTCCTGGGTATCGTGGGCATATTGATAGCCCTCCCCATAGTGGAGCTCCCGCATGAGCTGGGTGGGACTGTTGCGCAGATGCAGAGGCACCGGCTGGGCCAGCTGTTCCAGAGCATCCCGTTTGGCCCGCTCATACCCCACATACAGGGCATTGGAGCGGGGCGCCAACGAAAGATAGACCACGGCCTGGGCCAGAATCACATTGCATTCCGGAACGCCGATAAAATGGCAGGCCTGGTAGGCCTCCACCGCCAAAGACAGCGCCCGGCTATCCGCCAGACCAATGTCCTCGCTGGCAAAACGAATCAGCCTGCGGGCCACATACAAAGGATCTTCTCCCGCTTCCAGCATCCGGGCCAGCCAATACATCGCAGCATCCGGATCGCTGTTGCGCATGGATTTGTGCAAGGCGGAAATCAGGTTATAATGTTCCTCTCCATTCTTGTCATAAAGCAGGGAACGCTGGCCAATGCACTGATTCAGGATGTCCTCTGTGACAAACACGCCCTCCTGCGTTTTCTCCCCGTTGAGGGCTACCATCTCCAAGGTGTTGAGGGCCACCCGGGCATCCCCATTGGCAAACAAGGCAATCTTCTCCAAAAGTGCAGTGTCGATATGCACATTTTGCTCCCCCAGTCCCTTGGGTGAGGCCACCGCCCGCTGGAGCATTTTCACCAGGTCCTCTCCACTGAGAGCTTGCAGCACAAACACCTTACACCGGGACAACAGCGCCGAATTGATCTCAAAGGAGGGGTTTTCTGTAGTGGCCCCGATGAGAATGATGCTCCCTTTTTCCACATAGGGAAGAAAGGCATCTTGCTGGGCCTTGTTGAACCGGTGAATCTCATCGATGAATAAAATGGTTTTCTGTCCCAAAAGCCGGGTGGTTTCCGCCTGAGCCATCACCTGGCGCAGTTCTTTGATGCCGCTGGTTACAGCGCTGAAATTGACAAACTCCGCCTTGGTATGTCGGGCAATGATCCGGGCCAGGGTGGTCTTGCCCACTCCCGGCGGGCCCCAGAAGATCATGGAGGGCACCTCATCCTGCTCTATCATCTGCCGCAGCACCTTCCCTGGCCCCAGAAGATGCTCCTGCCCCACATAATCCTCCAATGTCTGGGGGCGCAGCCGGTCGGCCAACGGTTGGCTCAGGCCTTTTTGATCAAAAAGGGATTGTTGCATTCCCCCATCTCCTTCCCGCTTTTTATTTTATTGTATCACCGGCGCCCTTTTCTGAAAAGCCCGGAAGCCCCAGCAATTCCTCCAGCGGCACCCGCAAGGCCCGGGAAAAGGCCACCAGCTCAAAATCCGACACGAACCGCTCCCCCTTTTCCACCCGGCTCACCGCCTTCTGATCCAGCTGTACCTCCTGGAGCTGAAGACGGGCGGCCAGCTCTCCCTGGGACAGCTTCCGTTCCCGACGAAAGCGGCGGATCTGCTCTCCGCAAATATTGCTCCTGCCTTGGTAATCATAAATTTTCACGGCAACCCTCTACCATAAAGATGACTATTTTTCTTGACTTTATCACAGTCATTTGGTAGTCTTACCGTAAAGATGACTAAAATACATTTTCTTCTGGGGGGTGCATACCATATGGGGGCCTTGGCACAGGAACCGGTCAAACTGCTATTCTGCCGTCCATGGCAGGAAAAACGGGGGGCCTTTTTGCTGTGGATCGCCCTGGAATACACCCATCCCGGGCCGGATGGAGAAAATTTCGCTTCTTCTGTCCTGTGCCATGCTTTCCAGGATGAAAAGCCCTTGCTCCCCGGATTGGTATCAGGCCAGCCGCTTTTTTGTGCCAAGACCGCTTTCCGTCCCTTGGAAAAGGGGGAAAAGGTACATATCCACCTATCCTACCAGCTGCTGGAACCGGAACACCCCGTAGAACTGAAAATCTGTGCGTTTACCCCGCTCTCTCCTCCCTGCTGGCAATGCCGCTTTGTTTTATCTCCGCCTTGGACGACACTATGATTTTTCCACAAAAAATACGCCGCAGAACTTTTCTGCGGCGTATTTTCAATTTGATGAGGATTTGCTGCTTTCAGAGACTTTCTGAATATAGCGGGCCACCTTGGCATCTTCCATTTTGATGTGATTGATCAGCCAACTGACCAACTGCTTATTGAGCCGGGAGGCCAGCTGGGCCGTGCCCCCCTCTTCTTTCAGCCGCCGGGCCAAATCCTCTGCGGCCTTTCCAAAAGCCTGATGATACTGGTGGTGGCTTTGGTAATCCGGATAGCCATAGCGCTGCTGCAGCTGCTCTTCATGGGCAAAATGAGTCTGGGTATACTGAACCAAAAAGTCCACGATACGGTTCAGTTCCTCCTGCCCTCGGCCTGCGGCACAGGCCTCCCGCAGCCGGTTGACTGCACTCAACAGCTGGCGATGCTCCCGGTCGATCTCCTCATTGCCTGTTTCCAGATCCTTGGACCAAACCCAAGTCATCACCACACCACCCAAACTATTCCGGGCGGCTTTCTTCATATTCTTCAGCATATACATCCGCTCATCGGCCAGTTTCATTACCTCAGCGGCCGAAAGCCTTTCTCCCCCATCCACATATACCACACCATAGCTGAGGGACATGGGAAAGCGCAGGGATTCTTCCTCCAGAACGCGATCCAGCCGTTCCATTTTTTCCACGATCACCGGCGCTTTACAGCGGGGGAACAACGCGGCAAATTCATCGCCGCCGATCCGGCAAATCAGGTCGGTGGAGCGGCTGTCCTGGAGCAAATGCCGGGCCACTGTTTTCAAATATTCATCGCCGGCATCATGACCGAAATTGTCATTGGCGTATTTCAGCCCATCCAGATCGATCATGCAGAAGGTAAATTCCTTTCCTTCCTCCAGCATCTTCTCCAAATTTTCCAAACAAAACCGGCGGTTATACAGATCCGTCAGCGCATCGGTATAGGCCAACCCTTCGATCTGCTCCTGATACTCCCGCTCACTGGTCACATCGGTGATGATGTGAGCACAAGCCATCTTTCCGCTCCATTGGATGTCATAGGCGCGAATCCGAAATGTGCGGCGGCTCTCGCAGCAATGGTATTCGAAATCCCGGTTTTCGCTGTGTTCCCGGCCGCAATGGCGGATAAACTCCAAAAACCGGTGGTAATTGTCACGTTGATTTTGATCGGGCGTGGGATGCTCAAAAAATTGCTTGGCGCTTTGATTGGAATACACCACTTCTCCGCTTTCCTGGGATATAACCATGATCCAATCCTTCAAGCCATCCATCACGGCCTTCATCAGCTCCACCGATTCTCCCTGTATCTGGGACTGGATCTTCAGCTGGGATTCCCGTTCGGCCAGCTGGGCGATCATCCGGTTGAAAGAAGCTGAAAAATCCCCCAAAAAGTCCACGCTCTGGCTGTAATCCCCATTGGCCACCTGATTGGCCTGCCAGGTCAAATGCTTCAAGGCCGAATGAAGCTCCTTCAAACTGCCGGCCAGGAAATTATGGCGTCCTGGAGAAGGGGTGTCCAGGTTGCCTTTCCGCAGCTGATCCAAAAAGCCATTGACTTCGGCCAGGCAATCGGCCAGATAAAAAATCCCATCCTGGAGGGTTTCCAACTCCTCTGACTGCACCCGAGGCTCTTTGGAAAGGGGTTTGTTGAGCAAAATGGTGCGAAGCTGCTGAACCAGAAGGTCGATATCCTGATTATCCATTTTGCTCGCTCTCTTGCGATTTCACGGATGCTTCAAAACGGCACACTCGGGAGCCGGTGGCCCAGCAATCCACCTCGGTGACCACATACTCCTTTTGGGTATAGACCTTCAGCACTCCGGCCAGGAACCCTTCATCATAATTGCACACGGTCTCCCCGGTGATGGGCAAACCGGAGCAGTCCAGATCTTCTCCCACCGTCAGCACGGCTTCCCCTGTATCCGGATCAAATTTTTCCACCCGCAAAATACCGATTTTGCTCTCTTCCAGCACGCTTTGCAAATGGGCAACAAACTCATTGAAAGGCAGGCTCAGATCCAACAGATGATTGGCAAACTCTTTCCCCGCCAGTTCACCTGCTTTACGGAAAATATCCACCGTTGCTTCGTTGCCATAGCGCTTGGCCAGCTCATCTTTAATGGTAAACTGAAACAGCCGGTAAACAAACACCGGCATATTTTCTCCCAGGTTCCTTCTTCCGTCGATCACATCGCCGATGGATTCCCAGGTAAACTTGTTTTCATCTTGCTCCGAAAACAGATTGAACATAATCTTTTCCTCCCGATCCGATGCCGCGCTCCGGCGGCGCTCCAAACTCTCTTTGCATCCCATTATCTCTCAAAAGAGGAAAAAAGTAAAGCCCCTCCTCTGTTTTTCCTTCCAGGCTTATAAAGACTACGCCTTTCCCTTGGCCTGACGAAAATAATCCAACAATTCATATATAATGCGTATTTCCTGCTCCGTCAATTCCGACAAGTCAATCTGCTGGGTTTGCTCCAGTTCCAAAATAAAATCGGCAGAAACATGAAAGAGCTTGTCCAGCTCGATGATATTGATGGCCGTCGGTGCAGAAAGCCCGCTTTTCCAGGCATTCACAGAGGATCGGGTCACTGAAAGCCTCTTCGCAAGCTCTGCCTGGGAATAGCCAGCCCTCTCCCGCAGAGTGCGAATGGTATCACTGATCATTGCAATCACCTCTTGTCAATTTTACAGGACATAGGATGATTAGAAATTGTCATTCTGTGCACAGTTTTATTGGCATTCAATAATCATTATGACATAATATACATGCTATAAATGCCAAAGAAAGGATGACCAATTTATGAAACGACGCCTTGCATCCCTGCTGATTCTGTTGGGCCTGGCCTTCACACTGACCGCCTGCACAAACGAATCTCCTTCTGCCGATTCCCTGGATGGTCTGTGCAACAGCGCAGAAAAATGCTGGATGGAGAAATGGCAGCAGAAGAATATAACAATACCATTACGGAATATACATGCGGCCTCACCCAGGCCTCTACCTTGCTTACCGAAGGATTCGAAATGTTGGAGGAGTAATTGGCTCCTTTCACATAAGAAAAAGCACCTGCTAGACAGGTGCTTTTTCCGCATCACTTTTCAGAAAACAAAAAAGACATTCAAAAGGATGTCTTTTTGTTATTGGAGGCGCCACCCAGAATCGAACTGGGGAATAAAGGTTTTGCAGACCTCTGCCTTACCGCTTGGCTATGGCGCCATACCATATACAGTTTAGATATATGGCAGGAATGCAAAACACATTCCTGCCATATTTTGGAGCGGATGACGAGGCTCGAACTCGCTACCTCCACCTTGGCAAGGTGGCGCTCTACCAGATGAGCTACATCCGCAAGTGGTGCCTCCGGCCGGAATCGAACCAGCGACACGGGGATTTTCAGTCCCCTGCTCTACCAACTGAGCTACAGAGGCAAATTGGCGACCGTGAACGGGCTCGAACCGTCGACCTCTAGCGTGACAGGCTAGCGTTCTAACCAACTGAACTACACGGCCATAAATTGGTGGGAACAACAGGGCTCGAACCTGTGACCCTCTGCTTGTAAGGCAGATGCTCTCCCAGCTGAGCTATGCTCCCCCATTCGCAGCGAGCTTCTCTATTCTAACAGAGAGAACGGTGTTTGTCAAGAAAAAAGTTTTTTCATTCTTTTTCTGTCACACACCTTGCGGCGACGATAATTATTATACCGGCTCAAACCACATCTGTCAACCTTTTTTTGATTTTTCTTCAAGATTTTTGAAAAGGGGGCGATGCCCCCTTTCCATTGATCCCTTAGGGCCGTTTGGCCTGCTTTAAAAGGTCTGTCAGATCCTCTGTGGAAAACACATATTCTGCATCGCAGAACTGGCAGGTAATATGCGCATCCTCGCCGCTGTCCCGCAGCTCCCGCAGTTCCTTTTCTCCCATGCTGATCAGGGCCTGCTCCACTTTCTGCCGGGAGCAATGGCACTCATAGGCCACCGGGTGCTTCTCCAGCACATGGAATCCCAGCCCCTCCAGAGCCTGGTCCATGATCTGCTCCATAGTCTTTCCCTGACTGAGCAGGCTGGTGACACTGGGCATGGATGTAAAGCTCTTTTCCAGCTGATCCACCAAACTGTCCGGCGCACCGGGCATCAGCTGCACCAGGTAGCCGCCAGCAGCCGTCACCTGCTGATCCCGTCCCACCAGCACACCCAGAGCACACACCGTGGGCGTCTGCTCGCTTTCGGCATAATAACCGGCGATATCTTCGGCGATCTCTCCGGAACGAAGAGCCACTTTCCCAGAAAAAGGCTCTCTTGCGCCGATGTCCTTGATGACCGTGAGCAATCCCTGGCGTCCCACGCCAAAGCCCACATCCAGCTTGCCATCGGCGCGAAGAGGCAGGTCCACCGCCGGGTTCTGGAGATAACCCCGCACATTGCCCTTGTGATCGGCCACCGCTGTGATGGCTCCCAGCGGGCCGCCGCCCCGGATCTGCACGGTCACCGAGCCGTTATCGCTCTTCAGGCCATCGCCCATCATGGACGCTGCAGCCAATGTACGCCCCAGAGCCGCCGTAGCCAGAGGCAGGGTGTGGTGAATCTGACGGGCCCGCTCCACCAGGCCGGTGCATTCCACTGCGCTCACCGACACAAAGCCGTCTTTCGTCATACCGCGAATCAAATAATCTGTCATATTTCCTCCATGGAATGGTGATTTTCTGCAAAAAAATCAGGGCTTTTCCGCCACAAAAAAGAGGCGCCGGGTCTGTTCTCCCACCCGCTGCCCTCCAGATGAGCCATAGACATGGCGCACCCGCAATCCGGCCTGCTGGATGGCCTGCTCCAACTGCTCACGGGTATAGGCCCGCTGCTCGTGCCACTCGGTATTCCGGCTCCAGGTTCCGTCTTCTTCCTGAAGGAACACATCCACCTGATGCTGGGCCCGATGGCTTTTCCGGTCATAGCCATACTGCCAGGCGCAAAAAGCCCCCTCCAGCTCTTCCACACTGGAAAGGCCGCCCATCTCCTCAAAAGCCAGCGGTGTTTTCACATCAAACAAAAACAGGCCCCCCGGTTCCAAAAACAAGGAAACCCGGGCGAAAGCCTGTTTCAGCTGTCGCAGCTCGGTGAGATAATTGACGCTGTCCAAGCAGCAAACGGCGGCGTCGATGGTGCCGTACAGATCCAGCTGGCACATATCCTGGCAAAGGAATACCGGAGGGCAGGAAAGCTCCCCGCACTTCTCCCGGGCTACGGCCAGCATATCAGCGGACAGATCGCAAGCGATCATCTCATAGCCAGCCTGCCCCAAAAGCCGGGTCAGACTGCCGGTGCCGCAGGCCAGCTCCAGCACCAACTTCACCGGCTTTTCCCTCTTGGAAAAAGCCTTTTGAGCAAAGGTGGCCCACTGCTCATAGGGCACATCCCCGGTCAACGCGTCATACACCGCCGCCAAAGCGGAATAGGCGATCATTTCTCCAGCTGCTCCAGAATGATATTGTAGCCGCCCTTGCCGTAGCTAAGAGCCCGGTTGACACGGCTGATGGTAGCGGTGCTGGCCCCGGTCTTTTCCACGATATCGCTGTAAATGCAGCCTTTTTTCAAAAGCTTTGCCACAATAAGACGCTGCTGCATGGCCATCAGCTCGGTGACGGTGCACAGATCGTCAAAAAAAGCCCGGCACTCATCCAGATCTTTCAGCATCAAAATAGCCCGGAACAGTTCGTCCATGCTTTCTTCTTTGGGTCTCACATGCATCTTCCCAGTCCCCTTTGTCTTTTATTTTCTCCAAATTTCAAGCGGGAAAAACCTTCAAAAAGGTACTTATAGTGTATCACATCGCTTCAATGATGTAAAGCCTGTATTTTGTTTTCTTTCCGTCATTTTCCAAAAATAATGTCTCATTTCCGCTGTTTTGGCAAAAATATTTCAAAACCTTTAAAAACCAAAAAAACACCCCCGGCACCGGTGACAAATCCGGTGCCGGGGGCTCAGATGAAACCCATTCAAACTAGCGATGTGTTTCTTTATTATTCCTGAGGGGCTTCTTCCGCTGTCCGGCTTTCTGCCCGGGCCGCCTGACGGAACTTCACCCGAGAAGAGCGCACTTCCTCCAAAGCCTGGGCAATGGCCTCCTCGGTGCGCTTCATGGCGTCATCGCAGTAGCCATTGGCCGCGCCCATCAGCTCTTTGGCCCGCTTTTCCGCCGTATTGATGATCTCGGCGCTGCGGCGGCGTGCTTCATTGGTGATATCGTTGTCGTTGACCTTCTGCCGGGCCAGCTCTTCCGCCTGCTTGCGGATGACTTCGGCCTCCCGTTTGCCCGCAGTGATCATCTCGTTGCGCTTTTCCACGATCTCCCGGGCCATTTTCAGATCAGAAGGAATATTGGCCCGGATCTCATCCAGGATATCCAAAGCCTTTTCCCGCTCAATGACGCACCGGTCTCCCATCAGCGGGATCCCGCCTGCATCCTGGATCATTTCGTACAGCGTGGTTACCATTTCATCGATTGTGTTTGCCGGCATTATTCCATTCCCCTATCTTCATTGTCGGTGGGTGTGACGCTGTGCGCCCAGCTTTTTTTCCAGCGCCTTCCTTACAGGCGGCGCCACCCAGGCACTCACATCCTCCCCCGCGAGAAAGGCCTCTTTCACACGGCTGGAACTCACATGATCCCAGCGGGGTTCGGCATACAGAAACAGGGTATCGGCCTGAGGGGCATGAAGCTGGTTAAACCGGGCGATCTCACATTCATAAGTAAAGTCTTGTGCATTGCGCAGTCCCTTGACGATGGCATCGACCCCGTGATCCCTGATATAATCGTAGGTCATGCCGCCGAAAAAATCGGCTTCCGCCCCGGGAATTCCCGCCACGCTCTCCTTCACCAAAGAAAACCGCTCTTCCAAAGAAAAGAGAGCCTGCTTCTGGTCGTTGACCATCACCAGAGCGATAACCCGATCAAACAGACGGGCCGCCCGGCGGATCAGCTCCACATGACCCAATGTGGGCGGGTCATAGCTTCCGGGGATGATGGCCAAGCTCATTTTGTTTCCTCCCGGGTGAAGGTGGTGATGGCAATGGCGCCATAGAGGTACTGCTTTTTCACCCGGTAAGGCTCCTCCAAGGGCTGGATCAAATCCTCCCGGGCACTTTCGCATACTATTATACCACCAGTTTGCAGGATGTCAATTTCCGCTATCTGCCGCAGTGCCTGATTGAGCAGCTCACCGCCATAGGGCGGGTCCAGCAGGATCAGACCGAATTTCTGTCCCCGCAGACCGGACAGGACCCCGAAGGCATCCCCCCGGATCAAACGGCTGCATTTTTCAAAACCGGTAGCGGCAATGTTACGCTCCACCACCTTCTGGGCGCTGGGGTCGCTTTCCACAAACACACAGCTTTCTGCGCCCCGGGAAAGACATTCGATGCCCATTTGTCCCGAACCTGCAAACAGGTCCAGCACCCGGCGGCCTTCGATGTCAAACTGAATGATATTGAAAATGGATTCTTTCACCCGATCGGTGGTGGGCCGGGTGCTGCGTCCTTTGGGGGCCTCCAGCTTCCGTCCCCGGGCCGTGCCGGTGATCACTCTCATGGTTTTTCCTCCTTCGCCCCTTGGGCGTCAAAATATTCCCGCACGTGTTTTGCCACATTCCGGGGCAAAACCTGGGCCAGTTCTTCCTCACTGCACTGGCGGATGGCGGCCAAAGTGCCGAATTTCTTCCGCAGTGCCCGAATGCGCTGCTCTCCCAGGCCAGGAATGCGGGACAGGGTACTCTCCTTCATGCTGCGTCCCCGCAGATTTTTCTGATACTCGATGGCAAACCGGTGGGTCTCCTCCTGCAAATTGCCCACCAGGGAGAACACCGCAGGCTTTGTGCGGATGCCAAACTCGTTTCCGTCGCCGTCCACCAGCGCCCGGGTGCGGTGATGGTCATCTTTCACCATGCCGAACACCGGGATGTTCTGTCCATGCTCCCTAAGCACCTGGTGCACTGCGTTCACCTGGCCCTGCCCGCCGTCGATGAGCAGCAGGTCGGGCAGAGGCAAAAAGCCTTTGTCCCCTTCTTCGGCCCGTTTGAGACGCCGGTCCATGGTTTCGGCCAGGGAGCCATAGTCGTCTCCCCCCAGCGCTTCTTTGATCTGGAAGCGACGGTAGGCACTTTTGTGAAACCGGCCTTTTTCCATCACCGTCATGGCCGCCACCGTGCCGGTTCCCGCCAGATTGGAAATGTCGTATCCTTCGATCCGCTGAGGAGGAGCCGGAAGGCCCAGAATCTCCGCCAGCTGTTCCAAACTGCGGGAGGTCTTTTGCTCCCGCTTGTCCAGAAGTTCCAGCTCCTGGCGGGCATTTTCCATGGCCAGCTCCATCTGCTTCCGCTTTTCTCCCCGCTGGGGCACTTGCACATAGACCTTTCCCTTCCGCAATGTGCCCAGCCATTGAGAAAGCATCTCCTGATCTTCCAGCTCCTGATTCACCAGCACCACCCGGGGAGAACGCTGGGTCATGGTGTAATACTGCTTGATAAACCCTTCCAGCAGGTCTCCCATATCCTCTGGGGTGACGCCGTCGAAAAATTCCTTCTTTTTGTCCAGAAGGTTGCCGCTGATGTAGTTGAGCATCACCACGCAGCCCCGGCTGCCCAGCACCTGACAGGCGATCACATCCAGATCGGAAAGGGCACCGGAGATAATCAGCTGATCCCGTCCCAGCCGTTCCACGGCCCGCATCCGGTCCCGCAAAGCGGCGGCCCGCTCAAATTGCATTTCTTCGGCGGCCTGCTCCATTTCCTGGCGCAATTCCTCCGCCAATCCCTGGTATTTGCCCTCCAGCAGACGGCACACCTGACCGATGAGCCGGTTGTACTCTCCTTTGGACACCTTCCCCGAACACACAGCACAGCACCGGCCGATGTGAGCATTGAGGCAGGGGCGGCTTTTGCCGATATCCCGGGGGAATTTCAAAGAGCAGGTGGGCAGTTTGAAGGTGAGCAACGCGGTATCAAGAGCCTTTTTCGCCCCGCTGCGGCCGCCGTAGGGGCCAAAGTACCGGGCCCCATCCTCCGCTGGTTTGGAAACGATGGAAAACCGGGGATATTCCTCCTTGGACAGGCGCAGGAAGGGATAACCCTTGTCGTCTTTCAGCAGAATATTGTATTTGGGCTTGTGTTTTTTAATCAGGGCGCACTCCAACAGCAAAGCTTCAAACTCGCTGCCGGTGATGATGGTTTCAAAATCATGGACCTGGGAGACCATTTTCAAGGTTTTGGGCGTATGAGAGGCCAGATTGGAAAAATACTGGCTTACCCGGTTTTTCAGCGCCTTGGCCTTGCCGATATAAATGATCTCTCCCCCTGCGTCCCGCATGATATACACTCCAGGCAGAAGAGGGAGCAGAAGGGCTTTTTCCTTCAGTTCTTCATACATAAATCCTGTCCTCCGGCGAAAAAACGCCCACAAAGAGCGAGCGCCGCATGGTTTTTCATGCGGCGCCGGCGATGGGTTCGTGTACGGCCCGGGCCCATTGCCCGGTATGTAGGCTTATTCTCCGAAGTTGGAAGCCACCAGAGTGCACAGGGCGTTGACAGCCTCTTCTTCATCGGAGCCCTCGGCGGAAATGTTGATCACCGTGCCCTTGGTAATACCCAAGGACAGCACGCCCAGAAGACTCTTGGCGTTGACCTTGCGGTTCTCCTTTTCCACCATGATGGTGCTGCGGAATTCATTGGCTTTCTGAATAAAGAAAGTGGCCGGTCTGGCATACAGGCCCACCTGATTGTTTACAGTAACTTCTTTGGAAAACATTTAAGCTACCCCGCTTTCTATGCTTCTATTGTAATTATTCTAACAGATTCGTCACGAATGTGCAAGGGGCATTTACACCTAACTCAAAGGCGCCCCAGCACTCCCTGAAAAAGGGAAAAGAGCAGCGGCATAAAGGCGGCCGGGATCAGGTTGGCCACATTGAATTTTTTCACATCCCACAGGTTGAAGGCGATGAGCATCAGAACGGCGCTGCCCACCAGGGACATCTGGGTCACCACCAGATCGGTGAGATAGGGCTTGATAAGCACGGCCAGCAGGGTCACCGCCCCCTGGTAAAGGCCCACAGACAAGGCGCTGAGGGGCACCCCCAGGCCATAGACCGTGGCAAAGAGCACTGACATAATGCCGTCCAGCATTCCTTTTGCAATGAGCATGGTAGGGTCTCCCAAAAGCCCATCCTGCACCGAGCCCACAATGGCCATGGCCCCGGCACAAAACAGGATGGTGCAGTTGGCAAAGCCCGCTCCCACATCCCGCTCACCCGCTTTGCCGCCAAAGCGGGTTTTGATGGCCTCTCCCGCCTTGTCAAACAGCCGATCCAGCCGCAAAAGCTCTCCCACAATGCCGCCCACAGCCAGGGACAGGATCAGAAGGAGAGTATAACTGCTCTCCAAAGTGCCGCTTTCCCCCACCTGAAGCATACCGGTGAACACCCCGGACAGCCCGATGAGGAAAGTGGCCGCTCCCAGAGCCTGAAAAATGATCTTGCTGAACCGCTCGGGCACACCTTTGCCGATGAGCATCCCTACAAGGCTCCCGGCCAGAATCATCCCCATATTGATCAGCGTGCCCAATCCTGGCATCCCCATCACCGTTCCTTTCTCTTCCCACCTCTTTTTCTTTTATATGTTCATCTGCACAATGGTCACGCCATTTTCCCCTTCGCCATAGGCACCCAGCCGGAAGGATTTCACCTGCCGGGCTCCTTTCAGCCGGGAATGGACGGCCTGGCGCAGCACGCCGGTGCCCTTGCCGTGAATGATGGTGGCCGAGGGCAAACGCAGCCGGAAGGCCAGATCCAGAAACCGGTCCAGTTCCATCAGCGCTTCTTCCGCCGTCATGCCCCGCAGATCCAGTTCGCTGCTTCCCCTGGTAGGCTGGGAAGGCGCCTGAGTGCGCACGCTGCCCTTTTCCTTCTTCTGGGCGGGCGCTGCCGAAATCAGCTGCAATTCCTTTTCCTTGGCCGTCAGCTTCATGATTCCCGCCGACAGCTGCACCGGCTGGCCGGGTTTGGGGGTCTCCACCACAGTACAGCGCATCCCATTGGAGACGATCTCCACCACATCCCCCTTCTGCAAGGGGCGGGGCAGCGGAGCGGCCTGCTTTTTGATCTTTTTCTGGATGGCCTTTTTCTCCGCTTCGGAGAGATGGCCCATCATCACCGCCCGGGCCTGGGACAGATTCTCCTCTGCCGGATTGCGGCTTTGCTCCCGCCGCAGACGGCGCAGTTCCTCCACCGTGTTATCGGCAGCCTTCCGGGCCTCGTCGATCAGCTTCTGGGCCTGTTTCCGGGCGTCCTCCAGCAGCTTCTTTCGCTCCTCCTCAATGGAGGCATAGGCCTTTTCCGCTTTCTCCTTGTCTTCCTGTGCTTTCTGCCGCTCTCTTTGGGCCAGCTGCAGCTGGTTTTCCATCTGCTGCCGCTTTTCTTCCAGGGTGCGGATCACATCTTCAAACTGGATGTTCTGGCTGTCCATGCCGCTTTTGGCCTTCTGGATGATCTCCATGCTCAGCCCCAGCCGCTGGGAAATGGCAAAGGCGTTGGATTTGCCCGGAATGCCGAACACCAGCTTATAGGTGGGCTTCAGAGTGGACACATCAAACTCACAGGAGGCGTTTTCCACGCCCCTGGTCTCCAGAGCATAGGTTTTCAGCTCGGCATAGTGGGTGGTGGCCGCCACCAGTACCCCCTGCTGGCGCAGATGCTCGATGATGGCCACGGCCAGAGCCGCGCCCTCCACCGGGTCGGTACCGGCGCCCAGCTCATCCATCAGCACCATGCTGCCTTCTCCCGCTTCTTCCAGAATCTCTACAATATTCTTCATATGAGAGGAGAAGGTGGACAATGACTGCTCGATGCTCTGCTCGTCGCCAATGTCGGCCAAAATATTTTTGCACACCCGCACCGTGCTCTCGTCTCCGCAAGGCAGCTGTAACCCGCACTGGGCCATCAAAGTGAGCAGGCCCAGGGTTTTCAGGCTCACTGTTTTGCCGCCGGTGTTGGGGCCGGTGATGATAACCGCATCGGTCTTTCCGCCGATGGTGAAGGTGATGGGCACTGCCGTCTCCCGGGGCAGCAGAGGATGCCGGGCCCGCTCCAGGCGGGTCTGGCCCTTTTCCAACAGCTTGGGACGGCAGGCCTTCATCTTATAGGCCAATTTGGCTTTGGCAAAGATAAAGTCCAGGGTGCACAAAATATCATAGTCCTGCTGGATGGTGTTTGCAAAGGCTCCCACCTCCGCCGACAGCTCCATCAGGATCCGGTCGATCTCGTTTTTCTCCTTGGAACGCTCTTCTCGGATGGTATTGTTCAGCTCCACCACCTGCATGGGCTCCACAAACACCGTGGCCCCACTGGAGCTCACATCGTGCACCAGGCCGGGGATGCTCCCTTTGAACTCCGCTTTCACCGGCACCACATACCGGTCGCCCCGGGTGGTGACCACGGTGTCCTGGAGCACCTTGGCATAGCTGGGAGAAGAGATGATCCGGTTCAGCGTCTCCCGGATGCGAGAGGCCGCTGTGCGGATACGCCGCCGGATCTCCCGCAGTTCCGAACTGGCTGTGTCGGCGATTTCTTCTTCAGAGAGGATAGATTGCTCAATTTTATCCTCTAAGTATTTATTTCCGCTGAGTCGGCGGAAGTAATCGGCCAAAACGGTTTCCACCTGCGTATCCTTTTCCAGATACCCTTTTCCGGTGCGGGCCGCCCGCAGCAAAGCGCCGATGTCCAGCAGCTCCTTCATATTCAGGCTGCCGCCCACCTTGGCCCGTTCCAATCCAGCGGACACATCCCGTACGCCGGAGAAGGACGGACTGCCCAGCATCCCCGCCAGGCGGACAGCGTCCTCCGTCTGCTGCTGCAAACGCTCGCAGCCCACCAGATTGTCTTCCGGCTCCAACGCCCGGGCCATTTCCTTGGCCCGCGGGGAAACCGCTTCTTTTTCCAGCAGCTCCAGAACCTTATGCAGTTCCAGAGTGCGGCAGGATTTTTTCTGCAATTCCGTCATATTTCTTTTGTTCCCCCTCCCAGGGATCGGTAAAAGTCCAGCGTCTGAAATCCCCGCTCCAGGCGGGTGAGGCAGTATGCTTCGGCAAAGGCCCCTAACAGCTCCAGGTCCCCTTCCTCCAATCGGAAGGAAAAGAGCTTTTTCAGATCGCATCGCAGCACATACCGGGCCGCCTGCAAAGCGGCCCTGCTCAAAGGAGCGCTGACGCTCCGGCCAAAGGCCCCCCGGCAAGCGGCGCAGTGGAGCTGCCCCAGTTCCAGATTGACCATAGGCTCTTCCGGGTCGGCGCCGCAGGCGGCGCACTTCCACAAATCGGGCTCATAGCCGGCGATGGCCAGAAAGCGCAGTTCAAAAGCCGCCTTGATCTGCCGGATGTCGTACAGATGATGGGCCAGGGCATACAGGCTGTTGAGAGCCAGACGAAGCATACCGGGGGCCGGCACATCTTCTTCCCCTTCGGTGGCCAGCAGCTCGCAGAAATAGGAGCCCAGCGCCAGGGCGTCCAGATCCCGGGAAAGGGAAAAAAACTGCTCCAGCATCTGGGCGTCCTGCAAAGTGAGGCGGCCATTTTTTTCGTACAGGGTAAACTGGCAGTAGGCAAACAACTGCCCGGCCCAGCCCATACGGCTGCTTTTCCGCCGGATGTTCGGGGCTTTTACCGTGATTTTTCCATAATCTTCGGTCATCACCGTCAGCAACCGGTCGCTGTCCCGCCAGTCCACCGTGCGGATGACCAGACCTTTTGTGGTCAAATGCATGAATCTTTATGTAGGGAAGAGCCTTTTTACGGCTCTTCCCGCTCCTTTTCTATCACATAAACCAAATAGGCTTCCGGCAGGCCAGTGCGGCAAAAAAGCTGCCAGGCCTGCTGGGAGACAGAGTTTTCTTCTTCCTTCACCAGGCATCCCTCCTGTTTTCAGTGTACCGCCCCGGAAGGGGAAAAACACATGAAAAATGGCGCCAGTCATGGAAAAAGATGGACATGCCGGAAAAAGCGTCCGAAAAGCTTCTCCCCGCTTCTTTATTCGTCCTCGTAGCCGAAATTTCGGATCTGATTGGGATGGTTCCGCCAGTCTTTACTGTGCTTTTTTATTCATCCTCATAACCAAAATTCCGGATCTGATTGGGATGGTTCCGCCAGTCTTTACTGTGCTTTTTTATTCATCCTCATAACCAAAATTCCGGATCTGATTGGGATGGTTCCGCCAGTCTTTTCCCCAAAAAGCAGGCTTTTCAGGGCCCCTTTCATTTCAATAGATTTTCCCGGCACAGCCGGAAAAATCCTTACGGCCTGCGGCCGGGGCGCTCTCGCGCCCAAGAAGACTGGCCCGGCCTTTTCTATACTTTTTTATTCATCCTCATAACCAAAATTCCGGATCTGATTGGGATGGTTCCGCCAGTCTTTTCCCCAAAAAGCAGGCTTTTCGGGGCCCCTTTCATTTCAATAGATTTTCCCGGCACAGCCGGAAAAATCCTTACGGCCTGCGGCCGGGGCGCTCTCGCGCCCAAGAAGACTGGCCCGGCCTTTTCTATACTTTTTTATTCGTCCTCGTAGCCGAAATTTCGGATCTGATTGGAATGGTTCCGCCAGTCTTTTCCCCAAAAAGCAGGCTTTTCGGGGCCCCTTTCATTTCAATAGATTTTCCCGGCACAGCCGGAAAAATCCTTACGGCCTGCGGCCGGGGCGCTCTCGCGCCCAAGAAGACTGGCCCGGCCTTTTCTATACTTTTTTATTCGTCCTCGTAGCCGAAATTTCGGATCTGATTGGGATGGTTCCGCCAGTCTTCTTTGACCTTCACCCACAGCTCCAGATGGACTTTGGCATCCAGCAGCTTCTGGATCTCAAAACGGGCTGTGGAACCGATCTCCTTGAGCATGGCCCCGCTTTTGCCGATGATAATGCCTTTGTGGCTCTTTCGCTCACAATAGATCACCGCGTTGATGGCCACCAGACCATCCTCCCGCTCCTGCCATTTTTCGATTTCCACCGCCACGCCGTGAGGTACTTCCTTGTCCAGCTTCTGGAGCATTTTTTCCCGAATGATCTCGGCTACCAGCTGGCGTTCCGGCTGATCGGAGATCATCTCCTCGGGAAACAGGGCCGGAGAGGGCATACACAGCTTTTCCAGCTCCCGGAGCAGTTCCTGCTTGCCTTCCCCGGTGCGGGCGCTGAGGGGGATGACGGCGGTAAAGTCGTGGGCCTGCCCATAAAGCGCCATCACTTCCAGCAATTCTTCTTTTTCCACGGTGTCGATCTTGTTGATCACCAGGATGCAGGGCATCTTCTCCCCTTTGATCCGGTCGATGAGCATCTGCTCCGGGATCCCGATGCGGGCCACCGGCTCCACCAGCAAAATAGCGGCATCCACATCGGCCACCGTTTTGTTGACCACCTTCACCATAAAGTCGCCCAAAGCATTTTTGGCTTTATGCAAGCCGGGGGTATCCAGAAACACCATCTGATAAGGATCCTGGCTGAGCACGCCGGTGATCCGATTACGGGTGGTTTGGGGCTTGTTGCTCACAATGGCCACTTTGGCCCCGCACAAGGTGTTGGTCAGGGTGGATTTGCCCACATTGGGCCGGCCTACCACCGAAAAGACGCCGGTTTTTTCGATCATATATTCTCTCCTGTCTCCCGCAGAAGCCCCAGCTCCTGCATGATCTCTTCTTCCAGATTCCGCATAAGACGCCGATCCTCTTCCTCCCGCTCATGGTCATACCCCAGCAGATGGAGCATGGAGTGAACGGTGAGATAAGCACACTCCCGGTCAAAGGAATGGCCATATTCCTCCGCCTGGGCCCGGGCCCGCTCCACCGACAGGATCATATCTCCCAAAGGCACCAGGCCGGTATCCGGGTCCACTTCCATTTCCAGATCGCCCTCATATTCCCCATTGACCATATCCAGCAGGGGAAAGGACAAAATGTCGGTGGGCACCGGCTTATCTCGGTACTCCCCGTTGATCTGGCAGATACCCTCATCATTGGTCAATGTGATATCCACTGAACAATGCCAATCGGGGGCCACCTTCTTCAGCGCCGCCCGGGAGCTTTTTTTCATCAGCTCCTCGGCCTCTTTATCCCGGCACTCCTTGTCCCCGGAAAAGCGGATCTTCAAACTGCTCACCGGCCTCACTTCCTTTCTCTGGTGCACATATGATTTCATTATACTCCCTTTCCCCAAAAATTACAATCCAGCCCCCGTATTGACAGAACCAGCCCCACATATTATAATGTCGTTAAACGATATCGTTTGACGATATTAGGAGGTAAGCCCATGCCCAAAAAATCCCTGGAAGTCCTCACCGAGTCCATGTTTTATGTGCTCATGGCCTTTTGGCGGGAGGAAAAGTGCGGGGCGGAAGTGGCGGCCTTTGTGGAAGAAAAGACCGGTGGCCGCTTCCGTTTGGGACCGGCCACCCTGTACACCCTACTGGCCAAGTTTGAAAAGGAAGGGTATCTCTCCCCCAGCCAGGTGGAAGGACGCAAGCGCACCTACCGGATCACCCCCAAAGGCCGGGCGGCCTATCTGGGGGAAGTGGAACGGCTGCGCCGCTGCCTGGCGGATGCCCAAAGCGAAGGAGGTTTTCTGCCATGAAAAAAAGCCGACGCTCTACCGTATACCGTCTGCCCCCTTGCCCGGCCTACGACATCGAAGACACCGAAAGCTGGCTTTCCGATCTGGCGGAAGAAGGGCTGTTTCTGGAAAAAGACGGCTTTCTCTTTGGGTTTGCCTCCTTCCGCCGGGGCGAGGGAAAACAGCGCCGTTACCGTCTGGAGGCCGCCCCTCAACCCACCGGTCTGTTTTCCGATCAGGACCGCCCCGATGAAGAAGCGGAAGAACTGAGCCGCCTGGCCGGATGGGAGTATATCGCCAACCGGGGAGATTTCTATATCTTTGCCACCGACGACCCCCAGGCCGCCGAGCTGAACACCGATCCCCAGGTCCAGGCCCTGGCCTTGGAAAAGGTGCGCCGCCGCCAGCGCCAGATTTTGTTTCCCACCTTTTTCTGGCTGGTCATTTATCCCCTTTTCTCCATAAAGGGCAGTGTGCTCCGCTCGGCCATCTACCTGGGCGCTCCCATTTTCCTTCTGGGCCATCTGCTGATCCTGTGGTCGATTTTCTCTCCCTTGCGGGAATTTTTCCATCTGCGGAAACTGGGCCGCCGCTTGCAAGAGGGCCTGCCCGTCGATCATCACAAGGACTGGAAAAAATCCGCCCGGCGGCATTTTACCGCAAAAGGCGTTTTTCTCACCTTGCTGGCCGTGTGGATCGTATTGGTGATGACGGCCTGGCAGCGGGACACCGACAAAGTGGATACTGTGTCCCTTGTGAATTTTAAAGAGCCCGTGCCCTTTGCTACTATGGCCGACCTACTGCCCCAGGGTCAGTTCACCTTGGATGACATGGGCTTTAGCAATGAAGTCACCCTCCGCTCTTCCTGGCTGGCCCCTTCCTTTATTGAATTTGGCCAGGTAGGAACGGTGAAAAATGATAAAAAAACCGTCCAGGGCGGCATCAATGTGGAGTATTTCCACACCGTTTCCCCGCTTCTGGCCCGGCTCCTGGCCAAAGAACTGCAGCGGTATGACAGACGCCTTTCCCACTACGAAGCCCTTTCCACCCCTTCAGCCGCAGAATTGGGTGTGGACTCGATCACAGGCTACACCGCCATTTTCCCCACTCTGGTGATGGTAAAAGGAGAAACAGTGCTGAAAGTCTCCTTCTACCAGACCTCCCCCAGTTACACCATGCCCTTGGAGGAATGGGCTCCCATCTTCGCCCAAAGCCTGAACAAATAGCAAAATCAAAAAGGGAAAGCGCATTCTGCGCTTTCCCTTTTTCTTATTTTTTGAAGTTCCGCCGGTTTTTCTCTTTGCCCTCCCGACTTTTCTGCTTCTGCTCTTCGTATCTGGCATAGGCCGTGACGATCTTCTGCACCAGTTCATGGCGCACCACATCCCGGGCCGTCAGGGTACACTGGCCGATGCCTTCCACCCCTTTGAGCACCCGCATAGCTTCTTTCAGACCGCTCATTTTGCCATCAGGAAGGTCGATCTGGGTGATGTCACCGGTAATGACCACCTTGGAATTAAATCCCATACGGGTGAGGAACATCTTCATCTGTTCCGGCGTGGTGTTCTGGGCCTCGTCCAGGATGATAAAGGAATCGTCCAGGGTGCGTCCGCGCATATAGGCTAGAGGAGCCACCTCGATGCTGCCCCGCTCCAGATACCGCTGGAAGGTCTCCGGCCCCAGCATATCGAACAAGGCGTCATAAAGAGGACGCAGATAGGGGTCTACCTTGTTTTGCAGATCCCCTGGGAGAAAGCCCAGCTTTTCCCCGGCCTCCACCGCCGGACGGGTGAGGATGATCCGGTTGATGGCCTTTTCCCGGAAGGCCACCACTGCCTTGGCTACCGCCAGATAGGTCTTGCCGGTACCGGCCGGCCCCACACCCAGAGTAATGGTGTTTTCCTCAATGCAGTCCACATAGGCCTGCTGGCCCACCGTCTTGGCCTTGATGGGCCGGCCTTTTGCGGTGACGCAGATGACCCCGCCCCCCATCTGGCTCAGCTTATCCTGCTGGCCATCCTTGATGAGGGACACCACATAATTCACATTCTGGGGGGTGATCTGCTCGCCTTTGGCCGCCAGGCGCAAAAGCTCGGTAATGGCATTCTGGGCCCCCAGTACACCGTCCGGTTCGCCGCAGATCTTCAGATGATCGTCCCGGCAGACGATGCTCACCTGATACTCCTGCTCCAAAAGCCGGATATTTTCATCAAAAGAGCCAAACAAATTGACGATCTCTTCCATGCGCTCAATGCTGATGGTCTGTTCAATCATTGCCTTCCTCCGTTGTTTTTCGGGAAATGCCCGATACTTCCTGCAAAACGCCCGCCTGCTCCCGGCACTCCACCTGCAAAGCGCTCCGGGCAAAGGGGACTTCATATTGGCATTGGAACTGACGACTTTCCACCTGGGCCTCCGGCAAGGTCAGCTCCAACAGCTCTTCCAAGCGCTGCTCCATCACCTTTTCCGCCGTCTCCTGAATGACCACATAGTCCTTGGGCGTATACTCCACATACCGCTCGGTAACCAGTTTCACAGGAAGAGGGGTGTTTTCGGTGAGTTTCAGCTGCTTTTCTTCCATAAGGATATCATAACACGGGAAAGGCTCCTTTTCAACGAAAGAAAGCTGGATACGCCGGGAGCCGATCACCAGAAAACGGCGCACCTTTTCCCGTCCGGTGGGCACCTTTGTCTGCACCTTTGTGGGCATCACCTGCTCCAGGGTATGCCAGGTGCGCAGCGTCACATCGGCCATGGCGTGAACCTGGCGCACTTCGTCCAGGGCACTGACCATGGTGCCGGTGACCAGGATGTCCCCCTGCACCACAGTATCCCCGGCTTTCTTCATTCCCAATCCAGCCTTGATCTGGATGCTCTCAATGATCCCGTCCTTGTCGGCCACCACATCACAGGGTTCATCCACCGGCACCATTTCCGGCGTCTCCTTTCGTCCGTAGGCCAAAATCTGAGCCTGACTTCCGTTGATGTTCACCGCCACAAAAGAAAAATTGTCGCTGTGGGTCATCACATAGCTGCGCACTTCCTCGCTGTCCACCTTGTTTTTCCCCACGCCGGGGCGCAGACCGGCTTCCTCGGCCAGACGCAGGGCCTCCGCCTGGAGCGTGTGATCGCAGCCGGTCACATCCACCACCCATAAAAACCGGGTGGCCGCCAAAAGGGCCCCGGCACACACCAAAGCGCCGCCCCACAAAGCCACCCGGGGCAGCAGACGATGGGTGTGAAAGGGCACGCCCCTTTTTTTGACGATATGCACCGAGCACATCATCCGACGGGTGAAATGCCGCAGCTGCCGAAAGCCCTGGATGCGCACGGTGGCCTGCACCACATCAGGGGCCAGACGGCGCACATCCCAGAAGGCGATATCATTCTGGGCACAGAGATTGAGGAAGCGCTCGATGGCCGCTCCCCGGATCTCCACTCGCACCCAGCCCCGCACATAATTGATCAGCCCAAGAAGCATCAGTCATCCCTCACGATCGGATAAATTCCACCGCGGCCACCTGGCCCCGGATGTGCAGCGCCCCCTGGCTCATGGCCCCCAGACGCAGATCCATGCCCCGGATCTCCACCGTCACATCCCGGGCTGCCACCCGGATGCGCTCATCGGTGTATTCCAGCACCCCATGGTGGCGCTCCAGCAGCACCTCCCGCGGGCTACATTCCAGTTCCGGAATATCCAACACCGTAGAGGCGGACAGCTCCAGCTCTTCCGCCGCCCGGGCCAGGCACTCCCGCAAGCTCTCCTGCCGGGGCCGGGGCTTTTTCCATTTTTTCTTTTTCATCCATTCACCCCGCTTTTGCTCATTTGCCACCTATTCCTATGCGCCAAAGGTGCTATTTTTGCCTGTCCCCCTCATATATCTCAGCGAGGTGAAGCCGCTATGAAAAAAAATCTCCTTTCTCCCTTCCTTGCCATTCTCCCCGATGTGGGGCTGTGTCTCTTTGCCTATGGCCTTTTGCGCTATGGGCGGGAGGCCTCGGAAAGCCTGCGCCAGGGGCTCTCCCTTTGTGCCCAGGTGCTCATCCCCTCCCTGTTTCCCTTCTTTGTATTTTCCGGGATGATGGTGCGCACCGGCGCCGCCGCCAAATGCGGACGGCTGCTGGAAAAACCGGTAAAAGTTCTCTTCCGCCTGCCTGGCGTCTGCGCCCCGGTGTTTGCTCTGGGACTGCTAGGCGGATACCCGGTGGGGGCCAAAACCGCCTGTACTCTCTATGAACAGAAACTGTGCTCCCGAGAGGAAACCCAGCGTCTTCTGGCATTTTGCAACAACTGTGGCCCGGCATTCATCCTGGGCGTGGCAGGCCTGGCTGTCTTTCACAGTCTCCAGGCCGGACTGTTGCTCTGGGGCTGTCATGTGCTGGCCAGCCTTTGCACCGGCCTGCTCTTCCGCTTTTACGGTTCTTCCTCTCCCCGCCGTCTTTCTCCGGTTTCCTCGGAAAAAGCCATGCCCTTCAGCCACGCCTTGGTGGAAAGCGTCACCTCTGCCATGTCCTCTCTGCTCAATGTGTGCGCCTTTGTTCTCTTTTTCGGTTTGTGCATCGGCCTGCTGGAGCAGATGGGCATTACAGGGGTCCTTCTCTCGCTATTGAAAAGACTGGGCGTATCCCGGGATTTTGCCGCACCGATTCTCTCCGGAAGCCTGGAAATGACCACCGGCATCTGGGGGCTTTCGGAAGTGGCGGGCGCTCTGCCTCTTCGCCTTTCTGCCGCAGCTTTTCTCCTGGCCTTCGGCGGACTCAGCGTCCATTTCCAGTCCCTATCTTTTCTCACCAGCAGCGGCCTTTCTGCCGCCCCTTACTTTATGGGAAAAATCACCCATGGCGCATTGTCCGCCCTGTTTACCTACATTGCCGCCCTGCGTCTTCCGCCCCAGACTGCGGCGGCCAGCGGTCTGTTCTTCCAGGCATCCCCCAGCTCCCTGTCCCCCCTTTCCATTTTTCTCTTTTCCAGCCTGCTTTGCCTGATCCTTTGGCTCCTCACCGGCCTGAGACGGGGAAAATGGGGAAAAAACCATTGTCACAGCCCGCGCAAGCCGGTATAATAAGAAAAAGACAGGGCAGGATAACACAAACCGGAAGGAGGAAAAGCCTATGCTCTTTGACCCTGAGATCAAGCGCTGCTGCGCCTTTTGCGAGCACTCCTCCGATCTGGATGACCGGCTGGTGCTTTGCAGCCTGAAAGGTCCGGTGGATTTTGATTTCTGCTGCCGCCATTATCGCTATGATCCCCTGCGCCGCATCCCCCGGCCCCCTGCAAACCCTTCCCAAAAGAAGTTTACCAAGGAAGATTTTGAACTGTAAACGAAAAAGCCGCCGGAAAACCGGCGGCTTTTTCTGTTTCTTCTATTTTTCCCGAGCCTTTTCCAAGGCATGGCCCAGGGCCTGGTTCTTGCCCCTGTGGCTTTCCTCCAGAATCTGGTCGATCTGCTGCTTCACTTGTCCCACCTGGGCGCGCAATTCGGCAGCGGAAATGCGCAGCGCACCATGGCCCAGAATGATCACTTGCTCCAGGTTGTCCGAAGTGGCCACCTGCACCTTGTGATGACGGGCGATGGAATAGGTGGTTTTTTCAATATAGCTGTCTGCCGTCTCCGTTTCCTTGGTGTACACCACATGGATGTTATGATACCGGCTGACGCTTCCCAGATTCCCCGGCACTTTGTAGGCGTCAAAAACCAAGATCACATGGTTTCCCCGGTAGCCCTGGTAATTGCTGAGGATGTCCATCAGGATCTGCCGGGCGGTGTCCATGCTCTTTTGGGCGATGGTTTTCAGCTCATCCCAGGCGAAGATGATATTGTAGCCGTCCACCAGCAGATATTCTTCCCGGCGGGCAAGTCCCGGGCCGGAAAGGGTCTGACGCACTGCCGGCTTTTCCTCCTCCGGTTGCTGCGCTGGCTTCTCCGGTGCCTTTTTGGCCCGGCTTTCAAAATCCCGGCGGCGGATGGGGCCATAGGTCCGCTCATAGATGGCCATCAGCTCTTTGTCCTCTTCCAAAGAGCCGGCATACCGGGAAACCGCCGGAGCGGCTGGAGCGGCTGGAGCGGCTTCCTCCCGCTTCTTTTCCAAAAAAGAGGGCAGGTGCATATATTCCGGCACCTGATCCCACTTGACGGCAAAGCCTGCCCCATGGGCACAGAACACCGAATCCGGGCTGTTTTCCAGATCCCGCTGGGGATCGTAGCCCATTTGCTCCACCACCTGCTGTTGGTCGTGGCAGGGAGCATACCCTCCCAGGGCCAGAGAAAGACGGCCCTGGCCTTTGGTGTAGGCCGTCACCTGGGCGGCATAATCCCCCAAGGCGGATACCGGCGCCCGGCCGGTGAGCACGGCCTCTTCCCCCTGGCTTTCCGGCGGAGACACCACGCCGCCCATCCGCTGGATGTCGGCCATGGCCCGTCCCACTGCCGTAGGCGGCAGTTCCAGCCGCAGATCATACCAGGGTTCCAACAGCACACTTTCGGCCTGCATCAGCCCTTGCCGCACTGCCCGATAGGTGGCCTGACGGAAGTCGCCCCCTTCGGTGTGCTTTTCGTGGGCCCGGCCTCCCACCAAGGTGATCTTCATATCGGTGATGGGAGAACCGGTGAGCACTCCCAGATGGGTCTTTTCCTCCAGATGGCTGAGCACCAGCCGCTGCCAGGATCGCTCCAGCACCTCTTCCGGACACTGAACATCAAAACAAAGGCCGCTGCCCCGCTCTCCCGGCTCCAGAATCAAATGGACTTCGGCATAGTGGCGCAGGGGCTCATAATGCCCCACCCCTTCCACTTTGTTTGCGATGGTCTCTTTGTATACGATATTCCCCTGGCCGAAGGATACTTCCATGGAAAACCGCTGGGCGATGACCTTCTGCAAAATTTCCAGCTGCACCTGCCCCATCAGTTGGATGTGGATCTGCCGCAGCTGTTCATTCCACACCAGATGGAGCTGGGGGTCCTCTTCTTCCAGCTGACGCAGCTGGGAAAGGGCGGTATGGGGATCTTTGTCCGGCGGCAGGATCACCTGATAGGTAAGCACCGGCTCCAGTACCGGCAAAGTGCTTCCCGCTTCGGCCCCCAGGCCCTCTCCGGCCCAGGTTCGGCTCAGCCCGGTGACGGCGCACACCGTCCCCGCCGGGGCCTGGTCCACCGCCTGGTACCGGGCGCCGGAATAGATGCGGATCTGATCCACCTTTTCCTCCCAGGGTTCCTCTCCCGCCCGGCCTTTGCCGGAGAGAAGAGCCTTGACCCGCAAGGTACCCCCTGTCACTTTCAGATAGGTCAACCGGGCCCCTTGCGGGTCCCGTCCGATCTTATAAACCCGGGCGGCGAACTCCCCGCCATAAACCCGGGGAGTCGCGTACCGTTCCAGTCCTTCCAGAAGCTCTGTCACCCCTTGCAGCCGGAGCGCCGAACCAAAATAACAGGGAAACAGCTTCCGCTGGGCAATCAGGCTGGACAAATCCTCTGGTTTCAGCCGTCCTTCTTCCAGATAGGTGGCCATTGTGTCCTCATCGCACAAGGCCGCTTCTTCCCACAATTCTTCCGGCGGGCGATGAGGATCAAAATCCACACAGCCTCCGTCCAGCTGACGGCGCAGCTGCTCCATCAGGCTCTGCCGGTGAGTGCCGGGCAAGTCCATTTTATTGATAAAGAGGAATGTGGGGATGTGATATCGGCTCAAAAGACGCCACAGCGTACGGGTATGGCTCTGCACCCCATCGGTGCCGCTGATCACCAGCACAGCATAATCCAGCACACTGAGTACCCGCTCCATCTCGCTGGAAAAATCCACATGGCCAGGGGTATCCAGCAAGGTTGCCGGCCTGTTTCCCATCTGAAAAACAGCCTGCTTGGAAAAAATAGTAATCCCCCGCTGCCGTTCCTGTTCCTCGGTGTCCAAAAACGCGTCCTTGTGATCCACCCGCCCCAGCTTTTTCAGCTGACCGCTCTGATACAGCATTCCTTCCGACAAAGTGGTTTTCCCCGCGTCCACATGGGCCAACAAGCCAATACAAATAGGCCCGCGGCCTTGCTTTTCTTCCTTCTGTTCGCCCATATCCGCACCTTCTCTCATGAAAACATACATGGATTAGTATATCACAAGAGCGGAACATCGTCGAGATAAAGTATTGGAATTGGTTTCTGCCTCTTCGGCAAAAGCCACGAAACGGAAGCGATTGACGCCGCTTCTCACTTGTAGTAAAATTATAAGAGCCATAGGAATAGAAAATGTTTCACCGTGATTGGGCAAATGGGGGTTTGCGCGACTTCGCAGCCATCCTGGCCCACGGCCTGACAGATAGAGAGATGTGGCCTATGAAGTATATGAAGAATTTTACAGCTGCGCTGGTTCTCTGTGCCATTTTGTTTTGTGATTTAATGTCCATTCATGCACGGGAGGCATCGCAAAAAGTTGTCCGGGTGGGTTTTCCCATTCATCCCGGTATGTCCTATATCGATGAAAACGGGAACTATGCTGGCTATATGGTGGACTATCTCAACCAGTTGACCTTGTTTACCGACTGGAAAATTGAATATGTGCAGGTGGAAGGAGACCTGAACACCCAGCTTTCCACTCTACTCCAGATGCTGCAAAACGGCGAGATTGACATGATGGGCACTATGAACCGTACCGCAGCTTTGGAAGAAATGTATCTGTATCCCAATTACAGCTACGGCTCCACCCACACGGTGCTGGCCGTGCGAGATGATTCCAGCTACATTTCAGAAGATTTTTCCCAATGGGATGGCATGACTGTAGCTTCCTACCCCGGCCTGTCCGCCCGAATGAAGCAATTGGAGCAATACGCTCAAATCAACGGCTTCACCTATCAGGTGGTCAACTATGACACATACGATCAGGTCATCGATGCAGTCTTTAACGGTGAAGCGGATGCCGCACCCCAAGCAGACATTTCTCTTCCCGGAGGCTGGAGAAGCATCGGCCGTTTTTCTCCTTCGCCCTATTATTTCGCCCTTGCTCCGGGGCGCCAGGATCTGCTCCCTGAGCTCAACAATGCTTTGGAGATCATCACCACATCCTACAAAAATTTGCAGGATGAATTGTTTGAGCGCCATTTCCTGGATATGGATTTTTTCCGCCTCTCGAAAGAGGAGGAGGAATACATTCAATCCCTTGGTTCTCTGCGGGTGTTGTTTTTCACCGGAAATGCTCCATTCCAATATATACATGACGATCAGCTGATCGGTTTTGCAGTGGAGTATTTCAGCGGCTTTGCCGAAAGCGTGGGTCTGCAATATCAGGCGGTGGTGGCAGACGATCTGGAAGATGCCGTCGAATTGGTGCAAAATGGCCAGGTGGATCTGATCGCCTGCATTGCAACCGATTCTCCTCTGGCCTACGAAGGCGACATCCGTCTGTCCCTTCCCTATTTCAACAGCTATGATATCCTCACATATTCGGAAGAGCATGATGCAACGGATCAGTGCTCGCTGAACGCTGGCATGAACGCCGAAGAAGCCTTGGAGGACATCCTGTCCGATAATTGTTCCGCCTGGATCGATGGCTATTCTTTGAACTATTACCTGCGCAAAAAAGCGGTCTATGACCACATCGTGACAGACTGGGCCGATACCAAGGATTTCTCTTATGCAGTGGCCGTGACAAACACCATCCCCAATGCCAATATGATGGTGTCCCTTTTGAATCAGTATGCCAGCTTCATTCCCGATGAGGATATTCAGGCCCGTTTGTCCACCTATCTTTTGGATCGGGTGGAATATACGCCCACAGAATGGCTGCTGGCCAACCGGGCCGCCATTGTGGTGACCGTTGTCAGTCTTCTCTTTGTCATTGTAGGTTTCCTGTTTTACAATTACCGTAAAAAAATGGAATACAAAAACCTGGTCAATGAAAACAAACTGCTTCACCTTTCCATTTATGACGAATTGACCGGCGCCTACAACCGTGGCTATTTCTATAAGCTTATGGAACAAAAGGCAAAGCAATCGGAATCTGGTGCCCTTGTGGCTTTGAATGTACGCAACTTCAAGTATGTCAACGACACCTATGGTATGCAGCGGGCCGACCAGCTCCTTTGTAAAATCAAGGAGATTCTGGATGCCGATCTGCGGGAGAAAGAGCTGCTTTGCCGCCCCTCCGCGGACTGCTTCTATCTTTTCATTCTGGAAAGCCAACCGCTGGACATCCAGCGCCGCATCAACAGTCTGCAAGCCCATCTCAAGATCATGGCGGAAGAGTTCCTGGATGGTTACCGGATCTCCTTTTATTGCGGCGCCGTTTCTTCCACCACTTCTCCCGATGTGACCAACATCCAATCCAATCTGAACAGCCTGATGGTGGCCTTGTCCCATGCCCGTCAGACGGGAGATTCCACCGTGTGCATCTATGACAAAGAAATGCACAAAGAGGAACAGCTGCGCCAATATATCGAAGCCAATATGATCCGCGCTCTGGAAGAAAACGAATACCAGGTGTATCTGCAGCCCAAAATGAATCTGCGCACCGGAAAAATCGACAGCGCGGAAGCTCTGGTACGGTGGCAGACAAAAGAACGGGGCCTGCTCTTCCCCAATCAGTTTATCCCCCTGTTTGAGCAAAATGGTTTCTGCAAACAGCTGGATCTGTATATGTTGGAAAAAGTGTGCCAGCTGCTGCGCAGCTGGATGGATCATGGAATTGCTCCCATCACCATTTCCATCAATCAGACCAAATCCCTGTTCGTCAGCGACGATTATGTGGAAAAACTGCTGGAAATCACCTCCCGCTATGAGGTTTCCCCCCAGTATATCGTACTGGAGATTCTGGAAGGCCTGGCCTTTGAAAACCTGGCCCAGCTCAATGATACCATTTCCCTTCTGAATCGGGCCGGGTTCCGTGTATCCATGGATGACTTCGGCTCTGGTTACTCCTCTTTGAACACCTTGGGCAAGCTCCATGTGGATCAGATCAAGCTGGATCGTATGTTCCTGATGGATCTGCGAAGAGAACAGAGAAGTTCTCAATACGAAGTGATGTCTCTGATCTTTGCATTGGCCAAAAAGTTGGGGACGGAGACGGTGACCGAAGGCGTGGAAACAAAAGAAGACGAAGATCTGATTTTGTCCATGGGCTGTGATTATGGCCAAGGCTACTGTTACAGCAAACCCATCCCAGCGGATGATTTCCTCACCGCTTTTCTGAAAAACAACAAATAACATAAAAAAGTGGGCGTTTTGAAAACGCCCACTTTTTATTATTTTGGGGTATCGATATCAGAGAACGGTATGTTCTTTCCCCATCCATCCCGACATAGCGAATTTTACAGCGAAACCGGCCCTGTTTCGGCCTCCAAAAAGGATTTGGTAAACTCTTCTGCGGAAATGGGCTTACTGTAATAATAACCCTGCCCATAATCGCAATGCATCTCCTGCATCATTTGTACATGATCGGCGGTTTCGATCCCTTCGGCCACAGTGGAAATCTTTAGCCGTTTTGCCGCTTCGATCACCACTTCCAGGATCTTACGATTGTTCTCTGTGCTGTGGTCGGCCTGAAGCAGGAAGGAGCGATCCAGCTTCAGTTCATCAATGGGAAGCTGGCTGAGCGTGGTGAGAGAAGCATAGCCGCTTCCAAAGTCGTCCATAGACACCCGGAAGCCATGATCGTGCAGCTGCCGGATCTTCTGGGACACCTGCTCCGGATTTTCCAGCGCAAGGCCTTCCAGAATCTCCAGCACGATGAAACTGCTGGCCACATCATAGCGCTGGGCAATGGCACAGATACGCTCCACATAGTTCTCTTCATAAAAGAGCAGTTTGGTCTGGTTCACTGAAATAGGCACGGGCGAAAGCCCGGCATCCATCCAGGAACGGATCTGTTTGCAGGCCTGTTCCACCATATAATAGTCCAGCTGAATGCAAAATCCATTGCGCTCAAAAACGGGAATGAACTGATCAGGGAAAATGATCTGTTTCCCTCCCAAAATCCAGCGCACCAGCGCCTCGGCCCCGCTGAGCTTTCCGCTCTGCAGATCCATTTTAGGCTGAAGATACATCTGGAATTCTCCGTTCTGAAGAGCTGCTTCCATATGGTTTTCAATATAATTTTGCATTTTTTCTTTTTCGTGGATGCTGGCATCATAAAAAGCAATATTGGCCCGCTGCGTCTGCTTTGCGTTGCTGAGCGCCAGCATGACATGGCTCATCAGCTCTTCATTGGGGCTTTTGCTGACACAGTCCACAGTGGAAGCACAGCCACAATAAAAAACAATGGGATAATTGGAGGGAATGCTTGGGCTGCAATGACAGGCCTCTTCACAGATGCACTCCAATCGCTGACTCACTGCCTCCTGATCCAATGTTTTCAAGGCCAGCACAAAGGTATCCGCCGTATCACGGCAGAAAAATTCTCCCGCCTCCATATGACTTTTCAAAACATTGCAGATATCTTTCAACAGCTGATTGGAACGATCCGGACTAAACAGCTCGTTAATGTACTTGAACTTGCGGATATTGATGGCGGCCGCAGTATATTCCATATTCTTCTTACGACTTCGGTCCAAAAGCTGAAAAAATTTGTGCCGGTTATAGGCTCCGGTCAGCCTGTCATGGTACGCACTTTGACGGAGCCGGATATGATAGCGGCGGTTCATCAAAAGCGCCGCCATCACAAACAGCAGAGAAGTACCTGCAAACAACACTCCAATCATGCGAGCATTGTATACCATGCCTGAAACGGCATCGCTGATCCCCTGGTCGGTATCCACAATAACGATATTATCCGAATACGCATCCATGGCCATGACGCAGGCATAAAAAGTCAGGCCATTCATTTCAAATTTGAAAAATTGGGTGTCATCTGTCAACAAGGCCTGGGCAAATTGGTCCCGTAGGTCGTCATTCAAATCATCTGACTCTTCCAGCTCATAAAACCCCTCTGTTTGATAGGTTCTTGTGGAAGCCAGTATTTTTCCATCTTCGCTGAGCACGGCCGCTGCGCCGACATCACTGACCGAGCCGACGGAGGACAAAATATTCGAATAGGACTCTGTACTCACCGAGCAGGCCAGAACACCGCTGATTTTCCCACCAGTCAATATGGGTGTAGCATAGCCCAGGGTGTTATATCCCAGCACAGGATCATAAAAAGCCTGGGAACAATAGGATTTCCCCTCCATAGCATGCTGGATAATGTACTGCATCTCTTCCGTCTCATCTTCCAGTTGAAGGGGAACCAGCTGTCCTTGGGGATTCAGCTGCACACTCTCTCCATTCAGAGGAAAGTAACACAATCGGACAAAATCCGCCGCCTTGCCCGCATCCCAAAGATTCCACAAAAGATATTTCGTCCCCTGGGGAGTGATATCTTGTATAGTGGCATCGGCCAGCATGCAGGCCATCGCCCGAAGAGTCTGCAAATCGGCATTCATTTTAAAAACAAAGGACTTATTGTATTGCACCGCTCGTTCTGCCAATCGGCCCTGTATGGATTCCTCATACAAATTTGTCACCGACTGAAACAAATAGTGGGAGACGCCTCCAATCAACAAAAAAACCACAATAAAAACGACGGCCAGTTTTTTGAGATTGGATTGAATCTTCTGTTCATCCATCAAAATACCTTCTCCAAGGGATCGATCACCCGGTCTATACTGGAAAGCTCCCTGCTTACCGGCTAATATAGTTAAAATCAATATTTTAGAAAAAATCAATTCCTATTTTATAATTTTTCTCCGGAGTGTCAAGGCTATTTGCTCTTTTTTCCATTTTCTCTTAAAAATATACACATCAGAGTGACCCGGCCAATGGCCGGGCCACTCTTCTCTCATAAATATTCCAAATGTTCACTAAAGCAGGAAAACCTGTTTCTTGTTTATTTTATTTTTGCAGCTTTTTGATCTCTTTCAAGCATCGCTGCATAGCGGTCTCACCGGACTCGATTTCAATATCCGGAGTGGTTCCATTTGTATCATTAGAAGCACCATCTTCATTGATGAAATAAAAGGGATGAAAGCGGAACAACATACCGCAGTGGGGCATGGCGGCATCCACATTAACAGGAGAAGCCATCCATCCGCCACCACCACCGGTGGCTGTACCCACCAAAGTGCAGAAGGGATTTCCTTTTGCAAAAAGCACCAGATCTTCGGCAGAGGAAGCATTGGCCTTGTCTGTCAAAATCCAAATTCGGCCCTCAAACCGACTGCCATCGGGATTTTCCTCTTGGGAATAATCATCAGTCACCGTTTTTATGGCAATACCGGCACACGAGGAACGAATGGCAGGGTCCAACTGAGGAAATTCTTCCGGTGTTATTTCTGAAAACTCTCGCAATTCAACCTCCCGATCATTTTCCGGCCAGCCATCCCACATCTGCTGGTTAACCTCGCCAGATTTGTAGGCGGCTATTACCTCGTGGGTAAAGGTTTTCCCCGCCCATAAAGGGGCAAATCCATCGGCCCACACAGCACCATTACCACCACCATTGCCTGTGATGTCAATGATAAAATTCTGAGCGTCCATATTTTCCAAACAGAAATTTTGAAGGCTCTCGATTACTTGTTCAAGGGACTCTTCGCCATAAAAGAGAAAAGTTTTCACTGTAGCGATAGCAGTGTCTCCTTCTCGTGAGAAAAGAATATTTGATGCATAATCGCTATCTTCTTCCACAGTCTCCGTCTCCTGCACCTGCTCTAGTTCTTCCTCTACGCCTGGAAGGGAATCAGCCCAGTTATAAAACGCCTGTACCAATGGTGCAGAAAACAGCTCTTTTTGTGTGTCGCTCTCCCAAGTACCTCCATCCAGATACCGATGATAAACAATCGAATCTACGATCTGGATATGGGCGAAATTCTGAAACTTCCCACTCAACTCTTCCATAATGCGAAAAAAGGTTTCTCCCTCTCCATCTGGTATTGCTTCCACTCTTGCCCGAAACTTCTCTTTCAGCTGTTGCAAATCCACATGCCTGGCCTGCTGGATATTTTCCAACGGAGCACAGTTTTCCTCTAGAGTAGTCCAGAAAAAGTCGTAATCCTCCAGCATCATGGCGTTGGTGTAAGTCGACGGGTCAAAGGACTCCACCGGCTCCAGGGGAGTTTCCTCTTCCTGTTGCTCCTCCTGCTTTTCCGGCGCTGTGTCCTCCTTGGGGACCGGGTCACTCTTCTGGCAGGCCGAAAGCAGAAGCAGCACGGCCAGCAGCAAACTCCAAACTCTTTTTCTCTGATTCATCCCGATTCCTCCTTCGATGCATTTTTCCATTTTTTAAAACATTTTTGTATAATAAATATTTAAACTAATTTCCAATATTGTATCATACTCTTGAAATATTGAATATGGACAGAATATGAGAAATATTTCCTATAATTCTATGGAAAAAGACAAAACAAAAGCCTCGCCGCAGACATACCTGCAGCGAGGCTTGCTTACAATATGGGAAATGACAACTTACACGCAGCAAACGGAACGGTTACTTATTTTTGGTACGCCGATCCCGCAGCATTTTTTCCAGATCCCGCAGGGTTTCATCATCCACATTGCTGTCATCCAACAATGCGCTGAAAATACACCGCATGGCCTGTCCCTGGGACTTTTTATAGGAGGACATGGACTTGATCTGCTGCGCTGCATACTGGGACTCGCTGAGAGCCGGTGCATAGGTCCGGCCATAATGGCTGCCCATCTTCTCAAATCCGGCCACTTCCACAGCGCCCTTTTCCAGCATGCTGTTGAGCAGAATATGAATAGAACTGTCTTTCCAGCTCTTTTCCTTGGAATTCTCCAGAATTTCTGTCCGGGACAGGGGATGATCCGCTTCCCACAAAACGGTCATAATTTCCATTTCACTTTTGGTCAATCTCATCATTTTTGTCTCATCCTTTTTCTATCCCTATTTTGTACAGCTATCTTACTATTTAATATAACCTCTCAAAGCAAAAGTGTCAATCATTATTGTTCAATAATATTTTCTATTACTGAATTCCTCTTTCCTCGGAAAAGATTTCACAGCTTATTCCGGATATTTCAGAGAATTTTTTTTTGAAAAAAGGGATGCAAATATCCGGGAGCTGTGATATAATTATTTGTCAAAATGGCGCGGATGACATTCTCCGCCCTTTCTGTGATTTTATTCTCTTTTGAGGAGTGACATACTTGCTGAGAAACGATTTGCGCAACATCGCCATTATCGCCCATGTCGACCACGGCAAAACCACCCTGGTGGACGAAATGCTCAAACAGGGAGGCGCTTTCCGTGAAAACCAGGCCGTGCAGGACCGGGTGATGGACAACAATGCCATCGAACGGGAGCGTGGTATCACCATCCTGGCCAAGAACACCTCTGTCCACTATAAGGATGTAAAGATCAACATCATCGACACCCCCGGCCACGCCGACTTCGGCGGCGAAGTGGAACGGGTGCTGAAAATGGTGGACGGCGTCCTTTTGCTGGTAGACGCCTTTGAAGGCCCCATGCCCCAGACCCGTTTTGTCTTGCAGAAAGCGCTGGAACTGGGCCACAAGATCATCGTTGTGGTCAACAAAGTAGACCGCCCCGACGCCCGTCCTCTGGAAGTGGTGGACGAAGTGCTGGAGCTTCTGCTGGATCTGGACGCCACCGAAGAGCAGATCGAATCCCCCGTCATCTTCTGCTCCGGCCGTCAGGGTACTGCTTCCCTGGCCCCCGACGATGCCGGCAGCGATCTGGTGCCCCTGTTTGAAACCATCCTGAGCCACATCGATGCCCCGGAATATGTGGAAGGTCCCACCAAGGTGCTGGTCTCCTCCATCGACTACAACGACTATGTGGGCCGTATTGCCATCGGCCGCATCGAGCGTGGCCAGCTGCGCCAGAACCAGGAAGTGGCTGTAGTGGATTACCACAATCCCGATGTGTCCTACAAAGCCAAAATCGTCTCCATGTACCAGTTTGAAGGCTTGCAGCGGGTACCTGTGGCCCAGGCCACCGGCGGAGACATTGTGGCCTTCTCTGGCATCGCCGGCATCAACATCGGTAACACCGTGTGTGACACCTCTGCCGTGGAGGCCGTCTCTTTTGTAAAGATCTCCGAGCCCACTGTGGAAATGGTCTTCTCGGTGAACGACAGCCCCTTTGCCGGCCGGGAAGGAAAATTCGTCACCTCCCGCCAGATCCGCGACCGCTTGATGCGGGAACTGCTGCGTGATGTGTCCCTGCGGGTGGAAGAAACCGACAGCGCCGATGCTTTCCGCGTGCTGGGCCGGGGCGAAATGCACCTGTCCATCCTGGTGGAAAACATGCGCCGGGAAGGCTATGAGCTCCAGGTAGGCCCCCCGCGGGTGCTCTACAAGACCATCGACGGGGTCAAGTGCGAACCCATCGAAGAGCTGGTCATCGACATTCCCGAGGATGCTCTGGGCTCTGTCATGGAAAAAATGGGCTCCCGTAAAGCGGAAATGACCCATATGACTCCCCAGGGCAGCCGGGTACGGCTGGAGTTCCTGATTCCCTCCCGTGGCCTCTTCGGTTATCGCAGTGAATTCCTCACCGACACCCGGGGCGAAGGCATCATGAACACCATCTTCCACGGCTACGAGCCTTACAAGGGTGATATCGCCCGTCGGAATACCGGCTCCCTTATCGCCTTTGAAACCGGCGAAGCGGTGACCTATGGCCTTTACAATGCCCAGGAACGGGGTACTCTGTTCATCACCCCCGGCACCCCGGTTTATGCCGGCATGGTGGTGGGATACTCTCCCAAATCCCAGGACCTGGATGTGAATGTGTGCAAAAAGAAGCATGTGACCAACATGCGGGCCTCGGGCAGCGACGAAGCCCTGCGCCTGACTCCCCCCACCGTTCTCAGTCTGGACGCCAGCCTGGAATTCCTCAGCGATGACGAGCTTTTGGAGGTCACCCCCAAAAACCTGCGCATCCGCAAGCGAGAACTGGATCGGGCCCAGCGTCTCCGGGCCGCCAGCAAAAACAAATAGCAAACCAAAATCAAAATGCCGCAGGAAATTCCCTGCGGCATTTTTTCTTTTCCTCTATTCTTTCCAGTCTTGCCGGATCATGGCATAAAGGCACACATCCCGGAAATTTTTTCCTTCCCGGTGGTAGTGGCGCAGCACTCCTTCTTTCATCAGCCCGGCCTTTTCCATGGCCCGGCAAGCCCGGGCATTATCCGAAAGGGCGTAGGCTTCGGCCCGCTCCAGTTTGAGCATGGCAAAGGCCAGGTGCAAAAGAGCCTGGGTGATCTCGGCGGCGTAGCCCTCCCCCCAGTACTCCGGCAGCAGATTGCATCCCAACCGACAGCGGCTACAGTCCTTCTCCACTTGCAGAATTCCCGCTTCCCCAATGTAAGTGCCATCCTTCAGGCACAGGGCCCGGTAGCCCACATCGCTGGAGATCTGATGGGAGATCAGGTCTCCCAGGAGCTTGGAGGCCTCTCCCTTTTGGGAAATGGCTTTTTCCTGACTTTGTTCCCACGCCTGCGCCTGGGAATGCAGGCCGAAATAGGCGTCCAGATCTTCCGGACGGTAGTCCCGCAGAAGCAAGCGGGCCGTTTGAATCTTCATGGTGTTCCCTCCATCCGCCGTAGGGCGGTTTTTTCTCATTTTCACTCGCTTGGCAAAAGGACCGGGGAAGATCTTCCCCGGTCCTTTTAGTTTACCACTTTTTCATACAGTGTGAATAGCTAAATTGTAAATAAGGCAAAAGAATCAACCGCACTTGGAATAGCCGCACTGACGGCAGATGACGCAGCCGCCTTCATGCACCACCGGTGTGCCGCATTCAGGGCAGAACCGCATCCCGGCAATGGAATGATCCATTTCCTTTTCCTGGGCTCCCTGGTTCAGTTCCCGCTCCATTTCCTGCACGGCCGAGGGCATCTGGCCCCCATTCTGGCTGCGCATCACCTTTTCAATGGCCCGGGCGATGGCATCGGGGCAAGAAGTCACCTTCATCCCCGGCTGGCGGATGGTGGACGGACAGCGGATGCCCTTCAGCTGTCCGATGATGGTCTGCACATCGATGCCGCTGCGCAGGGCGATGGACACCAGGCGTGCGGTGGCTTCCGACTGGCTGGGGCAGCCGCCATGACGCCCGGTGTTGGTAAAGACCTCACAGATGCCGTTTTCGTCGTAATTTACCGTCACATACAGATTGCCGCAGCCGATCTTCACCTTTTCGGTGATGCCCATGGTCACCGCCGGACGGGGCCGGGGCTCCAGACGGTTCTGCTGCTGAGCCGGGCTGGGCGCGGCCTGGGGTGCTTCATCGCTTTTGGCTTCCTTGCTCACCTTGCCGATGTTGAGCACCTGGGAGCCGCGGCTGCCGTCCCGATAGATGGTGACACCCTTGCAGCCCAGCTCATAGGCCAGCCGGTAAACCTTATCCACATCCTCCCTGGTGGCCGAATGGGGGAAGTTCACCGTCTTGGACACGGCGTTGTCGGTATGCTTCTGGAATGCGGCCTGCATCCGGATGTGCCACTGGGGCGACACATCGTGGGCACAGACAAACACATCCTTGATGTCCTGAGGGATCTCCTCAATGTGCTGCAAAGAGCCCTGGGCAATGACTTTTTTCATCAGCTCGTCACTGTAAAGGCCCCGCTCCTCCAAGCGGCGACGGAGCAGAGGATTGACCTCGATCAGCTCATCTCCGTCCATCACATTACGGATGAAGGCAAAAGCGAACACCGGCTCCACCCCGCCGGAAACACCGGCGATAATGGACAGGGTGCCGGTGGGAGCGATGGTGGTGACAGTGGCGTTGCGGATGGGAGTTTCGTCTTTGTAGATGCTCTCTCCAAAGAGGGGGAAGGCCCCTCTGGTTTCGGCCAGGCGGCGGCTCTGTTCCTTGGCCCGCCGCTGGATAAAGCCCATGATCTGCTGGCCGATCTCCACGCCCTCCTGGGAGTTATAAGGCACGCCCAGCAGCATAAGCAAATCGGCAAAGGCCATGACTCCCAGACCCACTTTCCGGGTGAGCTTTGTCACCCGGTCGATCTCCGGGATGGGGTATTTGTTCACATCGATTACATTGTCCAAAAAGTGGACGGCAGTGTCCACTGTCTGTCCCAGCTTGTCCCAGTCGATCTCCTTTTTCTTTTCGCCCTTGACCATCTGGGCCAGGTTGATGGAACCCAGGTTGCAGGATTCGTAAGGCAGCAGGGGCTGTTCGCCGCAGGGGTTTGTGGACTCGATGCGACCCTGAGAGGGCACCACATTGTCCCGGTTGAGCCGGTCGATAAAGACGATACCCGGCTCGCCGTTGCGCCAGGCAGCATCCACGATCTTGTCATAGACTTCCCGGGCATTCAGACGGCCCACTTCCTGCTTTGTGCGGGGATCGATGAGGGGATAGTCCTCCCCGGCCAGCACGGCCTGCATAAAGCCCTCGGTGATGGCCACGGAAATATTGAAGTTATTGATTTCGTTGTTATCGCTTTTGCAGGAGATAAAATCCAGAATATCGGGATGGTCCACCTGGAGGATGCCCATATTGGCTCCCCGGCGGGTACCGCCCTGCTTCACCGCTTCGGTAGCGGTGTTGAACACCTTCATAAAGCTGATGGGGCCGGAAGCCACACCGCCGGTGGAATTGACCACGCTGCCCCGGGGACGCAGACGGGAGAAGGAAAAGCCTGTGCCGCCGCCGGATTTGTGAATGAGGGCGGCCTGCTTCACCGCTTCAAAAATTTCCTCCATGCTGTCGCCCACCGGCAGAACAAAGCAGGCCGAAAGCTGACCCAGCTCCCGCCCGGCGTTCATCAGGGTGGGAGAATTGGGCAAAAAGCGAAGGTCTGTCATGGTGTCGTAAAATTCCTGAGCCGTTTTCTCCACATCGGCCTGGGGATCATAATTCCGATCGGCCTGAGCGATGGCACTGGCCACCCGCTGGAACAGTTGGGGCACCGTTTCCAGCGCTTTGCCCTGGGCATCCCGGATCAAATAGCGTTTTTCCAACACCGTTCTGGCGTTTTCCGTAATATTCATGCTCTTTTCTCTCCTCCTGCCGCAGCCCCCAAGAGCCCGGCGTTTCCTGTAAATTGTATGTTCTCTCTTTAAAACCCGCTATATATTGTATCTTTCCCATCTTCCCCTGTCAATCGCAATTCTTGGGAAGCGGGGATTTTGTCCACACTGACGAAAAAGAGCATCTCTGTTTTTCTTCTCCTATCTTAACTGCCCATTTCCCGATTTGTCGTACTAATTGTTCCCTCACTGCATAGAATGGTCTATGGAACCGCTGCAGCCTGTGCACATTTACGATTTTTTTACAATTTCGTTGTTGCAAATGCACAAACTTTCTCTATACTGTATTTGTAATAAGGAAGAAAGGAGGAGCATATGAAAAACACCACAAATGCCATCAAGGCCGTTTCCGTGGGCGATCTGGACGATTTCATTTTCGGTGGGGAAACCCCCTATGTGAGTCAGAAATAGCCTGGGCCTTTCCGGCGGTCATCCACTGCTTCGGCAGTTTTATCATAGCGGCAGCTGCGGGCTGCTGCGTTTTTTGTTTTTAGGGCAGGAAGCATCCTGCCCTGTTTTTTTGTTTGCTTTTTGCCGGAAAAAACGGTATTCTGTTACTATCTGATGAAAAGGGGGAAAAACCGTGAGCACTTATCGAGAGCGTATGGAAGCTTATGCCCATCATGCGGCTCTCCTGGCTTCCCAGGACAACACCCCCACTCTGTGCCAGGCCGCCCGCTGGATCAAAGAGGCGGATAAAATCGTAGTGGGCGGGGCCGCCGGTCTTTCGGCTGCCGGTGGGATGGACTATATGAGCCATGAAACCTTGGAGCAGGTCTTTCCCCAGCTTTCAAAAAAAAGGTATGACCATTTTTGGAAAGCCCTGTGGGACCCGGAGCGCACGCAGGAACAGAAATGGGCCATGTTGGCCGCCGAAGCCCTGTGGGCCCGGTTTGACTACCCGGTGATCTCCGCCTATACCCATCTGCTCCGCATCCTCCAAAACAAGGATTATTTTGTCCTCACCAGCAACATCGATGGCCAGTTCATCAAAGCGGGTTTTGATCCCCAGCGGGTCTTTGAACCCCAAGGTTCCATCGCCCTTTTGCAGTGCTCCCGCCCCTGCTGCGATATGTTGTGGGACGGAGAACCTTTTTACCGGCAAATCGCCCGGGACATCGATCCCGTTTCCTTCTCCTGCCCCACAGAGGACATCCCCCACTGCCCCCACTGCGGCGCTCCCCTGGTGCAGAATCTGCGGGGACCGGACTGCTTTATCCCCCGGGAGACCATGAAGAACAGACAGCCCTTTGAGGATTTTATGAAAGAGGCCGAACACTCCTCCACCCTGTTTCTGGAGCTGGGGGTGGGTTTCAACTCCCCTGGCCTGATCCGTCACTATTTCCAGCGCCTCACCTGGCTATGGCCAAACGCCCGGCTGATCCGCTTCAACCGGGACTACCCCTCCACTCCCAAAAAGCTGGGAGAGCGGGCCTTGCCGGTGGGCGGCGATCTGAAAGAAAACCTACTGAAACTGGACCGCTTTTGCCAGGAAGAGCTATAACGAAAAAACACTCCACAACCGGGGTGTTTTTTGTGTCGAAAAAGTGGCAAAGGCCACTTTGCCGAGTTTTTGCAAGGGGCTGCATGCACGCCTTTGGCGTACACTGGCCCCTTGAGACATGTAAAAACCGACGCACAGGCCGCCGGTTTTTACGAATTGATAAACCAAGGGCCAACAGATCCTTTTCGCCATATAGGCTTCCAACCGTTTAAATCACCCCAAAAATCGGGGTGATTTTTCTTGACATTTTGGTTTAATGATGTTAAACTTAAGATGTGGTTTAAAGTTATTAGACCGAAGGAGGTGATCCCATGGAACGGAAACTGGGTGTGATGGAAGAGCGGCTGGCCCAGCTGATCTGGGACCATGCCCCACTGCCCTCCGGCCAGCTGGTAACTCTGTGCAGCGATGCTTTTCAGTGGAAAAAATCCACCACTTACACCATGCTGCGCCGCTTGTGCCAGCAGGGCCTTTTTGAAAACCTGGACGGGCAGGTGCGTCCCCTGATGAGCCGGAAGGACTTTCTGGCTTTGCAAAGCCAGGATTTTGTGAAAGAGACCTTTGGCGGCTCCCTGCCTCATTTTCTCGCCGCCTTTACTTCCCGCACAAAATTGAGTTCTGAGGAAATCGAAAGTCTGGAACAGATGATTCGCCAATGGAAGGAGTAAACACCGTGATGAAAACTCTCTTTTTGATCCTGAGTCAAGGATGGCTGGAGATCGCTGTGGCCGTGGGCCTTGTGCTTCTGCTGCGGCTTTGTCTCCGCCCCTTCCCCAAGTATCTCACCTGCCTTTTGTGGCTGGGTGTGCTGTTTCGCCTTCTCTGCCCCTTTTCTCTGCCAAAGGCCGCCAGTCCCCTTCCGGCCATTCCTGCACCGGTGATACCGCTGTCCTCGGCCCTCACCGGTTCCCCTCAGCCTGCGCCAGCGGCCGGATCTTTCGACTGGCTGGGCCTTCTGTCCTTGCTCTGGTTGGCCGGATTGGCTTTTTTCCTTCTGAAAGGGCTGATTTCTCTTCTTTCTCTGAAAAAGCGGCTAAAAGGAGCCCAAAAGCTATGTGACAACATCTATGTTTCCTCCCGCATTCCCACGCCCTTTGTCTTTGGGATTTTCCGGCCTGCAATCCTTCTCCCGGCCCACACACCGGAAACCATGCGTCCTTTTGTCATCGCTCACGAAAAAAGCCACATCGCCCGGCTGGATCATGTGTTTAAATCTTTATTCTATCTGGCCGCTTGCATTTATTGGTTCCATCCCCTGGTGTGGGTCGCCTTTTTCCTCTTTGCCCAGGATATGGAGATGGCCTGCGATGAAAAAACCATCCGCTCGTTTTCTCCGGAAGAGAAAAAGGACTATTCTTTTTCCCTGCTGGCACTGTCGGCACCGGGCCAGGCCGTATTTTCCCCTGCATTCGGACAGGTCAGCCCCCAAAAGCGCATCCGTCGGGTGCTCTCTTTCCGCAAACCCGCTGCCTGGATTCTGACTCTTCTGACGGCAGGCATCTTGATCCTGTGCTTGTTTTTCCTCTTTAGTCCCCGGTCTTCCCCTTCTGCCCAGGCCGAAGACGGCCGGTATCTGGCCTTCCTGTCCCAACCAGATCCTGCCGCTTCCTCCCTCACTTTGGACAAGGCCCAATGGATCACCGATACCGACACCCAGGAAATGGAGAAAGCCGGGATCACTCCGGAAGATATGCCTGGCGGGTTTTATCTCCACAATCCGGAAACCCAATGGGAAAGCGTTTCGGTGAGTCCCCAGGTGACCTGTACTTACCTGGACCCGGATGGCAATTTTGAAAACCGGGAATGTAAGGATTTTTCCCAATTTTCCCAATTATTTGAAAGCCAGGATTATTTCCAGGCAAGTCCCTACTGGATCACCGTCCAGCAAGGTTCTGTCACGCAGATTCAGCAGCAATATGTACCCTGAGCCAAACAAAAGAACGCTCCAGGCCGCATGAAGTGACCCCAAAAAGTTAGACAATATTCTGAAGTAAAAATTGTTCAAGCAGCCGAAAGGGCTTGCTGTCTGTGAATTGCAGGCGGCAAGCCCTTTAGCTTTGCCTTAATCCTGCGGTTGTTGTAGTAGTCCAGATACTCAATGAGCTCCTGTTTGAAGTGCTCCATGGACTGAAATTCCTGCAGATACAATAGCTCACTTTTGAGCAGCCCAAAGAAGTTTTCTATCACAGCATTGTCCAGACAGTT